>NZ_BJWY01000147.1 GCF_007990715.1 Nocardia seriolae NBRC 15557 | reverse complement strand
GGACACTAGCGTGGCGGGTATGCCTGGGCTAGCTGGTGGTGACGGAACCGTTGTCTGGACCGATAGGTTCCTCGACTACACCTGGACGCCGGAGCATCCGATGCGCCCGGCCCGGCTCGAATTCACCATGGCGCTCGCCGAGGGACTCGGACTGCTCGACGGTGTGGAGCGGCTCACCCCGGCCGCCGCCGGGGAATCGGACCTGCTGCGGGTGCACACCCACGATTACATCGAGGCGGTCAAGCACGCCCAGCAACCGCCCGGCCCGGTTCCCGACGCCCCGCCCTACGGACTCGGCTCGGCCGACAACCCGGTGTTCCCGCACATGCACGAGGCGGCGTCGGTCATCGTGGGCGGCACGCTGGCCGCCGCCCGCGAGATCGCGGCCGGGCGCACCCGGCGGGCGGTCAGCATCGGTGGTGGCATGCATCACGCCATGCCGGCCTCGGCAGCGGGGTTCTGTGTGTACAACGATGTAGCGGTGGCCATTTCGTGGTTGCTGGACAACGGTTTCGACCGCATCGCCTACATCGACGTGGACGTGCATCACGGCGACGGCGTGCAGCGCGTGTTCTACGGTGACCCGCGCGTGCTGACCGTGTCCATCCACCAGCATCCGGCGACGCTGTGGCCCAATACCGGCTGGCCCGAGGAGACCGGGGTCGGCGCGGCCGAGGGCACCGCCATCAACCTGCCGATCCTGCCCGGCACCCGGGACCCGCTGTGGCTGCGCGGTTTCCACGCCGTGGTGCCGGGCGCGCTGGCCGCGTTCCGGCCGCAGATCGTGATCAGCCAGTGCGGTGTCGATACCCATCGCGAGGACCCGCTCGCCGATCTCGAGCTCAGCGTCGACGGTCAGCGCGCGGCCTTCGTGGCCATGCGCGAGCTGGCCGACCGCTATGCCGAGGGCCGCTGGCTCGCGGTCGGCGGCGGCGGTTACGGACTGATCCGGGTGGTGCCGCGGGCCTGGACACACCTGCTGGCCACGGCCCTGGGCCGCAGCGTCGATCCGGACACCCCGACGCCACCGCAATGGCGTGAGCTGGTGGGCCGCTACGCGCCCACCATCGCCGCGCCCGAGACCATGGGCGACGGCGCGGACACCACCTTCGCCCGCTGGGACGGCCCCGGCGGTGGCCGCGAGACCGGCGACGAGCGCGCCGACCGCGCCCGCCGAGCCCTGGACACATCCGTATTGGCAACGCGCCGGGCGAGTTTCGGCCTGCTCGGCCTGGATCCGGAGGATCCCCGTGACTGACCCCGACCACCCCACCCCGCCGCCGGGCCGTGGCGTTACGCCGCCGCCGGGCAACGGCATGACCTCGCCGCCGGGCAACACCATCACCGCGCAGTCCGGCAACGGCCGTGCGGCGGCGTCCTCCGCGTCCGGCGGCGCGGTCGAACCCGCGGCCGCCGCACCTCCGCCGTTGCCGCCGGACACCCCGGGCACACCGGTGAATCCGCCTCCGCCGCCGGAACATTGGTTCGCGGATGTGCTCGCGTCGGACGGCGGTGTGGTGCGATTGCGCCCCATCACCGCCGCGGACGCGCAGGCGCTCGAGCGTTTCCACGGGGGGCTGTCGGACCGCACCCGGTACCTGCGCTACTTCGGGCCGTATCCGCGCATGACACCGAAGGATCTGTACCGCACCACGCACGTGGACTATCGGGATCGGGTCGGGCTGGTGATCGAGCTCGGCGAGGAGATCATCGCGGTGGGCCGCTACGAGTATCTGGCCGAGCGGTCCGGGGCGCGGGCGGCCGAGGTGGCGTTCGTGGTGGACGACGGGCATCAGGGCCGGGGACTGGGCTCGATCCTGCTCGAGCATCTGGCGGGCGCGGCGGCCGAGAACGATATCGAGACCTTCGTGGCCGAGGTGCTGGCCGAGAACAACGCCATGGTGCAGGTGTTCCGCGACGCCGGATATCAGGTGCAGCGCAGCCACGACGGGTCGGTGCTGCATCTGGAGTTCGCCATCGACCCCACCGAAGCCCTGCTCTCGGTGCGGGATTCGCGTGAGCGCGCCTCGGAGGCCCGCAGTGTGGGGAACCTGTTGTCGCCCAGGTCCATCGCGGTGATCGGCGCGACGCCCTCGACCACCCGGGTGGGCGGCGCGGTGCTGGCCAACCTGCTCTCGGGCGGCTATCAGGGGCCGGTGTACCCGGTGAACCGGCGGCGCACCGCGGTGCGCGGGGTGCGGGCCTATCCGACCGTGCGCGACATTCCCGACGAGGTCGATCTGGCGGTGATCGCGGTACCCGCCGCCGAGATCGGCTCGGTGCTCGACGACTGTATGGCCAAGGGCGTCAAGGGCCTGGTGGTGCTGACCGCCGGATTCTCCGAATCCGGGCCGCGCGGTTACGAGGCCGAGCGGGAACTGGTCGACGCCGCCCGCGCGCACGGCATGCGGGTGGTGGGCCCGAGCGCGCTCGGCATCGCCAATAGCGATCCGGCCATCGCCCTGAACGCCACCCTCGCGCCGGTGCTGCCCGGACGTGGGCGCATCGGATTCTTCTGCCAGTCCGGTCCTTTGGGCGCGGCCATCCTGGGCGAGGCGGCGGCGCGGCAGCTGGGCCTGTCCACCTTCGTATCGGCCGGTAACCGCGCCGATGTGTCCGGCAACGACCTCATGCAGTACTGGGACAGCGATCCCGACACCGACGTGGTGCTGCTGTACCTGGAGACCTTCGGCAATCCGCGCAGGTTCTCCCGCATCGCGCGCCGGGTCGCCCACACCAAACCCATTGTGGCCGTGAACAGCGGCCGCAATGTGGCCCGCATGGACGGCGACCGCGACCTGGACCGGTCGCTGGTGCGCAATCTGTTCGCGCAGGCCGGCATCATCCAGGTCGATTCCATCACCGAGCTTTTCGACTGCGCCATGCTGCTGGCCTACCAGCCGCTGCCCGCCGGTCCGCGGCTGGCGGTGATCGGCAACAGTGCCGCGCTGAGCTGGCTGGCGGTCGACGCGGCCCGCGGTGAGGGACTCGAGGTGGGCGAGCCCATCGACCTGGGCCCGCAGGCGAGTCCGGCCGACTATCTGACCGCGGTCGCCGCGGCCGTCACCGACCGGGCGGTGGACGCGGTCATCGTGATCTACTCCCCGCCGGTGCCCGCCGCCATCGCCTCCTTCACCGAGGCCATTCGCTCCGGGGCCCAGTCCGATCCGGCCACACCGGTGCTGACCACCTTCGTCGCCGACCAGGGGATGCCCAACCTGCTCGCGACGCGCGGGCTGGGCGGCGTGCTCGAGCGCGGATCCATTCCCTCCTACGGCGATCCCGAGCGTGCGGCGCGGGCGCTGGCGCGGGTGCGGCGCTACGCCGACTGGCGCACCCGGCCGTTGTCGCCCATTGCCCGCCCCGGCGGTGTCGATACCGCGCGGGCGCGGGAACTGGTGGCGCAGTGGATGTCCGACGAGACCGCGCACTGGCTGAGCGATCTGCAGGCCGCGGAACTATTGGGCTGTTACGGAATTCAGGTGGTGGAGTTCCGCGAGGTGCGTGACGCCGACGCCGCGGTGGCCGCCGCCCACGGGCTGGACTACCCGGTAGCGGCCAAGGCCACCGGCGAGATGTGGCGCAATCGGCCGGATCTCACCGGCGTCCGCCTGGATCTGTGGCGGGCCGACGCGGTGCGCCGGGCCTTCACCGACCTCAGCGAGATCTCCGGCAATCCCGTGCACATTCAGCGCATGGCCACCAAGGGTGTCGGCTGTACCTTTCGGGTGCAGGACGACCCGTCGTTCGGCTCGGTCATCAGTTTCGGGCTGTCCGGCACGATCATCGACCTGCTGGGCGACCGGGTGTACCGGGCGTTGCCGCTGACCGAGGCCGAATCCGCCGAACTCATCGACGCCCCGCGCGCGGCCCCGCTGCTGTCGGGCACGGTGGGCGGCCGCGATATCGGCAAGCCGGTGGACAAGGGCGCGCTGGCCGAACTGGCGCAACGGATCTCGGCGCTCTGCGACGACCTGCCCGAGGTGCGGGAGTTGCAGTGCGAACCGGTGCTGGCCTCGCCCGAAGGCGCGGCGGTGCTGTACGGACGGGTGCGGATCGGGCCGGAACCCAACCGGTTCGACGTCGGCCCGCGCCGAATGGGTTGAGCGGCCGTCACATTCGGCCGGGCGACAGGACAGAAGCGAACGCTTCGGAGAGGTGAACGTAGTGCAGGAAAACAGGATCGAGACGGCCACCGCGCCACTGCGCGACGATATCCGGTTCCTCGGCGGGAGCCTCGGCGACACCATTCGCGATCACGAGGGCGCGGACATCTTCGACCTGATCGAGCGGGTCCGGGTGGAGGCCTTCCGGATTCGCCGCTCCGAGGTGGAGCGCAGCGCGGTGGCCGACATGCTGCGCGATGTCGACATCCGCACCGCCCTCCCGGTGATCCGCGCCTTCAGCCACTTCCTGTTGCTGGCCAATCTGTCCGAGGACCTGCAGCGCGATCGGCGGCGCGCGGTGCACGTGGCGGCGGGGGAGCCGCCGCAGGAATCCAGCCTGGCCGCCACCTATCGCAAGCTCGACGCCACCGGCCCGGCCGGGGACGCGGTGGCCGATCTGCTCGCCGACGCCCTGGTGTCACCGGTCATCACCGCGCACCCGACCGAGACGCGCCGGCGCACCATCTTCGATGTGCAGGGCCGGATCACCGAGCTGATGCGGCAGCGGCAGCGCTACAACCGCTACGAGCCGGAGTTCGCCGAGCTCGAGGTCGATATCCGGCGGCAGGTGCTGCAACTGTGGCGGGCCGCGCTGATCCGGCTGGCGCGCTTGCGGATTCAGGACGAGATCGAGGTCGGGCTGCGCTACTACGACCTGACGCTGTTCGATGTCATCCCGCGCATCAACGATCAGGTGCGCGCGGCGCTGCGCTCGCGCTGGCCCGGGCACGAACTGCTGAGCCGTCCGATCCTGCGTCCGGGTTCCTGGATCGGCGGCGATCGCGACGGCAACCCGTTCGTCACCGCCGAGGTGGTGCACCGCGCCACCCACCGCGCCGGTGCGATGGCCTTCGACCGCTACCTGAAATCCCTGGTGGAGCTGGAGAAGACGCTGTCGCAGTCGGCGCGGCTGGTGCCGGTGACACCCGAGCTCGCGGCCATCGCCGATGCGGGATACGACGATTCGCCCCAGCGTGCCGACGAGCCCTACCGCCGCGCCATCCGCGGGATCCGAGCCCGGCTCAGCGCCACGGCCTGCCGGTCGCTGGGTGAGATCCCCGCCGACGGAATCGATGTCGGCGCCCAGCCCTACGCCGGACCCGACCAGCTGCTGGCCGATCTGAACACCGTCGACGCTTCCATGCGCGCCTCCGGCGACGGACTGCTGGCCGACGATCGGCTGGCCGCGCTGCGCGCCGCCGTGGAGACCTTCGGCTTCCACCTCCAGGGCCTGGACATGCGCCAGAACTCCGAAACCCACGAGCAGGTGGTGGCCGAGCTGTTCGCCTGGGCCGGAGTGCATTCCGACTACGCGTCACTGGACGAGGCCGCGCGGGTCGAGCTGCTGTCGGCCGAACTGACCGCGCGCCGACCGCTGGTCGGCCCCACCGCCCGGCTCAGCGAGCTGGCCGCCAAGGAACTCGCGGTGGTGCGTGCGGCCAAGACCGCGCTCGACGACCTGGGCCCGGCCACCGTGCCCAACTACATCATCAGCATGTGCACCTCGGTCAGCGACATGCTCGAAGCCGCACTGCTGCTGAAGGAGGCGGGCATTCTCGATCCGGGCGACGCGCAGACCCCGCCGTCCAGCCCGGTCGGGGTGGTGCCGCTGTTCGAGACCATCGACGACCTGCGTGCCGGGGCCGAGATCCTTTCCGCCGCGCTGGAAGTGCCCGCCTATCAGCGGCTGGTGGCCGCGCGCGGCGGGCAGCAGGAGGTCATGCTGGGCTACTCCGACTCCAACAAGGACGGCGGGTATCTGGCCGCCAACTGGGCGCTGTATCGCGCCGAGCTGAACCTGGTGGACGTGGCCCGCAAGACCGGAATCCGATTGCGGCTCTTCCACGGTCGCGGCGGCACCGTGGGTCGCGGCGGTGGCCGCAGCTACGACGCCATCCTGGCCCAGCCCGCCGGCGCGGTGCGCGGCGCGCTGCGACTGACCGAGCAGGGCGAGGTCATCTCCACCAAGTACGCCGACCCGAGCACCGCCTACCGCAATCTGGAGGCGCTGGTCGCGGGCACCCTGGAGTCCACCCTGCTCGATGTCGAGGGCCTGGGCTCCGATGCCGAGCCCGCCTACGAAATGCTGGACGAGCTGGCCGAATCGGCTCGCGCGGCCTACTCGAAGCTGGTGCACGAGACGCCCGGTTTCGTCGACTACTTCCGTGCCTCCACCCCCATCGCCGAGGTGGCCGACCTGAATCTGGGCAGCCGCCCGGCCTCGCGCAAACCCACCAGCTCCGTCTACGACCTGCGCGCCATCCCGTGGGTCATGGCCTGGAGTCAGTCCCGAGTCATGCTGCCGGGCTGGTACGGCACCGGCACCGCGGTCGAGCAGTGGATCGGTGACGACCCGGCGCGGCTGGCCACGCTGTCGGATCTCTACCGCCGCTGGCCGTTCTTCCGCACGGTGCTCTCGAACCTGGCCCAGGTGATGGCCAAGGCGGACATGGACATCGCCGCCGCCTACGCCGACCTGGTCCCGGACCGGGCGTTGCGCGACAAGGTCTTCGGCATGATCTGCGACGAGTACTCGCGCACCGTGCGCATGCACGTCGCCATCACCGGCACCGAGGAACTGCTCGCCGACAACCCGGCCCTGGCCGAGTCCATCCACAACCGCTTCCCGTACCTGGAGCCGCTGAACCAGCTCCAGGTCGAGCTGCTACGCCGCCGCCGCGCGGGCGACACCTCCGAACTCGTCGAGCGCGGCATCCTGCTCACCATGAACGGCCTGGCCACCGCGCTGCGCAACTCGGGCTAAAAATACATGTGGCGGGCGCTGACCACCCCGGAACTCATGGGGCAGTGGATGATGCGGCCCATCGGCTTCGAGCCGGTGGTGGGCAATGTCTTCGAGATGAAGACCCGTGCCATTCCGGGGCGGAACTTCTCCGGCGAGATCCGCGGCGAGGTACTGGAACTCGTCGCGGCGGTTGGGAGGGCATGCTCGACAACCTGGAAACCGTGATCGCCGGTCTGACCGATTGACCGGACCATCCGGCGGGCATATCGTCTGAGACAGTCCGTCGAACAAGGTGGTCCCATGTTGTCCCGTCTGACCCGACGTCCGGCCGAGCTCGTGCACACCACGACCGCCACCGGAGTCCGCGACGAGCTCACGTTGTTCATCGCCGCCCCGCCCCGGCAGCTGTGGGACCTCGTCTCCGATATCAACCAGATGAAGCGGTGGAGTCCGGAAAATGTCGGCGCGCAATGGCTGAGCCCGGTCCGCGAACCGACCCCCGGCGCCTGGTTCGTCGGCTTCAACCGCATCGGCCCGATCCCGTGGGCCACCCCGTGTGAGGTCACCATCGCCGACGCGCCCCGGCATTTCGAATTCCGGGTCCATCTCATCGGCACCAGCTGGGGCTATCTGCTCGAGCCCGTCGAGGGCGGCACACTCGTCACCGAATACCGCGAATGGCCCCACACCGCACCGCTTTCGAAGCTGCTGCGCCTGTCCGGCCCGCTCGGCCGCCCCCGCGACAATCTCGCACTGGACGGGCTGTACCGCTCCGTGTACCGCCTCAAGGCGCTCGCGGAAGCGGCACAGCCCGGCCCGGAGTCTCGCGACGATTAGCGATCAGTTGTTTCGGCCGGGTCGGCGGTGAAGGCGGCCGCGTGGTCGCGCACCCAGTCGGCGTAGGACCGCGGGGTGCGGCCCAGCGCCCGTTCGAGATCGCCGGTCACGCCCTCGTCGCCGCCCGCCCGCACAAAGGCCTGCCCGGCGAGCGCGCCGTCGGCGAATTCCTCGGACATGCCTGCGCCGAGCATGAATTCGCGCGCCTGCGCCTCGGACACCTCGGCGACACCGACCTCGACACCGAGCGCGGCGGCCAGTGCCGCCGCCCTGGTCATGGGTGCTCACGACCTCGGGGCCGGTGAGGGTGTACACCTGCCCGGCGTGCGCCTCCGACTGCAGCGCCGCCACCGCGACCTCGGAGACATCGCGCGGATCGACCACGCCCTGCCCGGCGGTTCCGGTCATATTCGGCACCGGGCTGCCCCGCCCCCAGCATGGCCGCCCAGCTGAGCGTGTTCGACGCGAAACTGCTGGGCCGCAGGATCGTCCAGGCCACTCCGCTTTCGCGCACCGCCTGCTCGCCGGGCAGATGCCAGGTGCCCACCCGCCCCAGTTCCGGATCGCCGGCGCCGATGGCGGACAGCTTCACCAGCCGCCGCACCCCGGCCGCGCGAGCCGTGGCGACCAGCGCCCGATCCAACTCGACATAGTCGGGGCCGAGCAGCCCGACCAGGAATGCCGCCTCCGCGCCGTCGAACGCGGCGGCCATGGATGCGGCGTCGGTGTAGTCGCCGCGCACCACCTCGACCTCGGCGGGCAGCCTCGCCCGTTCCGGATCCCGGGTCACCGCACGAACTTTCACACCCCGCTCGGTCAACAGCCGGACGACTTCACTGCCGATGGTGCCCGTGGCACCGGTGATAACGATCATGCTCACCAGCCTGCCGAGCCCGCATCCTGCGGCGATAGGAAAAACCGGCACGACCGCGGCCCACGAAACCGCCTAGAGTCGACCGGGTGAGCATCGCGCAACTCCCGGCCTCCGTGGTCACCGCCGACGACCTCGAGGACCGCCTCGATCCACCGGATTCGCTGCGCCCGTGGATCACCGAGATCGCGCACATCCCGACGGTCCGCCCCGCCGAGCGGGCCTTCACCCACGTGCCGCAGGCGGTCACCACGATCGTGCTGCGCACCGAGGAATCCGGCCGCCGAGACGCCCTGGTCGTGGGCCCGCGCACCCGCGCCAGCTACGCCAATCCGAGCAAACCGGCCGGTTGCACCCGAATCCGCCTGGCCCCCGGCGCTGCCCAGCCCCTACTCGGCCTGCTTGCCGCCGACCTCACCAACCGCGTCACCATGCTCGCCGACTTGCCCGGCACCGCCGCCGATCTCGCCGCTGCCCTGACCGAACTGGCCTCCGACGACATCGTGGCATTCCTGGAATCGGAACTGCCGAAACGCCTCTCCGAGGACCCCACCCGCCGCGCCCACTGTCGTCTGCTCGGCACGGCGGTCGCCGCCATGGACACCGCCGCCCCATCACCGACCTGGCCGCCACCCTCGCCGTCAGCGAACGACAGCTCCGCAACCTGTTCACCGCCGGAATCGGTGTCTCGTCCCAGCATTACGCCCGCATCACCCGAATCCGCCAGGTCCTCGCCACCGCGGGCAACACCCCCTGGTCGCACCTGGCAGCGGCCGGCGGCTTCTACGACCAGTCGCACCTGACGGCGGATTTCCGCTCCCTCATGGGTGTCCCGCCCACCGCCTACTTCCGTGGCGACATCCCCGCCCCCACCCCTTGTCAGTCGTTGATCCGTATACCGAACCGACCGTGACCGCTGGAATTCCGGTCGGTCGGTTAGATCAGGGCGGGGAGGGGTTGGGTTTCGGTTGCGGGATAGACGGATTCGACCACGGCGGTCAGGCGGATGCGGGAGGCGCCGAGGTGACCGGTGAAGACGCGGCGGCCGGCGGAGATGTCGCGGTCGTCGGTGGCGTCGGTGAGGGTGAGGGCGCGGGCCCAGGTGAGGAGTTGGGTGTTGGATTCGGCGGCGGGGAGGTCGGGGTGGACGGTGCCGCAGAATTCGGCGTCGGTGCCGGTCGCGTCCAGGCGGGCCCGGCAGTCCCACATCCAGCTCACCGGCGGTAGCGAAGTCCCGGCGACCTCGCTGGCGTAGGAGTTCACCAACTGCGACAGGGTGTCGATGGCAATCATCGTCAGCGAATCGGTCACGTGCGCCAGAGTCCCACTCCCGAGAGCTACTGGCGCGCAACTTCACTCGCGCCCGCGTGTCGGTGGCACGAAAGGGCAGGCATACCACGCAAATCGCGCGATCCCGTGCACAAAAACGCCGACCGACTCAGGCCCGGAGGGGGACGTACGGGCGGTGAGCCGGTCGGCGGAATCGGGCCAGCGCCTCGAAGATGGCCCGACGTTGGGGGTGGAGCCGTGCAGGGGGTCCGGCTCCACCGGGGTGACTAGCTGGCGTAGGCGCGCAACCGGTCGGCGCGCTCACCCTTGCGGAGCTTGGACATGACCTCGCGCTCGATCTGGCGGACGCGCTCGCGGGACAGGCCGAAGAGCTTGCCGATCTGGTCGAGAGTGCGCGGCTGGCCGTCGTCGAGGCCGTAGCGCAGGCGGATGACCTGCTGTTCGCGCTCGTCCAGGGTGGCCAGGACGGTGCGGACATCGCGGTGCAGCAGCCCGGCGATCACGGCGCTCTCGGCGGAGGTGGCCTCGGAGTCCTCGATGAAGTCGCCCAGCGGGGCCTCTTCGTCATTGCCGACCGGCATGTCCAGCGATACCGGGTCGCGGCTGTGGTCGAGCAGATCGGCGATCTTGTCGACCGGGATGCCGGACTCGCGCGAGAGTTCCGCGTCGGTGGCCTCGCGGCCGAGCTGCTGGTGCAGTTCGCGCTTGATGCGGGCCAGCTTGTTCACCTGCTCGACCAGGTGGACGGGGAGGCGGATGGTGCGGGACTGATCGGCCATGCCGCGGGTGATGGCCTGACGGATCCACCATGTCGCGTAGGTCGAGAACTTGAAGCCCTTGGTGTAATCGAACTTCTCCATGGCGCGGATCAGACCCAGGTTGCCCTCCTGGATCAGGTCCAGCAGCGGCATGCCGCGACCGGTGTAACGCTTGGCGAGGGAGACCACGAGGCGGAGGTTGGCTTCCAGCAGGTGCTGGCGGGCGGCCTGACCCTCGCGAACCAGGATCGCCAGATCCTTATTCTTCGGGGCGGACAGGCGTTTGCTCGTCTCCAGCAGGTGCTGAGCGTAGAGGCCCGCCTCGATGCGCTTGGCCAGCTCGACCTCGTCGGCAGCCGTGAGCAGCGCCGTCTTGCCGATCCCGTTCAGGTACACGCGTACCAGGTCGGCGGCGGGGCTCTGGGCGTCGAGGTCTTGTTCGCTGGTGCGCACGTCAGTGGTGGCGGGGCTTGTCATGACTTGCCTCCTGTCGGTGGTGTCTCGCTCCGTTCAACGGACCCGACATCAGGAAAGTTCCCCGCACCGAAGCCGGTAAACCGCACCTGAGCTGCGGTTTTTACGGCGCACGTCTGAGAAGTTCCTGAGAAGCGCGTATTATTCGGAACTCGCGCTCCCCGGCGGACGGCCCTCGGTGTCCGGGTGGTTGCCACCGCCGGGCTCGAACTTCCTGACGCGACAAGCGAATACGTGCGGACCAGCTGTGTATGGGACTTACCCGGGCGTCAGGGTTCGAGCACAAAAGAAAGCGGTGCGCGGGCTGCCCGCATTCCCGGCTCGTGCCGCATCGATATGCGGGCGACATGCGATCGTGACTGACCTCACCGCCGCTCAGGGGCGGTTTCCGGGGGCCGGGCTAGCGCGGGTGGATCAGGCCGTGGCGAACCAGACCGGCCACCACGGTCATGGCCGCGGTCTCGAATTCGGGGGTGGCGGCCTCGCCGGTGTCGCCGAAGGCCAGCAGGTCGATGAGTTCGCGCAGCGGCAGGCCGTCGGGGCGCATGCCGGCCAGCAATGCCGCGGTGGTGTCGTCGACCTCGTGCTGCCAGCGCGGGCCGTCGCCGCGGTGCAGCCGGGCCACCCGCTGGTCCCAGCCCTCATCGCCGGGCAGATAGACGCGTTCGAGAGCGGTGGCCGGATCGATCTCGTAGCGGGAGTCGAGGATGAGGTCCGGGTCGGCGGCCGCGGCACGCAACCAGGCCGAGCGCTCGAAGTAGGCCAGCGCCTCCGGGCCCAGCGGGTCGTCGAAGCCGTGGGTCAGGTCCTCGGCGAGCAGTTCGGTCGGGCCGTCGATGGCGCGCAGGTAGACGAAGCCGAATCCGATGCCCTCGACCTCGGCCTCGCGGAAGGCGTCCAGCCAGCGTTCGGCGCGCGCCTGGGCGGCGCCCTCGCGCGGGTCCAATCCGGCGTCGCGCAGCCAGGTTCCGACATAGAGGGCGGGATCGGCGATGTCGCGCTGCACGATCCAGGCGTCGATGCCGTGATCGGGCAGCCAGCTCGCGACGCGGCTGCGCCAGTCCTGGCCCGCGATATGGACCCAGGAGGCGAGTAATGCCGCGGTGCCGCCCGGATTCAACATGTCCGGGATTCCGGAGATGACCAGTTCGCTGGCCCCGTCGAGGGCCAGGCCGGAGTCCCGGTAGGTGTGCTCGACCCGGGCCGGGCCCACGACGAACGGGGGATTGGCCACCACCTGATCGAAGCGGCGGCCCGCGACCGGCTCGAACCAGGAACCCTGCAGCAGTTCGATATCCAGGCCGTTGAGGGCGGCGGTGGCCTCGGCCAGCCACAGGGCGCGCTCGTTGAGATCGGTGCCGGTGACCCGGTGGCCGTAGGCGGCCGCCTGCAGGGCCTGCACGCCGCAGCCGGTGCCGAGGTCCAGGACGGTGCCGACCTTCTCGGTCGGGGTGGCGCGCAGCAGCGACAGCGAGGCCTGGCCGACGCCGAGCACGTGATCGGTGTCGAGGCTGCGGCGGCGCATGGAGTCGTCGAGGTCCGAGAGCACCCAGCGGGTGCCCGCGCCCAGGTCTAGCGGCCGCAGGTCCAAGGCCGCGCGGACCTCGCTGCCGTCGTGCTCCAAAAGCCCGGCGGCCACTGCACGTTCGATGGACACCGGTGAAAGCGCCGCTGCCGCTTCGGCTTCGGTGATCGGGTCGCCGAGCAGCAGCAGGCGCACCAGGGTGCCGAGCTCGCCGAGGTCGGCGGCGGCGCGGCGGACGGGGACGGGCTCGCCGCGGCCGAGGGCGGCGTGGGCGGCATCGCCGAGCGCCTCGAGGAGGGCGTCCGCGTCGTAGCGGACGCGGGTCAGCGCCGCGCGTAGGTCGGGCGCGAGGTCGGCGAGCAGGGACGAGGTGTTGGTCGTCAAGCGCGGAACGACGGAGCGATTCGTCGGCATAGCTGGGAACTCTGCCATCGCGGCCGGATGGACTTCGGTACCGGGCCCGGTTCGCGGAGCGGGATCGCGGGGAAACCGGTTGGTTGCTGGTCCACGCCTACCGGTATCTCGGCCGCATCGATCGACGAATCTGGCATTTCACCTGCGGTTATTCGGCCCGCCCGGGGTGTCCCCGGTTGCTACCGTGACCTGGATCACCAGGAGGTGTCGCAGTTGACAACTGAAACCCAAACCGGCGGACCGTCACCCGACTGGACCGAGGTCTACGACAGCCCCGAGTTCCAGCGCCTGCGTTCCCGCTTCCGGCGCTTCGTCTTCCCGATGACCGCCCTGTTCCTGGCCTGGTACGCGCTGTATGTGCTGCTGGCCGACTACGCGCACCACTTCATATCCCAGCAGGTGGCCGGGAACATTACCGTCGGCCTCGTCTTCGGCCTGCTGCAGTTCCTTTCGACCTTCGTCATCACCGGCCTGTACGTGCGCTACGCCGACCGGACCCTGGACCCGATGGCCGAGCGGATCCGCGCCGCACTGGAAGGAGAGGCGCAATGAACGCGTATCTGGCGGCCGCTGTCGAAGGCAGTCGGCCCGGGCTCAATATCACCATCTTCGCGATCTTCGTCGTCATCACGCTCGGCATCGTGGTGTGGGCCAGCTGCGACAACCGCACGGCCGCCGACTATTACGCGGCCGGGCGGGCCTTCTCCGGGGTGCAGAACGGGATCGCCATCTCCGGCGACTACCTGTCCGCGGCCAGCTTCCTCGGCATCGCCGGGGCCATCGCCGTGTACGGCTACGACGGGTTCCTCTACTCCATCGGATTCCTGGTGGCCTGGCTGGTGGCGCTGCTGCTGGTCGCCGAATTACTGCGCAATACGGGCAATTCACGCTCGGGGACGTGCTGGCCTTCCGCATGCGGCAGCGGCCGGTGCGGGCCGCGGCGGCCACCTCGACGCTGGCGGTGAGCCTGTTCTATCTGCTCGCGCAGATGGCGGGCGCGGGTGTGCTGATCGCGCTGCTGCTGGGCGTATCCAGTTCGGCGGGGCAGAATCTCGTGATCGCCATCGTCGGCGCGATCATGATCGTCTACGTGCTCGTCGGCGGTATGAAGGGCACCGCCTGGGTGCAGATCGTGAAGGCGGTGCTGCTGATCGCGGCGGCCGCGGCCATGACGGTGTGGGTGCTGGGGCGCTACGACTTCAACCTGTCGAATGTGCTGGCCGACGCGGTGAACCATGGCGGCAAGACCGGCGCGAAGCTGCTCGAGCCGGGCTTCAAGTACGGCAAAACCGACACCAGCAAGATCGACTTCCTTTCCCTCGCACTGGCTCTCGTGCTCGGCACCGCGGGCCTGCCCCATGTGCTGATGCGGTTCTACACCGTGCCGACCGCCAAGGACGCGCGCCGGTCGGTGGTGTGGGCGATCGGGCTGATCGGTGTCTTCTATCTGTTCACCCTCGTGCTCGGCTACGGCGCGGGCGCGCTGGTCGGGCCGGAGAGGATCGCCAAGGCCCCGGGCAAGGAGAACGCGGCCGCGCCGCTGCTGGCCCTGGAACTGGGCGGCCCGATCCTGCTGGGATTCGTTGCGGCCGTGGCGATCGCGACGATCCTGGCGGTGGTCGCGGGCCTGACCATCACCGCCTCGGCGTCCTTCGCGCACGACGTGTACGCCAATGTGATCAAGCGCGGCAAGGTGCGTGAGGACGGCGGTCGGCTGGACAACCGGGACAGCGAGGTGTGGGTCGCGCGCATCACCGCGGTGGTGATCGGCGCCCTGGCCAGCGTCGGCGGCATCCTGGCAAAGAACCAGAACGTGGCATTCCTTGTGGCCCTGGCATTCGCGGTGGCAGCCTCGGCAAACCTACCGACCATTTTGTATTCGCTCTTCTGGCGGCGCTTCAACACCGCCGGTGCACTATGGAGCATCTACGGCGGCCTCGCCGTCACGATCGTCCTGATCGTGTTCTCACCGGCCGTCTCCGGCTCACCCTCCGCCATGATCAAATCCCATGACTTCCACGTCTTCCCACTGTCGAACCCCGGGCTCGTGTCCATCCCGGTTTCGTTCGCTCTGGGCTGGCTGGGGACCGTGCTTTCGAAGGAGCGGGACGGCATCAAGTATGCGGAGATGCAAGTGCGGTCGCTGACCGGCACCGGAGCGGAAAAGGCTGTGCAGCACTGACGTCCGAATAAAGTGGCGGAAAGTTCGCTGAAAGGCGTTTCAGAATTTCAAGATCAACAATTTGAAGATCAAAAATACTGGCCCGCAACGAGGTTGGGCTGTGTATGCTATTGATCATGCACGGCCCCACTACGAGGTGGGATGACGGCGAGGCGGTGTCGTATTGGACCTCAACAGGCTCCGGATGCGCAGAGCGACTGCTATTGCAATCGCTTTCGGCATACTGGCATTGATGGTCGCAGGGGCGTTAGATCGATTGTTGCTGGGCGTCTTCATGGCGTCCGGTCTGGCACTCGGCTGGGCTAATGCCCGGCTCACCTGGATGTCGATTGTCCGAATCACGGACTCGGAAACACCCAGCAAACAAAAGCTCGCACTGTCCTCGGCGTCGCGCCTGCTCATTCTGACCGGGTTGTCGATTCTGGTGGCATTCCTGACCCGGCCCTACGGCGTCGGAATCTTCTTCGGGCTGGCGCTCTTTCAGTTGGTCCTGGTACTGCACACCGCTCTGCCCGAGGTGAAAGGGCTTCGACAGCAATCATGAGCATCCTCGTTGCTTCTCTCGCCCATCTGTCGGCGCCGATACTGGCCGCCGAGGAATCCTCGGGGGAGTCCAAGATCCACGTGGGCGAGCACGCCCAGGCGCAGCTGTGGGGCCTGACCTTCAATGTGGACACCATCGTGTCCACCGGGGTGGCCGCGCAGATCGTGCTGGGGCTGGACTTCTACCTGCGGATGAAGATCACCTCCGGGGTGCCCAACGGCGTGCAGCTGTTCTTCGAGGCCGTCACCGTCCAGATGCGCAATCAGGTGGAGACGGCGATCGGCATGAAGATCGCGCCGTTCGTGCTGCCGCTGGCGGTCACGCTGTTCACCTTCATCCTGCTGTCGAACTGGTTGTCGGTCTTGCCCGTTCAGTACGGTTCGGGGGAATTGATCGCGCCGCCGGCGTCGGATTTCAACTTCACGCTCTCGCTGGCGCTGTTCGTATTCCTGCTTTATCACGCCGCCGGCGCCTACCGGCGCGGCCCGGGCGGGCACGTGAAACAGTTACTCAAGGGTCACACCGGTTGGGGGCCCATGGTTTTGATCAATGTGGTCGAGGAAATCGCCAAACCGTTGTCGCTGTCGTTGCGACTTTTCGGCAACATGTTCGCGGGCGGCGTCATGGTTTCGGTGATCACGTTGTTCCCCTTCTGGATCAGCTGGGGTCCGAATGCCATCTGGAAGATCTTCGACCTGTTCGTCGGAGCCATTCAGGCATTCATCTTCGCCCTGCTGACCATCCTCTACTTCAGCCAGTCGATGTCGCTGGAGAGTGAACACCACTGAGCGGCCCCAGCCGTTCTGTGTTGCAACCATTTTGCAAAAGGAAGTGAACAATGGCAGACCCAGCAACCGCGAGTATCGTCCAGGGCGCTCTCATCGGCGGCGGCATCATCCTGGCGGGCGGTGCCATCGGCGCGGGCATCGGTGACGGTCTGGCCGGTGCCGCGTTGATCAATGGCGTCACCCGGCAGCCGGAGGCGGAAGGCCGCCTGCGCGTCAACTTCTTCCTGACCGTCGGTCTGGTCGAAGCC
>NZ_BJWY01000146.1 GCF_007990715.1 Nocardia seriolae NBRC 15557 | reverse complement strand
CCCAGCCACCCCCTCTCCCTCATCCAGGCGTCCTTGTCTTTTCGTCTTTTGGGTCTTCGGTCTTTGAGCGGTCTAAACCCGATACCGGCCGACAAACCGCCGCAGAATCTCCTGCGGCACAGTGATATGTTCGCGGTGCCCGAGTTCGGTGAGCGCCTCGGCTTCGCTGGGATCGAAATACCCTTCGTGCCGATAGATTTCGATGCGCAACTCCAATCCCGCCCCATCGAGCTCAGGATGGAACTGGGTTGCGTACACGTGGTCCCCAACCCGCACGGCCTGCACCGGACACCCTGCCGAAGTCCCCAGGAGAACAGCCCCCGGCGGCACTTCCTGACACGACTCCTTGTGCCCCACGAATGCCCGAAACGACTCCGGAAGACCCTGCAACAGAGGGTCTTTCACGGCTCCATCGGTGAGTTCGATAGTCGTCGCGCCAGCGGTCTCGGCATACAGCTCGGTACTCACCCGCCCGCCTAGCGCATCGGCCAGCATGCTCAACCCGTAGCAAGCCCCCAGATACGGAAAGTCCCGCCGGACCACCTCGATGACCAACTTCTTCAACTTGGGCTCGAATGCCCTCTGGTAATCGTACTTCTTGTCCTCGGGATAGCTGAGGTTGCTGGGCCCACCGCCGACAATGATCCCCCAATAGTCGTCGAGCGACACATCCGGCATCCCGCGATTCATCTCCACGCGCACCAGATCCGATCCGGCGAGTCCACCCGCGTCCAGAATCGCCTCGTATTCCTGATCGGAGGCCGCTTGCTCGGGTCGCAGCTGCAACAACAGACAAGGCTTGGGCATCCCCACATTGTCAATGCTTCGCCGCCCCCGGTTGACGCCTATCGGGGGATTGACCTCGAGTGAACTCGAGGTTGCACAGTGGAACCGTGACCAGACCGGTAGAAACCTGGAACACCGTCTACGACGAGGACACCGCCCCCTGGGTCATCGGCGAACCCCAGCCCGCCATAGTCGCACTCGAACGTGCCGGCGAGATCCAGGGCCGCGTCCTGGAACCCGGCTGCGGCACCGGCGAACACACCATCCTGCTGACCCGCCTCGGCTACGACGTGCTCGGCATCGACTTCTCCCCCAGCGCCATCGACCACGCCCGCGCCAACGCCGAAGCCCACAACGTCCCCGACGTCCGCTTTGAGGTCGCAGACGCCCTCACCCTCGGCGACCTCCCCGACTTCGCAGCGGCCTACCACACCGTTGTCGACAGTGCCCTCTTCCATGTCTTCGGCACCGTCCCCGAATCCCGCGCCACCTACCTCCGGAGCCTGCACCAGGTCTGCAAGCCCGGCAGTGGCGTCCACCTGTTGGCCCTGTCCGACACCGAACCCGGCTTCGGCCCCCGCATCAGTAACACCGTGATCCGCGAATCTTTCGGCGCGGGTTGGCAATTGGAGCGCCTCGAACCCACCCGCTACCGCAGCCGCGTCACCGCCGTCGTGGCCGATCAGGCGACCGGCCTCGCGGTATCCCCTACCGGCCTGGTGGACGTCGCCGCCTGGATGGCACGCATCCGCAGGCTCTGATACAGTCTGACTAACTCAAAAGTTATTGCTCAAAGCCAAAGTACCTGTAACCGTCGGTTACAGGTACTTTTCTTTTCGGCCCGCCGTTCAGCGATCGCGATGAACCACCAGCTGTGCCAGCGCCGTCAGATCATCGGAGGCCAGTTCGGCGGGCAGGGCCGTGAAGGCCGCATCGAGCGCCCCCGCCGCACGGCGCAGCGTGCGCTGACGGCCACCCGCCTGTTCGACCAGGTCTGCCGCCCGCGCCGCCCGAGCCGCGGTCATCGGGTGGCGAGAGTGGTAGAGCCGGGCCAGATCCCGTCCGGCGGATGTGTCGGATTCGAGGGCACACACGACCGGAAACGACTGTTTGCGATGGATCAGATCACTGTGGGCTGGTTTTCCGGTGATCTCCGGATCGCCCCAGATGTCGATGAAGTCGTCGACGAGCTGGAAGACCAGACCCAGTTCGGTGCCGAACGTGTGCATGGCGGACACGATCCGGTGATCGGCCCCCGCGCACAGCGCGCCGAGTGCGCAGGCGCAGCCCAGCAGCGCACCCGTTTTCCCCGCGGCCATGGACAGGTACTCGTCGACGCTGACGGCTGGGCGGGTCTCGAACGCACAGTCCTCGTACTGGCCCCGGCACAGTGTCACCGTGGTGCGAGCCAGCCGGATCACCGCCTCGGAGGACACTGCTTCCGGCGCGCCGTCACACAGCACGCCGAGAGCGATGGCCTGTAAGGCGTCACCGAGCAGCGTCGCATTGGTCTCGCCCCAGACCCGCCAGACCGTCGGGCGGCCGTGGCGAGTTGGCGAGGTGTCCATGACGTCGTCGTGCACCAGCGAGAAGTTGTGCAGCAGTTCGACCGCGGCCGCCGCGTGCACCGACTCCGAAACACTGCCCCCGCATGCCGCGGCGGCCGCAAAGGTCAGTGCGGGCCGCAAGGCTTTGCCCTGCGCCCCTTGGGTTTCCACACCCTCGGGATCGCACCTCCCGAAGTGGTACCCGGCCATCCGATCCAGGGGTTCGGCCAGTGAGCCGATCGCGGAACGCAGCACCGGTTCGATGGCGACCCGGGCCTCGCCCAATAATCGCCGCGCCCGCCGCTCGGTCGCCGCGTCGGGCGGGTGGGATATGGATTCGGCGGCGCGCACGCGGATTTCGTCATGCCCGGCGAGGGCGGCCGCCGCCGGACGGGACAGTCCCCATCGGCGTCTGCCCTCGGTGTGCTGTCCGGCGGTGAATCTGATCGGTTTCGACGCTCGCATACTCGGCCCCGCTCTCTCGGACACGAAAGCTCATGGTCCCATCACAACCCGAAACCTGGGAGTTGCCTGGGGATTCCAGTTCGGCAACAGCGGTCGGTTTCGTTTCTTCAGGTCAGCGGCACGCCGTGCTCGAGCGCCTCCACGGGTGCGCTCATATAGCGGGCCGCCTGATAGTGGTAATCGTGGTTCGCGCGCACATAGACGGTGTAGTTCCTGGCGGTGACCAGGGCGTCGGTGCGCTCGGTGCCGGTGAGTCCGGCATCGTCGATTTCGGTCGGCAGCCGCTCGACCGCGTCGAGCATGCGCTGGACGCAGTCCGAGAGCATGCCGTTGACCAGTTGCCGAGCCTGAACACGACTGTGCCCGTGGTGATATTGCGCGAGCAGAACCGAGTTGTAGAGATAGCCGGAGGCCTCGTCGGAGGCGACCGACATCACGTCGTTGAACAGTCCCATGTGCTCGACCGCGGCCTCGCGCAGCGAGCGCATGGCGGGCAGATGCCGCGCGGCGGCCGCCAGGTCCAATCCCTCGGCGCGTTCGCTGATGTCCAGGAATACGAACAGCGCCACCCCGTCTCGTCGATGAGCCCGATAGGTCTCGAGGTCGGGCAGATTCCCGGAGAGCCGTCCGACGCTCTCGGCGTAGTAGGTCCACAGCCAGTCGCGGATCTCCCCGCGCACGCTCTCGCGCCAGGCCCGGGAGCGCCCGTTGCACAGCCGCTTCCAGAGATCGGCGAAGGCGACCGCCAACACCCCCGAAGGTGTTGACGGACTGTCCAGTACGGACTCGATGGCGGTGATCGCCGACAAACACCGTCCGGGATCGGGGATCTCGATGTCGAACTGATCGTCCACTATGAAAGCCCAGGCCGTGTACTGGCTGAGCAGCGTCAATTCCGCGGCGTCGGCGCGCGGGCACCAGAGCGCGTACATTCGGGCCGGACGGGTGCGTTCCATCCGCCGCCGGGTCGGCTCGGTGGGCACCAGGTCGAAAGCCTCCAACCATGACCACATCCCCGCCTCCGCTTCCGGCTCCGAGGGGTTGAGCCCCGCGGTGTCGAACGGCATGAAGAATTCGAGTGCTTCCATACGAAACTACCTACCCCCCAGCTATTTTATCGAGGACATCGTAACGATAACGGCATTTCAGACGTATGCACTCGCATCTGAAATCTCAGTCATTAGGATTCTGCGGGGCGGACGGGCCTCAGTCCGGCAGCGCCACGAGCCGTTGCGCCCCATCGAAGAGCGTCCGCTCGGCCACCCGGGTGGCCGCCAGCGCCGCCAAAGTGGTTGCGGCGAGCAGCATGTACATCACCACGATCTGGTACCGGATGGCGGTCAGTGGATCCACGCCCGCCAGAATCAATCCCGTCATCGCGCCCGGCAGGGTGATCAGGCCGACCACCTTGGTCGAGTCGATGGAGGGGATCATGGCCGTCCGCAGCGCCGACCGCTGGCTCGGCAGGAACGACCGGTGCGCCGAAAGCCCCAGCGCCAGACGCGCTTCCACGGCGTCGCGGCCCCGGCGCGCGTCTTCGACCAAGCGGCGCAGTGCGATTCCGGTCGACTGCATGGCCGCGGACACGATCATCCCGCCCACCGGAACGACCACCCGCGCCTGGGTCGAGATGATGCCCAGCACGAGCAAGGATCCGAGGGTGATGGACGATCCGAACGCCACGCCGATGGTCGCCGACCGCACGGCGTGCGGCAGCCCCGCACCCCGGCACCCCGCCACCTGCCCGGCAATCAGAATCATCAGGACCACCCAGCCGAGCGCACCCGGTAACCCGGTGTGGCGGAACAGGATCAGCAGGATCGCGCCCACCGCGACCAACTGCACCCCCGCCCGCGCCGCCGCGATCACGAGTTCCCGCGCCAGATGCAGTTGCTGCCGATAGGCGATGACCGCCGCCAGCGCCACCAACAGCAGCGATGCCCCGACACCGGTCCAGTCCGGAACCGCAAACCCCTGCGTCATTCCTGGTTCCCCGCTTCCGCACCGCGGGTGAGCCGCCCGCCCGCCAATGTCCACACCTCATCCGCCACCTCGGCGACGAACCCCGGATCATGGCTGACCAGCACCACGCTGCCGCCCGCCCCCACATGCGCGCGAATCAACTCCCGGATCGCCACCGCCGAGGTCCCGTCCAGGGCCGAGGTCGGCTCGTCCAGCAGCATCACCTCCGGCTCCACCGCCAGCGCCCGCGCCAGGCAAACCCGTTGCGCTTCACCCCCGGACAGCTCCGCGCACCGCCGCGCCGCGAACCCGTCGGCCAGCCCCACCGCCGCCAGTAGCTCGTCGACCCGTTCGGCCCCCAGGGACCGCCCGACCTGAACTTCCTCGCCCACCGTGTCGGTGAGCAGTACCGGCCGCTGTGGCACCAGTCCCACCCGCCGTCGCAAACTCAGCACATCCAACTCCCCCACCGGTGTTCGATCCAGCAAAACCCGCCCGCTGTCGGGCTCCTCGAACCGGTTCAACAACCGCAGCAAGGTCGTCTTCCCCGCCCCGCTCGGCCCGACCACCGCGGTGCAGCGCCCGGCCCCGAACGTCGCATCGACCTCGACCAGCACCGACGTGGCCCCGTGTCCGAGGCTCACCCGCTCCAACATCAGACTGGGCACCCGCTTACCTTAGGCCGAGGTCACCGCCGGTCCGGTGCCGCACCGGTTTCCGGCGGTGTTGCTGCCTCCGCCCCGTTCCCCGGCCCCGCATCGACGGACCGGTCTGAACGAGATCTATTGCATCCCCGTATCTTTCGAAATCGGCAAGATCAATGCTCAGGTCGCCGTACGCTGGCCCACCGTCCGCGAACAGTTTCGGCAAGACTCGGAGGCACCATGCTGTCCCTGCAGGAGATTTCGGACCGCCTGGAAATCGAGGACTGAGGTTCCCCCCGAACGGTGGACAGATGTTTACGCAGCGTTCGCTGCGTCTGTCTCCAGAGACCGCTCGTAGCGGATGGGGCTGACCTCATGGTCCGCTATTCCCATGCGGTGGACACCCACCAGTGGGAGTTGCTGGACGAAATCTTCACTCCCGACGCCCACATCGACTACACCGCCATGGGCGGACCGGCCGGTGACGTGGAATCCACCAAGAAGTTCCTCGCCACCGTGATGCCCAACTTCTCCGCCTTCCAACACCTGATCAGCAACTCCTCCATCCGGGTGGACGGCGATCACGCCACCGCGCGCACCATGTGCCACAACCCCATGCTGGTCACCGCCGCCGACGGCACCCGCCGGCTGATGCTCTGCGGCCTCTGGTATCACGACACCTTCGCGCGGGTGGCGGGCGAATGGCGGATCCAGCAGCGCGTGGAGGAGAAGAGCTACATGTTCATCGCACCCGACGCCGTCCCGGGCAGCTGAATCGACCCCGGCTCATTCACCCTTCAGCCGGTCGAATCCGAGATCCTCGGCGCGGCGGCGGTTCTGGATCCATTCGGTACGGGAAGCCGACGCGGGCAGGTTCACGCCGGATCGGAAAGGGAGGACCATGATTCTTGTCTACCAGTGAAATCCGGAACCGTTCGAGGGCACAGCACGGGCGCGGGACCGGCCGGCGGCGAAGGCTGCGAAGCCGCACGGAATGAATTACTGCACGGACTGCAGCGAATGCGGCCCGCGCACCGGAACCGCGCGCCATCATGGGATATCGCTCGGTCCGGACGCACCGCGAGGAGTTTGCGCCATGACACAGCTGCCCGCCCCTGGGCATCACCGTGCGGAGCTGGAGAAGGCGTGGGCGCGCTGGACCTCCGGCACGGGACAGGCGCCGATGAGCACCGAGGTGGTGCTGCGCCACGAGGTCGTGGAGTCCTGGGAGCGTTCGCTGCGCACCGTCGACCCGGCCCGTGCCGTCGCGCCCGCCACCGATCGCGACGAATTGGGTTCGCGCTGGGCCGAATCGCCGCTGCGCACCCCGATCACCGAGATGGCCGGTGAGCTGCGGGCGCTGGCCGAGGACTCGGGCATGGTGGCGGTGGTGACCGATGACACCGGGACGGTGCTCTTCAGCTGTGGCGACCGGTCGGTTCGGCGGCGGGCCGAATCGGTCAATCTCGCCCCGGGCGGCTGCTGGGACGAGCCCTACATGGGCACCAGCGGCGTGGCGCTCTCGCTGCACAGCGGTCGGCCCGCATCGGTCTGGGCCGCAGAGCATCTGGTGGAGGCGCTGCACGGCTGGGTCTGCTACTGCGCGCCGATTCGCGCCGCCGACGGCCGCCAGCTCGGCGTGCTGGACCTATCCACCTATTGGGATCGCTCACATCCACTCATCCTCACAACGGTCCGCGCCCTGGTGACTGCCATCGAAGCCCGCGTGCACGCCGAACAGACCCGCCCCACCGGTCGCACCCGGCTGGAATCGCTGGGTGTGCCACGGCTGTACAAGCAGGGCAAGCAGGTCCCGATGCGTCCGCGCCAGCTCGAGATCCTGACGCTGCTGGCGCTGGAGCCCGAGGGCTTCACCCCGGATCGTCTGCACGAAGCCGTATATGGAGACCGGTCGGTGTCCTCGAGCACCCTGAAATCGGATGTCTCCCGGCTGCGTGCTGCCACCGACGGCCAGATCGCGGACCGCCGCTACATGCTCACCGAACCCCTGGCCTGCGACGCGGTCGAACTGCTCGCCGCGCTCGAGGCGGGCGATCTGACCACGGCCGTGCGCCTGTATCGCGGTCCGCTGCTGCCGGATTCGGATGTCCCCGGCGTCGCGCAGTGGCGCGAGTACCTGGATGTCTGCCTGCGCACCGCCGTGCTCGCCGACGGCAACCCCGAGCACGCCCTGCGCTTCGGTCAGCGCTGCCCCGACGATATCGAGATCCACGAGCACGCCCTGCGGCTGCTCCCGCACGGCGACAGCCGCCGTGCCCTGGCAACCGCCCGGCTGCACACCGCGCTGCACGCGTGAGGCCGGTGCGCGGACCCCGATGACGGCACCGCGTGCATGCCCACATGCGGTGCCGACCGACCCAAACCCATGCCCGGATTGTCTGGTCTTGCAATGGAATCCGCAGGTCGCGCCGTCGCCTTCGGCGTCAGTGACTCAGCAACGTTTCGCCAACCCGACGCCAACTTCCCGCCAACCTTGCCGGTTCATAGTGACCCCCGTCACCGCAGATATGCGATCAGGGAGCCGCGCCATGATCTATGCCAAACCCGGCAGCGACGGCAGCATCGTGAGCTTCAACCGCCGCTATGACAACTTCATCGGTGGTGAGTGGAAAGCGCCGATCGAGGGCAGATACTTCGACAATCCCTCGCCGATCGACGGCGAAACCTTCTGTGAGGTAGCGCGTTCGGGTGCCGCGGATATCGATCTCGCCCTCGAGTCCGCACACCGGGCCGCGAACGCATGGGGTGCCACGTCGGTGACCGATCGTGCCAATATCCTCAACAAGATCGCCGACCGGATCGAGGCGAATCTGGAACGCCTGGCCGTCGCCGAGACCTGGGAGAACGGCAAACCGGTCCGCGAAACCCTCGCCGCCGACCTACCCTTGGCGGTCGATCACTTCCGCTACTTCGCCGGTGTGGTGCGCGCGCAGGAGGGCTTCATCTCCGAGATCGACGCCGACACCGTGGCATACCACTTCCACGAGCCGCTGGGCGTGGTCGGCCAGATCATTCCATGGAACTTCCCGATCCTCATGGCCGCCTGGAAGCTGGCCCCCGCGCTGGCCGCGGGCAACTGCGTGGTCATCAAGCCCGCCGAGCAGACCCCGGCCTCGCTGCTGCTGGTCATCGAGCTCATCGCCGATCTGCTGCCGCCCGGAGTCGTGAACGTGGTCAACGGTTTCGGCGTGGAGGCGGGCAAGCCGCTGGCATCGAGTCCGCGGGTGGCCAAGGTCGCCTTCACCGGCGAGACCACCACCGGCCGCCTGATCATGCAGTACGCCAGCGAGAACATCATCCCGGTCGCCCTGGAACTGGGCGGCAAGAGCCCCAATATCTTCTTCCCCGACGTGCTGGCCGCCGATGACGACTTCCTGGACAAGGCCGTCGAGGGCTTCGTGATGTTCGCGCTCAATCAGGGCGAGGTCTGCACCTGTCCCTCGCGGGCGCTGATCCATTCGTCCATCTACGACGAATTCCTCGCGCGCTGCATCGAGCGCACCAAGGCGATCAAGGGTGGCAATCCGCTCGACGATTCGACCATGATCGGCGCGCAGGCCAGTAACGACCAGTACGAAAAGATCCTGTCCTACATCGATATCGGCCGCAAAGAGGGCGCGCAGGTGCTCACCGGCGGTGAGATGCGCAAGGTCGAGGGATATCCCAATGGGTACTACATCGAGCCGACCATCTTCGCGGGCCGCAATGACATGCGGATCTTCCAGGAGGAGATCTTCGGCCCGGTGGTGGCGGTGACCCGCTTCGACAATGAGGTCGAGGCGGTCACCATCGCCAATGAAACCCTCTACGGTCTGGGCGCGGGCGTCTGGAGCCGCGACGGGAACACCGCCTACCGGATGGGCCGGGCCATCCAGGCCGGCCGGGTGTGGACCAACTGCTTCCACGCCTATCCGGCCCACGCGGCGTTCGGTGGCTACAAGAAGTCCGGAATCGGCCGTGAGAACCGCCGCATGATGCTGGACCACTACCAGCAGACGAAGAATCTGCTCGTCTCCTATTCGGCGAAGAAGCTGGGATTCTTCTGAGTCTGCGAGGAGCGTGATGAAAGCCGGTCCCATTTCCCGGGTGACCATTACCGAGGCCGCGACGGACATGCTGCAGCGCCTGATCGACCACCACGGCCCGGTGATGTTCCATCAGTCCGGTGGCTGCTGCGACGGCAGCTCCCCGATGTGTTACCCGCTCGGCGAATTCCGGGTCGGCGTGGCCGATGTGCTGCTCGGCCGTGTCTTCCCGGATACGGCGTTCTGGATGAGCGCCGACCAGTTCGAATACTGGCGCCATACCCATCTGACCGTCGACGTGGTCCCCGGTCGCGGCGGTGGTTTCTCCCTCGAGGCCCCCGAGGGAGTCCGATTCGTCATCCGGTCACGCTTGTTCACCGATGCCGAGGCAGCGGCGTTGGAAGCGGCTCCCGCCCCGCTGCGCGGCAACGAACTGGCCGGATGAAGGAAGGTGGCGCGGCCGGTTTCTCCGGGTCGGCCGCGCCATCGCAAAACACTCAGTCCTCTCAGAACACTTACGGGGCCATACGAGTCGCCATACGATTGGCAATATGGGCAAGGCAACGTTCGTGATTCCCGATGACCTATTGGCCGCTGTGAAGAAGCAGGCTGGGAACGGCAAGCAGTCCGAGTTCGTCGCTCGCGCCATCCGGCAAGAGCTGCTGCGATTGGATGTCGAGGCCATCGCCGCTGCCGAAGCGGCCGCAGGTGGGCCGGACCTGAGCGTCGAAAAGGCCTTCGAAGAGGATGGATACAGCGACCTGTGACCACACCGCCGCTGCCCGGCTACGGTCCACGGTATCGCGGGGAAATCTGGACGGTTCGCGCCCCGATGGGGCCGGAGTTCTCGGTGATTGTCGCAGATCCCGACTGGCTCGCGGCGAGACGACCGATCATCGCGGCGTTCCAAGTGATTCCCCGGGCTGAGCGACTGACGGAATTGAATCTGCTGTCGATGGATTTGCCCGACGGACGTGTGGTAGCCGCCTACAAGCTGGTCACTCCGATGCGTGAGCGCTATGCGACTCTAGAGGGACGACTGGAGGGTTCGGATCTGGACATGCTTGTCGCGTTGATCGGCTACCGCTGGGACGTATGAGCGCTATGGCTGCCGATCGAGGACCGGGGTGGGTCCTCGATCGGCGGGATTCTCAGCGGCCGGGGAGGAAGCGGAAGCTGCGGGCCAGGGTCATGAGGAAGGGTGGCCACTTGTCCTGGGGGATGAAGGACGGGGCGTCGAGGTTGAGGAAGCGGGTGACGACGATGGCCTGGGGTTCGGTGAACTTCAGGAGGCCGTCGGGGCCGTGTCGGCGGCCGACGCCGGAGATACCCATGCCGCCCATCGGTGCGCCGGTGGTGCCCCAGGCGGGAGCGTAGCCCTCGTCGATATTGACTGTGCCCGCGTGCAATTGCTGGGCAATGCGCTCGCCTTCGGCTTTGCTGCTTGCCCAGACGCTGGCGTTGAGGCCGTATTCGGTGTCGTTGGCGCGGATGATCGCCTCGGCCACCGAGTCGACCGGGTAGATGGAGACCAGCGGGCCGAAGGTTTCGTTGCGGCCACACTCCATGGCGTCGGTGACGTCGGAGAGGACGGTCGGTTCGAAGAAGAGGGGGCCGAGGTCGGGGCGGGGATTGCCGCCCGCGAGGACCTTCGCGCCCTTGGAGACCGCGTCGGCCACATGCTTGGTGACGGTTTCGAGCTGGGATTCGGATATGAGGCTGCCGATGTCGGTCGAGAAGTCGTAGGCGGCACCGAGTTTGGCGGCTTTGACGGCGGCCACGAACTTCGTGGTGAATTCGTCGGCGACGGCGCGTTCGACATACATGCGCTCGATGGAGATGCAGAGCTGGCCCGCGTTCGAGAAGCAGGCTCGCACAGCGGCTTTGGCGGCCTTGTCGAGGTCCGCGCCGCGGGCCACGATCATGGGGTTCTTGCCGCCGAGCTCGGCGGAGAAGCCGATCAGGCGGCGGCCGCACTGCTCGGCCAGGGTGCGGCCGGTGGCCGAGGAACCGGTGAACATGAGGTAGTCGCACTGCTCGACGATGGCCGTGCCGACCACCGTGCCCGGTCCGGGGACCACGGCGAACAGATCGCGCGGCAGGCCTGCGCGCACGAAGAGCTCGGCATTGGCCAGCGAGGAGTACGGGGTCTGGCTGTCGGGCTTGACCACCACGGCATTTCCGGCCAGCAGCGCCGGAATCGAATCACCGACCGACAGCAGCATCGGGTAGTTCCACGGCGCGATGACACCGACCACGCCCTTGGGTACCGCGCGCACCGAGGCCCGATTCAGCACCGGGAACGCGCCCGGCGCACTGTGCGGCGCGAGCAATTGCGGTGCGACCCGGGAGAAATAGCGGGCCGCGCACATCAGCCCCATGATCTCTTCCTGCGCCGCCCACCGCGCCTTACCGGTCTCGGCCTGCACGATGTCCATGAGGAATTCGCGGTTCTCCACCACCAGCGCCCGGTACCGCTCCAGCACCTCGGCCCGCTGCTTGGGCGTGCGGTCGGCCCATTCGGCCTGCGCGGCACGCGCTTTGGTCATGGCGAGGGCGACATCGGCTCCGGTGCCCACCGGCACCGTGCCCAGGGTCTCGCCGGTGAACACCTCGGTGATCGCGCGCCCCGCGTGCTCCTGGGTGGAATCCACGGCCGCGAACGACCCCAGCCGTTCGAACACCGTGGCAGCCGGCACCGGCATCGTTGCCTCCTACTTACGAGTAACCTCGGGATACACACAATCTACCCCGCGATTCCGGCCCCGGACCGCGAGTGTCGAATCCTGGCCGCTCGGATCGGCTTTCCGGCCGAAACCGCTGGTGCGGCTGTAACCGATCGCGGTCGCGGAGCGAACAAACAGCCAGCAGGACCCCCGGGCAGGGATTTCACGGCGGAGGCAGCGCCGACGGATCTGGCCGCGATCCCGCATACGCACGAGGGGTGGGTATGCGGGATCTCCGGAACCGGTGCGGCCCGGCGCTATTCGTTCACCAGCACCGGAATCGACAGCATCGCGGCCGCGACCGCACCACCGGCCGGGTCGGCCGTGATCGCGAAGGGAATTCCATCGTTGCTCGGCACGTGGGTGCCACCCGCCACGGGTTCCTCGTCGGCGTGCTCGAAGGTCCCGGTGCCCAGCAGGCGCCCGCTCGCGTCGTAGAACGCGGCCCGCACCTCGAGCGCCAGCACGTCGCTGACATCGGAGGTAATGGCCAGCGTGCCGCGCACGGTGGCACCGTCGAGACGGATTCCGCTCAGCCGCACCCGATCCGTGAACGGTCCCGGTACCAGCCGCACCTCACCGGAGGCGAGTGACGCCGTGGCGGCGGGCGGCTCGGTCGTCCGCGGTGCGGGCATGGCCACCGTCGTGGGTGCTACGGCCGCGGGCCGGGGCGCGGCCGAACAACCCACGACCAGCACCGCGAACAAGCCGGCCAGCAGGACACCGGCGGTACGTCTCACGGCAGCAGCGCCTTGTGCATCTTGGTGTAGAGCGAGGTGTTGTCCTGGCTCGCCGCGAACACCTGCGCACCCGGTCCGTACGCGAAGATCTGCACGTCCGCGCCGGTGTGGTTGCCCGACAGATAGGTCAGCCACAGGCTCGCCTCGGCCGAACCGTCCTTCACCTCGGCCGCGTCGTCCGGGGTCCGGAAGGTCGCGGGCGCGAAGTTGCGCGGGTCCGCCTGTCCCGCACCATTGACGAACCCGGTGGAGCGCGCCGGATCCTTCACGTTGTCCTTGGCGTCGCGGCCGGGCTTGCCGTTGTTGGCCGGGTTGGTGGCATCGGCATTGGCCGGAGGCGCCACCGACTCGGCATTGGTGAAGGTGCCCTTTTCGATGATGTTGAAGCCCGCGCACTCGTGATCGGCGGTCACGACCACCATGGTGTGGCCGTCCTTCTTGGCGAAGTCCACGGCCGCGGCCACCGCGTCGTCGAACGCCTTCACCTCGTCGAGGGTCTGGGCGGCGTCGTTGGCGTGCGAGCGCTTGTCGATGAGCGCGCCCTCCACCTGCAGCAGGAAGCCCTTGCCGCCCTTGTTGTTCGAGAGCAGGTCGATGGCCTTGGTGGTCATGTCGGCCAGCGTCGGCTCCTGCTTCTCCGGCGCGGAGTCGGGCAGCGCGTTCTTGGCATTGGTGACGGTCATGTTCCCGCGGTTGAACAGGCCGATCACCTTGGGCGCGGTCACCGCCTTCAGATCGGCCGCGGTGGCAACCTTCTGGCTCTCCGCCGTCTGCGCCTTCAACGCCGGATCACCCATGTTGCCCAGCACCTGATAGCCGTTGTCCAGCATGGCCTTCTGATCGTCGGGCTCGAAGCGCGCCAGCCCGCCGCCGAAGATGACGTCGGCGGTGTTGTTGCGCGCGATCTGCTCGGCGATCGGGGTCACCAGCGTCTTGTCCGCCGGCTGTGCCTCGTAGCCGCCGTCGGGCTTCTTGGGCAGACAGGTCGACTCGCTGTAGGTCGGCCCCTGGCAACCGCGCAGCAAAGAGTGGCTGAACATGGCGGCCGGGGTGGCGTCGGTGATCTCGGCGGTGCTGACATTGCCGGTCGCGAACCCGGCCGCCTTGGCCTGCTCCATCAGCGTGGGCACCGACTTGCCGTACGCATCCACGCTGATGGCGGCGTTGTAGGTCTTCACGCCCGAGGCCCAGGCGGTCGCCGCCGACGCCGAGTCCGTCACCAGGGACGGCTTGGCGGTGCCGGGTTCGACGGCGTAGGTCGCGACCGCGCCGACATACGGCATCTGCTCCATGTTCAGGCGGCCGTTCGCGCCGACGAACCGCTGCCGGGCCGCGGTGACGTGGGTGCGGCCCATGCCGTCACCGAGCAGGTAGATGACATTGCGGACCTCGTTGTCGGCCTTCTTCTCCGACCCGCATCCGGCCACCAGCGACGCCCCGGCCACGGTGGCCGTCACGGCCGCGATCGCGCCGAGCCAGGCGCGCTTTCGGTTCTGCACTTCGTCTCCTCCGTCGTCGCGTCCGGTCGGTCGCGCGGCCCGAAGGTAGTGCCGAAAGTTTGCCCGCTTCCGACTCGCAGGAAGCTCGCAGCTGGCTCGCGGGTTAACGAATTCCGATCTTGTTGCGCGCGGCCCGGCTGACACCGGGCTTACGGGAGACGCACCGTCGGCGTCAAATCCCGTCCCGCGCAAAAGGACTCACGTCGCGCCGGTCCGCGCTCCGCAGCTACGTTGCAGCGATGCGCTTTCCGACGCTCGGGGTCCGGACCCGGATCCTGGCCATCGCGCTGGTCCCGAGCTTGGCGCTGGTGGTCATCGGTGTGAGCGCGGCCGGCGCCCTGGTGGACCGCTCCCGTCGGGCCCACAGCTGGGCCGACGAGATGCAGGCGGGCATCGCACCCACCCGCGAGCTCATCGAAGCCGTGCAGTCCGAACGACAGCTGACCCTGTGGCGGATGGCCGGGGTGGATACCGATGTGCGCCGCCTGACCACGGCCCGCCAGCGACTCGACAAAGCGCTGCGCGTGCTCGCCCCGACCCAGGCATCACTGTCGGAGATGGGTCCCGAGTCCATGAGTCAGGCCACCGACGCCGTCGGCGAGGTCGCCAAGCGGCTCGCGGGCCTGCGCTCCGGCGTGGACGCGGGCACCGCGGCCCTGCCCGATGTCTATGCCTTCTACAACCGTATTCCGCAGAGCGTCATGGCCGGTGTGGAGATCGCCGAGAAGACCGCGCCCGACGCGGCCACTACCGTGGAACTGACCCAGGCCGCGGACGTGCTGCACAGTCTCGAGGCAATGAGCCGGGCCTACGCCCTGGGCGCGGCACTGCTCGAAGGCAACGCCCTGTCCCCCGAGCTGGGCGCGGAATACCTCAGCCTGGTCGGCTATTACCGCACCCGGTTCGACGGCATCGTCAGCGCGTCGGACGAGAAGCAGTCCAACGCCGCGCAGGTGCTGGTGTCCGGCCCGGCCTGGCAGCGGCTGGGCGTGGTCGAGCCCGTGCTGGCCCAACGCACCCTGAACCCTTCCGACGGCTCCACGAAACGGGCTGCCGCACTGCCGATCTCGATCGCCGACTGGCAGCGCAGCGCCGACGAGGTCGCCCACGGGCTGGCCGACCTGTGGCAGGCCGAGAACACCGATGCGCAGGAGCTGGCCAGCTCGGCCGCCTCCGACACCACCCGCAAGTCCCTGTGGGCGGGCGCGGGCATGGTCTGGTCGGCGTGGTCGCGATCCTGGTCGCGCTGGCGCTGGCCAACCGGATCATCGGCAGGCTCAGGCGCTTGCGGGACCGCACCTTCGACCTGGCCGACGTGCAGCTCCCGGAGACCATGCGGCGGCTGTCCGCCGGCGAACTGCTCGACGCCGAGGTCGATAAACCCGGCCCGGACTTCGGCCGGGACGAAATCGGCCAGGTGGCAGAGGCTTTCGAACACGCCCATGCGACCGCCGTCGGGGCCGCGATCACCGAGGCCCGCACCCGCGAGGGCGTGAAATCGGTCTTCCTCAATATCGCCCACCGCAGCCAAGTGGTGGTGCACCGGCAACTGGAGATCCTCGACGCCGCCGAATCCCAGCAGGAGGATCCGGCGCTGCTCGACATCTACTTCCGCCTCGACCATCTGGCCACCCGCGAACGCCGCAATGCCGAGAACCTGATCATTCTCGCGGGCGGCCGCCCGGGCCGCCAATGGCGGAATCCGGTGCCCCTGCTCGAACTGGTGCGCAGCGCGGTCGGCGAGACCGCAGACTACACGCGGGTCCGAACCGGTCGCCTGCCACAGGCTTTCATCGCCGGGCTGGCCGTGGCCGACCTCACCCACCTGCTCGCCGAGCTCATCGACAATGCCGCCAGCTTCTCCCCGCCGCAATCGCGGGTCGAGATCTCCGGCGCGTCGGTGGGCCGCGGCGTGGCCGTCGAGATCAGTGATCAGGGCATGGGCATCGCGGCCGCCGACCTCGAGCGGCTCAACGTCCTGCTCGATGCCGCACCGGATTTCGGTGTCACCAGCCTGTCGGAGGATTCCCGGCTCGGACTGTTCGTGGTGTCCCGCTTGGCCGCGCGCCACGGCGTCTCGGTGCGGCTGTCGGACTCCGCCTACGGCGGCATCCGCGCCATCGTGCTGATCCCCTCGTCGGTGATCGTCGGCGAGATCGATCCCGGCGCCCGCCCTGCCACCCCAAACCGACCGGAAGGCGACGGTGAACACTTCCCACGCTGGTGATCTCGACTGGCTCCTCGACGACCTCGTCGACCGACTCGCGGGCGTGCGGCACGCGGTGGTGCACTCCACCGACGGGCTGCTGCTGGGCCGCTCGGCCGGGATGAGCCGGGAGGACGCCGAGCATTTCTGTGCCATGTCCTCCACGCTGTTCGGCCTTTCCCGCAGTGCCGGACACCGTTTCGACGCGGGCGGCGTGTGCCAGGCGGTCATCGAGCTCGAGCGTGCGGTGCTAATAC
>NZ_BJWY01000145.1 GCF_007990715.1 Nocardia seriolae NBRC 15557 | reverse complement strand
GGACACTAGGAAAACAGCGTGTGCCGAAGCCACACTCGGCACACGCTGTTTTCAATATCGTTTGCGCTACTTGACCTGGTACATCCAGATCAGGGCGTTCGCCAATTCGCCGGTCGAGCCCCACTTGTACTCGCGGGCCAGGCCCTGGCCGTCGTAGTTCTTGACGAAATCGACCAGATCCGGGCGCGAGGTCTTACCCGACTCGATGCCCTTGAGCACGATGGTGGTCAGGTCGTAGCCCTCGGTCGAGTAGGTACCCGGCTCGTAGTTGTTGAACGCCTTGTAAGCGGCGGCGAACTTGTCACCGGCGGGACCACACGGGCAGGAGAGCAGCGAGTCCTTGGACTTGCTACCGGCCTGCTTGGTGAACTCCACGTCCTTGGTGCCGTCGTCGGAAATGAAGGTCGCGGTCACGCCGCCGTCGCGCAGCTGGCTGACCAGCGGGGCGGCCTCGGCGTAGTAACCGGCGTAGAAGATGCCGTCCGGCTTGGCCGAGGCCATCTTGGAGACGGTCGCGGAGAAGTCCTTCTGCTTGGCCTTCACGCTGGCCGCGCAGCTCGGGTCGGCGATCGAGCCCAGGCCCTCGGTGACCGTCTTGGCCAGGCCGGTGCCGTAGTCGGTGTCGTCCTGGATGACGCAGATCTTCTTGAACTTGCCGGTGCCCTTGAGGTATCCGGCCACGGCCGGACCCTGGATGCCGTCGTTGCCCAGACCGCGGAAGAAGTTGCCCCAGCCGTTGGTGGTCAGGGTGACGTTGGTGGCCGACGGCGTCAGCGACAGCAGGTTGGCCTGGTTCAGGATCGCGCCGGTGGCCTTGGTCTCGCCGGAGAAGGTCGGGCCGATCAGGGCCACGAGCGACGAATCGCTGACGATGGTCGGAATGACCTGGGTGGCCTTCTGCGGGTCGCCCTCGGTGTCGAATTCCTTGACCGTCACCTGGCAGCCCGGGTTGGCCTTGTTGTGCTGGTCGAGCGCCAGCTTCACACCGCGGATGATGTTGAGGCCGAGGTTGGCGTTGTCGCCGGTCAGCGGGCCTGCCATCGCGATGGTCTGCGGCGCGCACTTGCCCTTGCCGTCACCGGCCGGGTCGGCCGCCGCGGTGGTGTCCTTGACCGGGACTTCCTTGCCCGTCGAGTCGACCTGCACGAGCGGGGCGATCGTCAAATTCGACGAGCCACCTCCGCCGGAGTTGTCCGTCGATTTGCTGCTACAACCCGCCGACGCCAGGGCGAGTACGGCCGCCGCGCCGATGACCACCGCTCGCGCCGTGCGACTGCGTCGCAGCGAAGACGTGCGCGTCATTGAACCAAGCACGATTCACCTCATGTTCTGTGCTCCCCCGGGGTGACCGGAGAGGGCCGCCCCATCGATCGGCCCGACCAGAACATAGCCCTGCCACGTTAGCTCCGCATCACATTCGAATCATCCATGTGACATCGCAACAAAAGAAAAAGCCCTGTTGTTACCGCACTGTAAATTTCTACAGTTGATTCTCGGCAACAACAAGGCTATGCGCCAGCAAATGTTTCCTACTTCGGCGCCAGGTTCTCCAAGACCACTTCGGCGACCGCCTTCATGGTGGTGCGACGGTCCATGGCCGTGCGCTGTATCCACTTGAACGCCTGCGGCTCCGATAGACCCTGCGTCTGCATCAGCACACCCTTGGCGCGCTCCACCAGCTTGCGGGTCTCGAGCCGGTCGGTCAGGTTCGCGACCTCGCTCTCCAGCGCCGCGATCTCATGGAATCGCGATGCGGCCAACTCGATGGCCGGCACCAGATCCGACTTGGTGAACGGCTTCACCAGGTACGCCATCGCCCCCGCGTCGCGCGCCCGTTCCACCAGGTCGCGCTGACTGAAGGCGGTCAGGATGACCACCGGCGCAACGCGTTTGGACGCGATCTCGGCCGCCGCGTCGATGCCGTCCCGGCGCGGCATCTTCACGTCCATGATCACCAGATCCGGCCGCAGCTCCTCGGCGAGATCCACGGCCTGCTGGCCGTCTCCCGCCTCACCCACCACCTGATAACCCTCTTCCGAGAGCATCTCCACCAGGTCCATCCGGATGAGCGCCTCGTCCTCGGCAACCACCACCCGCTTGGGGGCGGACGCCGCAGCATCCTTCTTCGAACCGCCCCCTGCTGTCGTTCCCATAGATGAACCCCTGTCGCTTCCGAATAACCGATACCCGATGCCACCTCGTCTTGCGCCACCCTCGCAGGACCAGCACGCACCCGAGTACCCCAAAGAGTACCGGTCACCGCCCCTCACAACCCACGTACCCAGGGCAAACTGACCAGTATCACAACCGTGTAGTCCCCCCACCCCCTCGATTAGTAGGTTCCCCCCAACACCCGCTATCATTTCCTCCCGGTGCGCCGGGTTGGCGGAACTGGCAGACGCGACGGTCTCAAAAACCGTTGTCCGGAAGGACGTGTGGGTTCGAGTCCCACACTCGGCACCAAGGTAGAGGGCTGTTTCGGTGATCACCGAAGCAGCCCTTTTCTCATGCGGTACGCAGCCGGTACGCAGCAGCCTGCGCGCCAGCCTCCATCCCCTCGGCCACGGCATCCAGATCGTCCGGGTACAGATGCCCGTACAGGTCCAGGGTGAGCATGGCCGTCTTGTGCCCCAGCATCCGCTGCACGACTTTGATATTCGCGCCGGCGCTGATCGCCAGCGAGGCGGCGGTATGCCGAAGACCGTGCGGTACAACACCATTCAAATCGACGCTCTTGGCTGCAGGGTCGAAGACCCAGCGAAACTCCGTGGATGTGAGAAATCCGCCCTTATGACTAGGAAAGACCAGGGCGTCGGCCTTGCGATCTTCGAGCAGTAGCCGGAGCTCCTTCGCCAGGGTCTCGGGGATCGGCACCGTGCGTGTCGTGTGGTTCTTCGTATCGGTCTCCACGTAGCCCTTACCCGTGACCGGAGTGGCCGAACGGGCGACGGTAATCCGCTTCGCGTCGGGATCCACAGCCCAGGTCCGCAGCGCGATCGCCTCGCCGAAGCGGATCCCGGTGTAGGCCAGGGTGAACACCAGCAGGCGGAATCGGCCGGCCGCCATCGCGAGCCGCATTACCTCGAGGTGCGTGAGATACCGTCGCTCTGCCGCGGTCATTTCAGGGAGATCGATTTCTTCAGCCGGGTTCGTCGATAACCTCTTAGCCTTGATGGCATAGCGCAGCACCTGGCTGAGTACTTGATAGGACTGGATCACCCGGGAGGCCGAAAGCCCTCGCCCCTCGAATCTGCTGCTGTCCGACTGCGACAGTTCGACAATCCAGTCCTGGATGTCCGCGAATTCGATGTCCCGCAATGGCACGTCGCCCCACCGCGGAGTCACGGTGCTGTCGAGTAGGGAGCGATAGCCGGCCACGGTCTTGGGCTTGCGGAAGTTCTTGGTCGCGAACCACTTCTCAGCGACGACCGAGAAGTGCACGCCGCTGCGGTCCGGGTCTACCCAAGTCCCGGTCACTACCTTGGTGGTGACGTCACCGTCTAGAAACTTCTGCGCGGCGTTCTTCGTGGCGAACGCCTGGGATCGCTCCTTGCCGTTCGGATCCACGTACCGGGCCCGCCAGCGCATCCCGCGGCCATACCTCTTGGACTGGACCTTCTTTCGCGACTCATGCCCTGTGACCGGGTCGGTCTCGATCACGGTCTTGTACCAAAGATCTTCGACCCCCGACCGTGGATTGCGGGTTCCGGGCATGGCTACGCGGCTCCACCCTGCTTGGTCGTAGCCTCCTGCTCGGCGATCCAGGCCTGGATGACACTTTCGCGCCAGACGCGCCGGCGGCCGAGTTTGAAGTTCTCGGGGCCCTGTCCGGCCCATGCCCAGTACCGCCATGTCGCCGCGGGGATACCGGTCAGTTCCTCACAGTCTCTCGCCTGGAGGTAGCGGTCGTGTTCCATGATCTGTTGTCCTCTCTATTCCTCGGTCAATTCGCGAGCGGCACTGAGCGTGCGGGTGACTGCCGACGAACTGAGTTCGACGTGTTCAGCGATCCGTGAATGCGACCAGTTCTGTTCGAACTTCAGCCGCAAGATGGTGGCGACCTTGTCAGGGTCACGACGGCCGCCGGGGTCGGTGTTGCACACCGATTCGGCGATCTCGGCCCACCGATCCTGCGCACCAGAAGCCTCGATGACCGTCGGCTGCGCCGCTTCGATCTCGGCTATCGGGAATCCGGACCGGAGTTCGGTTGCAGTCGAGTGGGTCTCGGTGTGGATCTCGCGCACCGATGTGGTGCGCACGGTCTCGGGGCTGCGCACCGGGTCGTAGTCGGTGCGCACCGCCTCGGTGTCCGGTGTGTTGTCGGTGCGTGGGCTGCGGGCGAGGACGAGTAGGGCGACGGTGGCCTGTCCGATGGCGCCGTCGATGATCAACGGCACCAGCGATGCGAGGTGCTTGGCCATGCCGACTTGAATGGCCAAGGCGCGCAGGGCATCGAAGGACAATCGGAATGCGATCAACGCTATCGCGCTGGTCAGGACCACAACGAACCAGTAGGCCAGCGTCGCGTTCGCGCGGGCCCGAACCAGCAGTCCGACACCGTGAGTCGCCGCCAAAAGCGCGACGGGCGGGAACATGGCCACGAATCCGGCGACGACGGCGAGCCCGTGTGGTGCGTTGAGCACGGCGTGGACGGTGTTGCCGCCGATCGACATGAGCGCCATGAGGATCAGCTCGCCCCAGAAGAATTGGACCGCGGAACGCTCCGCCTCGGGGCGGGTCGGGCGGTACGCACTGCCCGGTGCGTTGCGGTGCGCAGCGTCGTTGCTACGCACCGCGTCCGCACCGGCGCCATTGCCGGTCATCGGTTCACCCCGCCGGGCTGTCGGTCGCGTCGCGGTGTTCGGCGAGGACTGCGGTGAGTCCGTCGGCGAGGGCGCGGGCCTCGTGGACGCTGATCGAGATCCGCACGAAGCCACCGGCGTTCCAGGCGATTTCGACCACGGGCTGCAGCAACTGCTGTTCACCGTTGTCGATGGTCAATGCCGGGTGGTACTGGACTTCGATGCTCGATGACGCGTCGGGCAGTAGGCCCATGCTGAGGTAAGGCATTAGTGGAGCTCCTCGATGGTGTGGGTGGTGGGCAGGTGCAAGTGATGGCGTAGCTGCGCGCATCCGGCCCAGAGCAGGACCGTGGGTGTGGATACGCATAGGTCCTCGGCGATCCGCCGCCAGGTGCGGTGTTTGGTGCGGGCCCAGAGGACGTAGGTGCCCATCTGGCCGGGTTCGATTCGCGCGATCAGCACGGTGAGCAAGGTCATGGCTACGCCGCTCCCAGCGGCCCATGTGCCGCGGTGGGGGTGTAGACGGCGGTGTAGAGCTTGGCGCGGGGCTCGTTGGGGTCGGCGCCGACGAAGGTGATCGAGAGGGTGTCGCCGATGTTGAAATGCGCGCCGGCCTTGTCCAGCGCGGTGCCGATGGCTTGTTCCATGCGCCAGGTCGGGTACAGGTTGCGCGGGCCGGCGGGGGTGTCGAGGGTGATGAAGGCCTGCAGGATCGGGTTGCCCTTCGCGTCGGTGTCGACCTCCCCCGGCGCCCCGTTGAACTTCAGCCGCGGCTGCTCGCCGACGGCGGTGATGCGGCCGTAGACGGTGGTGTTGGGTTGGGTGTTCTTGCCGAACGCGCTGGGTGGTTTGGCGGCGGCGTTTTTGAACCGCTGCCCGAAATCGTTGGTGTCCATGACGATTGATTCCTTCCTTGTGGTCGATAGGTGAAAGGTGGTCAGCGACTGCGGGTTATCTGCCGTGGCAGTTGGATGGGCTGGCGGTAGTGGCGGTCGAGGTACGGGACCATCTCGAGTTGATCGGGACCGAGGCCGGCGTCGAGGTGGTCGGACAGGTCTTTGCCGACGGCGGCCTGCAGCACCCGGATTTCGCCGACCTGGCCGTGCAGGGACTCGGCGACCTTGGCGGCGTGGCGGTAGCCGGGGCGGTCGCGGTCGGCGACCACGATCACCCGCCCCGCCCCGGCGCCCCATTGGGCGTGATCGCGGGTCCAGCTGCCGGCGCCCATGGCGTTGCAGGTGGCGATCTGCCCGGTGTCGAAGGCGCGCAGCACGTCTTGCTCGCCTTCGCAGACGTAGATCTCGCGGCCGCCGGCAACGGCGTCGGTGACCTCGGGGAGCCGGAACGGGATGGGCGCGAATCCGGTGTTCTCCCATTCGGTTCCGGTCCAATGCCGTTGGGTGAAGGCCTTCCCGTACCCGTGCTCGTAGGGGACGCGCTGGCGGATGACCGCGCCCTCGATCCGTCCGTCGGGCCACCGATAGACGTAGGAGTGGATGTTCTGCGGCGGTCCGAGCGGCTCGCCCAGACTCGGCTTGTGCGGGACCGGGAATCCGGCGTAGTCGATGGCCTTGTCCGCCAACGACATTCCCGACCGCAGCGGTGGACTGCTGGGCTCGGTTCGGCCACCGTTAGCACGGCCGCGGTTGTTGCCGGGACCGCGGTCGGGTGGGCGGTCCCACATGTCTCGGACTTGTAGGTTCAGCTTGGCCAGGACGTCCTGGTCGTCGCATCCGGCCCAGCAGCGCACGATGGTCTTGCCCTGGACCGGGTCGTAGCGGACGCCGAGGGAGGGGTTGTGGTGGCGGCCGTCAGCTTCGTGGACCGGGCACAGGAAGTTGGTCCATCTCGGTCCGGCTCGCCCCGGCCCCATCTGCCCGGTCAGGGCGCCGGTGATGGTCTGCCACGAACGGCCTTGGGAGGGTGAGGATTCCACGACGGTCTCACCGTTCCCGCTCGATCCGCCGGCGGTCGGCACCGAACTCGAGGATCGGGGTGCCGGGCGCGCACCGGTAGGTGTCGGGTGCGTTGCGTTCGTAGGGAACCTCGAAGGCGTTGCCCGAGAGTTCTTGTGCCTGCTCGATGCTGCGCCACTGCACCGCGGACAGCTGGTCCTGGCCGATCTCGTCGCGGTAGTAGCGCGCCCAGTCGAGGTGCTGGCGGGCCTGCTCGGGAGCGAAGGCCCAGGCGCTGTAGGCCTTGTTGAGGTAGCGCCAGTCCTCGGCGTGGGGTCCTTGCTGCCACGACAGGTCCAGGCGCGACCGCTGGGCGTCGAGTTCGTGGAGTTCGGTGCGGGTGCCGCTGGACAGAGCCAGGACCATTTCGCTGGTCAAGCGGACGTGTTCGGCGAAGTCGACGCGCATGGTCTCTTCGTGTTCGCGGTGCATGCCTATCGCCACCGTTCCAAACCGAGGTCGCGGTCGGGGTGCTGCATGCGCTGGCGGACGCGGTCCTCGTGGGCGATGTTGTGGGCCTGAACCAGGCTCTGCCACTGGGTTTCGTCCACGCCCTCGGGCTTGCCGAACGCGCGACGCTGGTAGTCCAGGACCGACAGGTAGGAGTCCATGTCGTCGGGCCGGTCCTGCCAGTCCCGCAGGGCGCCGGACAGGTACTGCCATTCCGCGGCGTGGGGGCCGGCGGACCACCGCTGGTCGTAGTCGGCAACCTGGGCGTGCAGGCGGGCTTGTTCGTCGTCGCTGATGCCGGACCGGTCGGCTTCCCATTCCAGGGCGGTGCGGTGGTGGAATTCGGTGCGCATCAGGTCTTCGTGTTCGCGGTGCACGTTCATCGCCCCGCTCGATCTGGTGCTCGTGCTCGGTGGGTGCGTGGGTGTGGTCGATGGTGACCAGGTCGCGGGCCTGCTCGAGGCTGCGGCGCCGGACCTCGGTGAGGCCGAAGACCTTTCCGTGCCGGGCCCGGATGAGATCGAGGTTGTCCAGCAGTGTGGTCATGGATTTCGGGTCGCGTTGCCAGTCCTCGTAGGAAGCGGTCAGGAACGCCCATTCCTCGGCGTGCGGGCCGGCCAGCCAACGGTCGTCGTAGCTGGCGCGAGTGAGGGCGAGGCGCTCGTACTGGAACTCGCTGCGGGTCTGCGCCTGGGTGCGGGCGAGTTGGGCCTGTTCGAAGAACTCGCGGCGCATCAGTTCTTCGTGTTCGCGGTGCATGACTAGCGGCTCCGCTCGATCCCGTTGGGCCGCTGCGGCTGGGTGCGCTGCGGGTCGGGCGGGACGCCGTTGTTTTCGGCGGCGACGCGCTCGCGGCTGCCGTAGCGGGCGTGTTCGGGGGTGTTCTGCTTGAGCTTGCCGACGGCCTGGTCGCGTTCGGTCTTGTACTTGTCGCGTTCGACTCCGACGGTGATCACGGTGTCGCGCAGGCTCTTCAGTTCCGCGGCCTGACGGGTGTTGGTGTTCTTCAACGTCGCAACCTCCGCCTCGGCGGCCTCCACGCGCCGCTTGTGGGTGTCGCGGTCGGTGGTGACCGCGTCCAAGCCGCGCTGGAGCACCTGCACCTGCCGGGCCTGCTGATCTCGATCCGCGGTCAGGACCTTCAGTTGCTTCTCGACCTCGGCCAGCCGCTGCTCGGCGTCGGGCTGCGGTTGGGCGCTCGGTGGAGTGCGGTAGGCGGAGGGGCGTTCAATACCGGTTTCGGCGTAGGCGCGCGCGACCTGCGCGCGGTAGCGCAACGCGTCCATGCCCTTGACCTTGCGGGCCTTGCCGAACAACTTGCCCAGCTTGAACTCCGGGAAGGTGGTGGCCGCGGTCATCCCGTCCAGGGCGATGCCCTGCTCGACCGGGGTCAGCAGATCCGCCTGCAGGACATGCTTTTTCAGTTGGTCATGGTGGCGGGTCAGGGCTTCGCGGTCGTGGGCGCGGCGGTCGGGGTGGGTACCGGGATCGCGGGAGCGCTCGGACACCAGCGCGGAGTGCTGGCGGTAGGTCTCGATCGCCAGCGCGGTGTTCTGGACCTCCAGCGCGCGGGCCTGCTCGGCCGCGCGGGTCTGCTCGCGGACCATGCGGCTGATGTCCTTCTTGATCCGGCGACGCTCCAACCAATTGCCGGCGTGCGCCAACTGGGTCAGGGCCTGGGCCATGGCGCCGGTGAATCGGCCGGCCTCGTGGGTGATTTCATCCATCTCGGACATGAGGGTGTGTTCCTTTCCGGGGTAGGGGGTTTCGAGTTATCGGGTGCGTTCGATCGGCGAGCGCTGCCGCTGGGCGAGTAATTGTTCGCGGTGTTCGGCGGCGGCGTCGGTGAGGCTCAACCGGCTGCCGGCGCCGTGGGCCCAGCCGATCGCCTCGCTGGTGTCGTCGAGGTTGAACTCGGCGGCGTCGAGGGCCTGATACGCGGCCTCTACTGCCTCCCGCGGTTCCATCGGCTTGCCGAGGTTGTCCACGCGCAGCGATTGCGGGGACTGCCGCAGTTCGGCGTAGCGATTACGCAGTCGGCGTACGTCGCGGCGCAGCTCGCGGACGCGGTCCTCGACCTTCCCGATCTCGGTGTAAAGCTCTGATGGGATCGGCAGTATCGGCTCGTTATGGTTGTCGGACATGGGTTTTCACTCCTCGCTCAGGGCGGTGTGATCGTCGTCGGGGCCTTCGAATTTCGGGTAGTCGAATCCGTTGGCCGTTGGTGCGGCGACCGGGATGCGCAGGGCGGCGGTGGCGGCCAGCGTCTGCAAGTGGTCGGCGGCCGCGTCCAGGCGCAGCCGGTCCAGCTCCGGCAAGCTCAGTTCGGTCGGCCAGCTGTGGCGGCGGTGGAACTCGTCGAGCAGCGCATCGCGGTGCCCGGGCCAGTTCGACGCCCCGGTCATGCGGGTGGCCTGGTGCATGGCGCGTTCGATCTCGGTGATCAGCGCCGGCACCGACAACTCCTGCAAAGTGCCGACGAGGTGGTGCGGCAGTAGCAGCCCGGGCTGGAAACACAACCGCGTCAACGTGGTCGCACTAGCGCGGGCGTGCCGGCGGGCGCTGTCGCGGGCGGTCCGCGCGGCGCGCAGCCGGTCCAGCTCGGTGCGGTCGACGGGCAGCAGCCGCCACCGCGCAATGGCGTGGCGAGCCTTGTCCCAGAGGTCGTAGTCGTCGTAGGCGATGATCCCGGCGACCGTGACGATCCCGGCCGTGACGCCTGCGGTCACACCGATCATGGCGGCGCGAATCTGGTTGCGGTTCATGGGTATCGGGTTCCTTCCTTTGTGGTGATGAGGGGTTCAGGCGGCGGTGGTGCGGGTGGTTTCATGGCGGGCGCGCACGGCCTCGAGGCGCGCGACGCCGGCGGCGAAGGGGTGACAGAAACCGCGCGCGATGGCGGCCAGGATTCGGCCGACGGCGGTGCACATGGTCGCGGCGGCCTGCGGAAGTGGCGGGCGCAGTGCGGCGTTCCACCACAGGTAGGCCACCCACCCGAGTCCGTAGACGAACAGCGGGATCACGACCGCGGCGGGCTGTCCCCACGCGGCGAGCGTCAGGACGGCCAGCACGGCCAGCGACCCTCCGACGCCGACGCGCAGCAACTGCGGCCGCAACTGCGGCCGCAATCCGGCGGGGCTGGTCCTCGCCGTGTTCGGGTCCTGCTCGGTGTCGTCGGTCTTCACCAGGTGCAGAACGGGTTTCGTCGATTCCTGCGGGTCGGGCGCGTCCTGCCCGAGTCGGAAGCGGGGTTTGTCGGCGGCGGCGGTCCCCTTGGCGAGGAAATCCGCGAACTCGTCGCCGAGGATGTCGGCCACCTGGTCATCGGGAACACCGCGCAGAACCTCGCGCAGCTCCTTCGCTTCGCCGCCCCCACGTTGCTGGCTGCGGCGGTCCTTGTCGTTCTCGTCGTCGTAGTCGTCGTCTCGGCTGACTCGTCGTATCACTGGTGCGCTCCAATCGATTTCGGTGAATGGGCTAGGCCGCTGCGGTAGCGGTGTCTGTGCCGCCAGCGGCATCGCTGCGGCGTGCTGCCTCGGCGGCGGGGGTGCCCGGCAGTGGGGTGACCGTGGCGCGGTGGGCTTGGACAACGCGACCGAAGTCGGCATGGCCGCCCTTGGCGTAGACGAACTCACCGATGTCGAAGCCGCGGACTCGGTCGGGGTCGACGAGCCATCGTTCGCCGACGGAGACCTGGCCTTCGTCGCCGTGGCGCTGGCCCTTGATCAGATGCCGCGACGGCAGCAGGTACCGCACCGAACCGAAGTGCTTGCACAGCTCGCCGGCGTTTTCGAAGTAGCCCAGGATCATCCCGCCCGCGCAGGCCTTGAGCAGCCGGTCCAGCTCCCACTTGTTTCCCGCGAGCCCCTCCGGGGACTGGCTGGAGAAGACCAGCGAAACCCCCTGGGAGCGTCCGCGTTCGGCGACGTCTTCCAGCTCGATCGAGCCCGCCTTGCTGTTGAGCTTGCTGGCCTCGTCCAGGAACACCGTGACCGAGCGGCGGGCGTGGCGGGCGGTGCGGCCGGCGCGCTGCATGATCAGCCGCAGCGTGGCCGAGACCTGTGCGCGGGCCGCATCGCGGTCCAGCGCCGGGACGGTCATGAACAGGAAATCGATGTCCTCGAGCTGCTTGCCGCCATCGAACACGATGCGCCCGTCTGCGTCGGTGAGCAGCTCGAACAGGTTGGTGCAGCGGATCAACGCGTCGTCGATCTGCGGGACCTTGTCGGCCTGCAGGGCCTTGACCTGCCGCACGATGTCGGGCGAGTGGCCCCAGATGTCCTTGATCACTTCGGGATTCAGCCGCCGCAGGAACTCCGCAGGGCTGTTGGGTGGACCGATCGGGGCATCGATGACCATGGACACGATGCGCCGGCGCATCTCGTCGAAATGCTGCCCTTCACTGGTCGTGGCTTCACCGGGCGCGATCAGGTCCTGGTGGATGGCGCGCATGTCACGGGCGGGCATGTTCTGGTAGATGTCGAGGCGGTCGCCGCCCGGCACGACGGTGGCGATGCGGTCGGGGTCGATGCCCATAGCCAGCAGGAATCCGACCAGCTCGGTGCCGAGCTCGATGTCGTCCTGGCCGCCCTTGCAGGTAATGACCACGATCAGTGGACGCGGATGCCGAGCTCGCATGCCGGGCACGTCTTTCCACTGCCACCAGGCGCGCCACTCGTAGTCCAGCACCGCCAGCACGAACCGGATGATCAACTGGGTCTTACCGCTACCGGTGGTCGCGATGATTCCCAGATGCTTCTTCACCTCGCGGTGCGGCACCATCAACCAGTGCATATGCCGCGAGGTCAACGCCCGCCATAGCCCCGGCGGCTTCGCGTCGGTCTGGTCGGCGTGGGTGCCGAGCACGATGTTGGCGCCGGCACTGTAGGGGGCGCCCAGCTTCGCGGCGCGCGCGGCAGCACGGGAACGCCGTTCGGCCAGCGCCGCCTTGACTCGTTCGGTGTGGGCAACCGACTTCAGGTAGACGGTGTCGGTCTTGAGCAGAAACTTCGCCCACCACCACACCGCGACCAGTGATCCCGCCGGGACCGCGACCACCAACATGGCTCGCAGCCCCGACCAGTCCCCGCCCGATATCCGGGAGGCACCGGTCCAGAACAGCGCGAACGGCACCGACCACGACCAGCTGGCCACCGCCGACACCATCGGCAGTGCCACCGTTGCGACCGAGAAGTTCCGCAGCCGCGCCGCGCTCAACGGCCACCGGTACGCCGCCGCCAGCCCAACTAGCACGACCACGGAAACCACTGCGAGCGCAGCTATTCCGGTGCCGAGACCGTGGAGAACGCCGGAGGCATCGGGCCAATGCCAGTCAGTGGCTTGTTGCAAGGGTTTCGGGGTGCCCGGTGGCGCTTCAGGATGCAGACCGGTGAACAGTCCGGTGTCCGGCGGCGGGGTCGTGGTCGGGACGGGCGCCGTGGTGGTCGGCCCGCAATCCTCGGGGGTGATCAGGGGCACGCAGTCGCTGCCGCTCATGAGGCTTCCTTGCTGATGTGGAGTCGGTTGGGCCGCTTGCTCTTGCCGGCGGCTTTGCGCTCCGCGCGGCGGGCCAGAAAGGTGGTCCAGTCGTCGTCGAAGTCGCGGGTCTCGAACTCGATGTCGATGGCGTCGATCTCGGGCGGGAGCCGATCGGCTGCGGCACTCACCCCATCCAGGACATGGGCGGTGCGGCACAGGTACAGCAGCCCGACCAGTTCCCCGACCTGCCGGAACGGCACCATGGTTTGGGTGGCGCGCATGGCGCCCTGCAATGCGGTGTCCATATCGGCGGGATCCTTGCGAGTCAGCTCGACTTCGACTGCCCACCACTGCAATTCGCCGTTGATACGGCGCAACACCCAGCCGTCATGGACGTGGGGCCGACCGGCCCGTGGTTCACGGCCCGAGCTGAGCGCTGGCCGCGGTTCCCAAACGGCGGCGGCGAGTTCCTCGGCGTGATGACGCAGATGACGTTCGGAAACCCACCGCTCGGGATCAGAACCGACGAGCATGATGCGGGCTTGCGTGACCGCGCGGTAGTGGCCGGCCAAGGCAATCGGCGGATGCCACTCCGGCGGCCGCCACCCCAGCCGCGGGGCCGCCTTATCCCGCTTCACGACCGCCCAAGCCCGACCGGGCTGGACGGTCGCCAGCGGATAGAGATCGCCGCGTGCGGTGAGGATGTTGGCGATGTGGTAGGCGGTGCTCAGATCGGTGTCCAGGAACCAGGCCAGCACATCGATCTGCATCCCGAACATGTCCGTGATTCCGTCCATCGCCTGGTTTTGCCGGGCGGTCAACAACTTTCGATGCGGGGTGCGCAGCACCCGGCCCACCGACCCGTAGGGCACGCCGATCTCGGCGGCGACCTCGGCCTTGCTGAGCCCCTGCGCCCGTAGCGTCGCGGCCTCCCCCAAGGCCTGCTCGACCTGATACAGCGAGATGCCCAACTTCCGGGCGATCTGCGCGTAGGTCAGGCCGTAATCACGCAGCGCCCCCGCGATTTCAACCCGGTGCCGGCGCTCCTGGGCGGCGTAAGGGTTCTTCTTCTTGTGGTCGGCGCTCATCGGGTGCGCTCGATCCCGTGCGGCGGATCGATACGGCGAGCCTCGATCTCGGACAGCCGCCGCTCGAGCTCCTCCGCTGGCATCTGCGACACCCAGCTCGGCAAGGGCGGAACCTGCTGCGACCGCGCCCGGTCGCGCTCGGCATGGCGGGCGGCGATGTCGCGGCGTGCCTGCCGGATAACGGCGCCGGTCTCCTCTGCGGTGTCGGTGCCCGGTTCGCGGCGAGGCCGTACCCCGCACTTGGGGCAGCGTCGCGACGCGCCACCCTCGCGCTTGAGCTGCCGCTCACGGCCGCGGGTGCCGTCCCAGGTGCGAGCCAGCTCCCAACCGATCCCGTTGTCCCGCAACACCTCCAACAGCCGCGCCCCGCGGCCGGCCTTATGCTCGGCCAGCCGCGCGTCGAGGTCGGTAGTCCAGCCGGTGTAGTGCCGGGCATGTCGGAACGGCCGCTCGAAATGCAGCAGATAGACGGTGCCGGGAATGTCCTTGCGCGTCATCGTGACCGCTCGATTCCCCGGCGGGCCGCCTGGTCGTAGGCAACCGACGCGGCATCATGCTCGGTCTCCACCGACCTGTGAACCGCGTCCCAGTAATCCCGCTTCTCGCGCGCTCCACTCCAGCCACGCCGGTCCCTGCCCTCGATGACGTCCTGTGCCGCCATAAACAGGTCGTGCAGAATGCCTTCGGTGACATGGAGCCGACGTTCATCAGCCGCCCGCGCGTAAATCTCGTTGAGATCCTCGGCCGACGTGCTCATCGGACCACCCCCACAGCAGTCGGCACAGGCTGGGGCACATGGACGCAGTCGATGCGATCGACCTCATCGGCGCGGCACACATTCACCGATGCCGGCATCTCCGGGGTCTGCCTCTCCAACTGGATGCCGACCACGATCCCGATACCGAACAACAACAGCCTGACAAACACAGGCAGTCGCCAACGCAACGGCATCGCCTGGAATCCGTTGAGCAGCAGCCCATTCGCGTCGTACTCGACCCTGTTGTATGCCCTCAGCCCGATGTGATGGTGCGGGAAGTCGTGGCTGTTCATCGCCGCCCCCGCACCCAGCCGCGGTGCGGTCGCACCAAGATGTAGAGAGCGATCACGAAGGCCGGCACCAGCACCACCTCGGGGTGCAGGATCAGGGCGCAGATCACGGTCAGCGCCAAGAAGACGACTGCAGCGGTTCGAGCCCTCATGCCACGCTCCCGCCACTGACGGGGGTGGTGAGCTTCACCAGTTCGCTGCGATCGATGCGAATAACCCCTGGGCCAAACCGATATCCAGTCAGCACCCCGCGGCTGATCCACTTTCGAACGGTGCGCTCGGTGACGCGGACCATCCTCGCGGCCTCATCAACCGTCAGAAGTACAGCGCTGTCGTGCTTCGGCTTCGGGTGAGATTTCCGGGACCTTCGTGAGCGGGTCACTGCCTTACTCCTTCGATACCAACGAGTGAAAACTGTTGGTACTCAGGAAAACCCGCAGGTACCCCCTAGAATCAGTGCGCTTCGCGGTGCTCAGGCGCTCAGGCGCTCAAAGGCGCTCGAGCGCCTTCGTCGAGCGCCTGCCCAGAGCGTCCCCTTGCGAACCATGATCAAAAATGAAGCGGCAGGTTATGTTGGTCGGGTGAAGGATCTGCTGACAGCCGCGACATCCGCCGAGGTGCAGAACCTCGATAAACGCATAGCAGTCCTGCCGGTCGGCAGTTTCGAGCAGCACGGCCGATTCCATCCCCTGATCACAGACACCGTGATCGCCTGCGCCATCGCCAAGCGCATCGCAGATGACTACAGCCTGTTCCTGCTTCCGCCGATTACCTTCTCCTGCTCACATGAGCACACCGCGTTCGCGGGCACCGTTAGCATCAGCGCATCCACGCTCATGGCTGTGATCAGCGACCTTGCGAGTTCCCTGCGTGCTTCCGGCATCGACAAGCTAGTCCTGGTGAACGGTCACGGCGGCAATTACGTGCTGCAAAACATCGTCCAGGAAGGCAACACCCGAGGGCCTCAGATGACCCTCTTCCCGAGCCCGATCGACTGGAATGCCGCTCGTACAGAATCCGAGATGCAGACCAACGGCCACGAAGACATGCACGCCGGCGAGCTCGAGACATCGATTCTTCTGCAGGTTGCGCCAGACCTCCTGCGGCCTGGCTACGACACCGCGGACTGGCGGGCGGATGATCGCCCGTTCCTTCTGGTCTCCGGCATGCAGGAGTACACAGAGAGCGGCGTCATCGGCTTTCCGTCACTCGGGACAGCCCAGAAGGGCGCGAGGGCGCTGGCGTCACTCTCGGACTCCTTCAAGGGCCATCTACAGCGGCTGACGGCCTAACGCACCAGGTCAGCGACTGACAAACTGAATTCCCTGATTGCGTCGTTTCGAACGGGGCGAACCCGCTGCGCGAGATCCCGCAGTACGCCGAGTGCCCGGGCGGACGGTGCTGACCGGATAACCTTCGCGGCGTCCGTACCAGCCCGGGCGCCGGACTCGAATTCACCTACACCGACGTACGCGGATGCCAGTCGCGCAGTGCACAGGCCTTGGTCACGGCGCTGCGATGCGGGCCAGTCGCCAAGGGCTACTTCGTATGTCTCGATCGCTCGTTCCGGATGACCGAGACGAACCCAGCTGTTTGCCGCCTCCATCTCGATGTATGAGGGGGTGCAGTACAGCGCCAAAGAGCTGGGACCAGAGGGGTCTATGGACAGGACTTGCTCCATGGCCTGATCCAAGGCCCTACGGCAGTCATCGGCCTCTTCCGTCATGGCGTACGCATTCGCCTGCTGGCGTAGCGCGACCGCACGCAGCTCCGGCGGGATCTCATCCCAGCAACGCAGCGCCGCATTCGCGAGACCGAGTCCTTGTGCTGCGTAACCGCTTTCGGTCGCAATATTGCTTCGCCGTTGCAATACATACGATCTCAGATGCGGGTCGTACAGTTCCTCCGCGTAGTCCATCGCACGGTTGGTCCAATACAGGGCCCGCCGCAGATCCCCCGAGTCCTGGTACAGCCACCCTGCGAATTCGCAGAACCTCGTGCCAACCTCTAGGAGCGCCGGCCGCATAGCCCCACGCGCCTTGCCGCACAGGTCCTCGATCAGTTGAAGCTCGCCTTGAAGTGTCCCGACGACATACCGAGGTCCCGATAGCGCATCCATCCGGGCATGGGCATCGAGAAGCGTCTTCAGGTGGTCGACGAACTCCCTGTCGACGGTTTCGAACGGCAGTGAGATGAGATCGACTCGGGCCTTGGGCATCTCGACATCCACGTCCAGGTCATGCGCCGGCTCATCCGGATACCCGATGTCTGCCGCAGTCAGCGGTTCGCCGGCCGCGATGCTGAGGACACTGACCATCACGTCGCAGGTGCGCTGCTTAGTAC
>NZ_BJWY01000144.1 GCF_007990715.1 Nocardia seriolae NBRC 15557 | reverse complement strand
GTATTAAGGCGAACCTAGTCTGTCGCTAAGAGGTTGCTGAGACGTGCTGTGTGGCCCGTCACAAAGAGGGGACCGACCAGTTTCTACTGCGGCGGGGCCGCGCCCGCGGAGTAGAGGCTCACCTCGCCGTCCTCCCCCAGAAACGCGTTGACCAGCATCGTTCCGCTGGAACGCAATTCGTCGGGTTCCGGCGCGGCGGTGGTGATGGAGATCTGCGGGAGCGCCGCCCAGTTCACGACAAACCGATCGGGCGGTCCGTTGTCGTCGGAGAGATGCGCGAGCCGGAAGACCGACACCGTTCGGCGAACTATGAGATTCCGGACGACTTCGGCAATGCGCTCGGGGTCTTCCAGCGCGAACATGAAACCGAATCGCAGCTCCGGGGAGGACGCGTAGGCGGGCACGAATACCGAGGCTAACGGACTATGGCGCGTCGCGCCCTCGGCGCGCCGCGAAGATAGCTATTCATAAGCCTCGGTATCCGATCATTGCGGGCGGAAGCCTCGTCCCGGTCGAGACCGGCCCTCGAACCCGTCTCACACGCCGCCCGCGCAGGTGTCGATCCGCCTTCAACCGCAGCGGCCATGTGACCGTCTTGTAATGCTGTATAACAATTTTCAGGCAGCTTCGCCGATCACGCGCCGGATGGTTGCGCCCCTCCGACTATCGCGCTTTCCTGAATATGTCCCGCATTTCGGACAGTCTCCCCATCGCATCGTCGCGGATTTCCCGGTTACTTCACCGTGTCGTTGGTGGTGGGCTGTTGCGTTCCGGATGCGGGGCTGCGCCGGAGCCGAGGGGAGCCCCTCCCCGAAACCCCCTCGGCCCTGGCGCATCCAAGCATGCGACGGCCCAGGGTGGGAATCATGGCAATCGACTACACCGGAGCGGGATTCGGGGCCGAGCTCCCCTCGCCATCAACGCTGTTGCGCGCCTTCCGGGAACCGGTCAGCTCCGACCGTAATGATCACGACGTCCTCGAATCCGCCCACGAGCTGGTGCGATGCCACGAGAACCGACATCGGGCCTTGGAGGCGGCGCACGCCGACGAGGCCACCCCCGACGATGTCGCCGACTGCACCCACCACGTCGACGAGATCGATATGCGGCGCGAGGAACTGGTGGCCCGCATCGACGACTGGGTGGCCGCCAATATCCCGCACCGCGCCGGGGCCTCGCTGCACACCGAGACGCTCGGCGCGGTCATCGACCGGATGGCCGCGAAATGGGTTGTGGCGCAACTGGCTTTGGGAAACACCGAACCCGAGCCGGTGCGCCCGCCGAAAGCGCCGGACGGACCTTCGAAAGCACCCGACGGCCGCGGACGGCGACGCGCGGTCGCCCACCGCATCAGCGAGGACCGCCCCCGACGCGGGGTGGACACCGAGGCCCACCTGCAGTGGTACCGGCTCGCCGAGCTGGCCGACGGGTATCGGGATCTGATCACGGAAGTCGCCCAGCACCGCAGGCGACTCCCGACCTGGTAGGGATCAGCGCGGGTCGATGACCTCGGCGTCGATGACGTCCTCGCCCACACGCTCGCTCACGACCGGCTTCGCTGCCGAATTGTCCTGTGCGGGTGCGGGTTCCGGGGTCTCGTCGAAGTCGTCGTCGAGGTTGTCGGCCAGGCCCTCCGCGGTGGCGCGCTGGGCCTGGGCGTCCTGCTCGGCCGCGGCGGCGGCTTCACGCATCTCGATGGCATCGGTGATCCAATCACCGATTTCCCGCGTCACCTCGGCGACGGTGCCGGTGATGATCGATGCGATATTGCCGACGTGCCGTGCCCCGGACGCGGTCAATTCCTGGATCAGATCCTTGTTGCTCTCGAATTTCGAAATCATTCACACGCCCACTTCTGTTTGCGGAACCGCACTCACCTGCCCCCGGCGCATCACGATAACACCGGCCTGGGATGAATTCTTGACCAGGAACGGCGGCAGCGCCAGCCTGAACAGCTTCCCCCAGACCGAACCGATCTGCTTCGAGAAGCCGCCGGTGTTGTAGGGCAGGCCGTGCTTCTCACACAGCGCCTTCACCTCGGGCGCGATCTCGGGGTAGCGGTTGGCCGGCAGGTCCGGGAACAGGTGATGCTCGATCTGGTGTGACAGGTTGCCGGACATGATGTGGAACAGCTTGCTGCCGTCGATGTTCGCCGAGCCCAGCATCTGGCGCACGTACCACTCGCCCTGGGTCTCCTCGGCGCATTCCTCCTGGGTGAACGTCTGTACGCCGGTCGGGAAGTGGCCGCAGAAGATGATGGAGAAGGTCCACAGGTTGCGCACGATATTGGCGCTGAAGTTGGCGGCCAGGGTGGACAGGAACAGCGGGCCGGTCAGCGCCGGGAACACCACGTAGTCCTTGAGCACCTGGCGGCTGGCCTTGCGCCACTGGCCCTTGAGCAGGGACTTGACCTCGCTCCAGGACTTCTTGCCCCGGACGATGTTCTCGACCTCGAGGTCGTGGCCCATCACGCCCCACTCGAAGGCCACCATCAGGATGAAGGCGTAGAGCGGGTTGCCCAGCCGCAGCACGTTCCAGCTCTGCGCCTCGTCCACGCGCAGGATGCCGTAACCGATATCGCGGTCCATGTCGAGGATGTTGGTGTAGGTGTGGTGCATGTAGTTGTGGGAGTGCCGCCACTGGTCGCCGGGGCAGACCGTATCCCATTCGAAGACACGGGAATTCAGCGTCGGCTCCCGCATCCAGTCCCACTGGCCGTGCATGACGTTGTGGCCGATCTCCATATTGTCGAGAATCTTGGAGATGCTCAGCGCGGCCACCCCGGCGAGCCAGAATGGTGGCAGGAAGCCCAGGTAGAGCAGGCCGCGGCCGGCGATCTCGAAGCCGCGCTGAGCCTTGATGACGTTGTAGATGTACTCGCGGTCCCGGTCGCCCAGGTCCGCGGTGATGCGGGCGCGCAGCGCGTCGAGCTCGCGGCCGATCTCCTCGACCTGTTCGACGCTGAGCACCAGCGGGCCCTCGGGGGTCTCGGTGAGAATGGCCATGATCACTCCTAATCAGATGGCGATGTCGTGCGAAATGCGATGTGGTTCAGATGGCGATGTCGTTCAAATAGCGATGTCGACGTCCCCGACGGGGGCGTTGATGCAGAGCTGGATGGGCTGGTCCGGATCGCTGTCGAGCTCCCCGGTGCGCAGATTGCGGGTGCAACCGCTGCGCTTGACCGCGGTGCAGGTGAAGCAGATGCCCATGCGGCAGCCGTACTGCGGGCTCAGGCCCGCGGATTCGGCCTGGTCGAGCAGGGATTCGCCGGTGTTCTCGGCGACCACGCCGCTGCCGGAGAAGTTCACCTTGCCCTCGGCGTCGGCGGGGTCGACCACGGTGGTGGCGAGGGTGAACTCCTCGCTGTGCAGCCGGTCGCCGAGCTCCTCGGACTCGTAGACGGTGCGGACCGCGGCCATCAGGCCGGGCGGGCCGCACAGGTAGGTCTGGGCGGACGGGAACCAGGGCGCGAGCGACTCGAGCTCGTCGTAGCCGAAGTGAGCGTCGCTCCGGGTCTCCGGGTAGCGGCACTCGACCTGGATATTGCCGTGCTGCATGGCGATGGCCTCGAGCTCCTGGCGGTGCGGCACCCATTCCGGAGAACGGTTGTAATGCAGGAACAGGATGCGGCCGCGATAGCCCTCGTTGGCCAGGGTGCGCAGCATGGACAGCACCGGGGTGATGCCGGAGCCGCCGCTGATCAGCACGATCTGCTCGGGCCGCGGTTCGGGCAGGTGGAAGACGCCGGCGGCGGGCTCGAGGTCCACGACCATGCCGGGAATCGCGTTCTCGTGCAGGTGATTCGAGACCAGGCCGTGCGGGTGCGCCTTGACGGTGAGTTCGATGTGCCGGTCGCGGCGGCCCTCGGCATTGACCGGCGAATAGCAGCGGGTGTGGCGGACGCCGTCGATCACCACGCCGAGCTGCACGTACTGCCCCGCCACGTGCCCGGCCCACTGCCGGGCGGGCTTGAGGGTGAGGGTCACCGAGCCGACCGCGCTGCGGCGCACGTGAGTGATCTCCGCACGCATGGAACGCCTGGTCAGGGTCGGGCGGACCAGCTCCAGGTAGCGGTCCAGCGGATGCGGGGTGGTCATGGTCTTCTGCACGAGGTCGAGTAGTCCGACCATGTGAGCCTCCTGGATTTCGGTGCACATCTGTACACTGAGATAGTGTGCCGGGCGGAGGCGCTCCAGTTCAACCGGCAGTTCGTGTGACCCACACGACATCTCACGAATGGAACGAATGTGAACGCATGTATGCTCATCGACGTGAGCGAGCAGGCAGCTACCCGAGTCGAGCGCAAGGAGCGCACCCGCGCCGCACTGCTCGACGGCACCCTCGCCCTGGCCGCCGACCGCGGCTTCGCGGCGCTGTCTCTCCGTGAGATCGCGCGTTCGGCCGGGATCGTGCCGACGGCCTTCTACCGGCACTTCACCTCGCTCGACGAGCTCGGCACCACGCTGGTCGAGGCCGGGGTGCGCCAATTGCGGCTGGCGCTACGGGAAATGCGGCGCACGCCGAATTCGACGCTGGCGCAGACCGTGCGCTTCACCTTCGAGCAGGTGGACGGCAAGCGCGACCTGTGGGGTTTCCTGATTCGCGAGCGGCACGGCGGGTCGGCCGCGCTGCGCGGGGCCATCGCGGTCGAAATGCAGCTCATCGAGCGGGAATTGGTGGTCGACCTGTCGCGGGTGCGGGCGCTGGACTCGTGGTCGCCCGACGATCTGGAGCTGGCCGCCGACCTCATCGTCTCGACGGTCGCGGATCGGATCGCCGACTACCTGATGGCCGAGGACCGGGAGAGCGGTCGCGTGGTCGAGCGCGCCGTCCTGCAGGTCCGGCTCATCGCACTCGGTATGGGAGCCTGGCGGCCCTAGCGCTGCTGATCGAATTCACCTGCCGCGCAGGTCATCTCCGCGCACCGGCAGTAACATCATCAGGCCGATGATCAGTACCAGCAGCAGGCCGACGATGCCCGCGCGCTCGGCGTCGAAGGCCCACACGAAGAACCCGAAAAGGGTTGGGGCGAGGAAGGATACGGCCCGTCCCGTGGTGGCGTAGAGACCGAACAGCTGCCCCTCACGACCTGGCGGCGCCAGTCGCGCCAGAAACGCGCGCGCCGAAGCCTGTGCGGGACCGACGAATACGGTCAGCAGCAGGCCGAAGATCCAGAACATGAGCGGGCCCGAGAGCACCAGCAGGAAGGCCCCGCCGATGATCATCCCGATCAGCGCCGTCACGATCACCGCCTTCGGGCCGACCCGGTCGTCGAACCGGCCGCCCACCAGCGCACCCACGGCCGCAACGACATTCGCGGCGATACCGAACAGCAGCACGTCCGAGTCGGCGATGCCGTACACCCGCACGGCCAGGATCGCACCGAAGGTGAACACCCCCGCCAGCCCGTCCCGGAAGATCGCACTGGCCAGCAGGAAGCCCACGGTCCGCCGATCGGCGCGCCACAGCTCCCGCACATCGCGCCACAGCACCCGGTACGAGCCGAGGAACGACCGGACGGGCAGCGCCGCACCGGGATCGGCATTCGTGCGCGGCACCTCGGGCACGAACAGGAACAGCGGCACCGCGAACCCCGCGAACCACACCGCCGCCAGCACCGCGACCAACCGGATATTCAACCCGTCCTCGACCGGCACCCCCAGCACCCCGCGGTAATCCCCCTTACCCGCGATGAACCCGACATAGCACAGGAGCAACAGCAGAATCCCGCCGAAATACCCCATGGACCAGCCGAACCCGGACACCCGCCCGACGTTCGCGGGCGTCGAAACCTGCCGCAGCATGGCGAAATACGGCACATGCGACAACTCGAAGGTCGCCGACCCCACCGCCAGCAACACCAACCCCACCCACAGATAGTGATAATCCGCCCGCACGAAGAACATGGCGGCCATCAGCACCACCGTCACCGACGTCAATATCCCCAGCGAAAGCTTCCGCCGCGCAGTCGCATCGAACCACTGCCCCGCCACCGGCGCGGTCACCGCCACCACCAGCCCCGCCGCCCCCAACGCCCACCCCAGCACTGGGCGAAACCCCGCCCGGCAGCTCCTTCCCCACCTTGTCGGTGAGATACACCGAGAACACAAAGGTCAGAATCACCGCATTGAACGAAGCCCCCGCCCAATCCCAGAACCCCCAGGCCAGTACCGGCCCCCGCCCGGTCGCCTGCCCAACCGCCCGCCCCGCGTCCACAGCCCCCGAGCCCTCGCTCATGCAGCGCAGACTAAGCGACCAGACCCCCGTTCCGCTCGCCATCCGCGCACCTCGAAACGACCAGATCGAAACTCAGGCGAGGACGCGACCGTGGGCCTGTTCGACGTGGTCGGCCCAAGGTCGGCGGCGTTCGTCATCGGTCATGGCGAGGAGGGCGTGGAGTTTGTCCCAGGCCGCGGGGTCGGCGGGAGTCCACACCTGCATCCAGGCGCCCGCGATGGAGGGCAGGGACATGCTGGTCATGTACATGACGAGTTCGCCGATGGCGAGATTGCGGATGACGCGGGTGCGGCCGCGCGGGAGCGCGACGTCGTTGCGGGCCCAAAGCTCGGCGAAATGCGGGCTGAGAGAGACCATTTCGTCGATGAACGCGGCCCAGTCGGGGTCCCCGAGATTGCGGACGTAGGCGGAGCGCAGGTAGCCGACCATGCGGGCCAGATGCTCGGGCTCGGAATTGGCGGGGTAGGGCGTGCAGCATTCGTCGGCCAGGAAGACCGTGCGCAGCACATTCCTCGAACCGAGCTCGGGATTCTCGATCGGGACGCGGCTACAGCCCGTCTGGACATAGTGTGGCGGCACATTCGCGATCACGAACCTCGGGATCGGGCCGAGGAGCTCATCTGGGAAGGCATGGCATGTCTCGAGCTCGTCCGTTACTTGAACGAGGACGTGACAAACCGGGCATCGGCTCTCTTGTCCGAGGCGGATCGGTTCATCGCTGACGATGCAGTCGACATCGCCTTCTGCGAGACCGTTCCTGGAAGCTTTCCGCTGAGTGCACTCATCCTTTCATCGGTGCATTCGCGGACACCACGACACCCCGAGATGACCTGTGGCCGTTGATCTTCAGCTGGGTCGCACTGGCGCCCGAGTGGCACAGTATTGAGGCGTTTGTCTGATTTCGTAGTGACTTCTGTGCCACTCGGCATTCAGGCATGAGCGTATGGTCGCTACCGGTTGGGGCCGAGGGAGGGCTCCAGGACCGTGGCTGCTGCGAGGGCTTCGGTGCAGCCATCAGCGCCATTCCGGGTGAGGCTGCTGCCGATCCTCAGCATCCCGAGCTTGGTGCGCAGGTTCACGGCACAGCCCAGCGGGCTCGAACTGCCGAACATGGTCAGTGTCTGTGGCTCGGTGAAAGCATCTCGCCCGTTGACGGTCACCTTTTTGATCTTGTCGCCCAGGGTGGACTGCTGTCGGGCCAGCGCTCGGTCGAACTCTGGAACACCCATGCTCAAATAGTGCTCCAGCACCAGCCCGTTACCGCTTGGGCTCTCCACGCTGCACCGCTCGGGAAACTCTGGTACCGGATGCTTCTTGGTCGCAGGATCGAAACCCGCCTTCTTGAACACACTGTCCTTGATGTCCTGACACGGATCAAAAAGTGCGGATCCGGTCGGGGCATCCTGCTGGTGATCATCCACCCCACAACCCGCCGCGATGATCACTGCACCCACTACGACAACGATGCGGGCCAGAACCGTCCGCACAAACCCTCCCCAGCAAAAGCGTCATCCAACAGCGAGAACCGGGTGTTCCACCTAGCCGACTCGAATGCCGACAGCTGTCGTTGCAGGGCCACTGTAGCCGAACCAGTAGCGATGCCCTGCGCCGCAGCAGGTTCCGGGTGCCTCCCGGCTCGCCGCGCCATCGTTGTTGGAGTCGGCGCCGCCGTCGATTACCTTGAGCATGGGTCGTACCTTCCCGCCCGGCGTCGGCGCGCCGAGTAGATCGAAACCTGTTGATAGTCAGATCATCCGGGAGGGTACGCCCTCCCGGTCATCCACAGGTTTTGATCATTGCTCCTGACGCCAGTGCCCAACGTTGCCCAGATCGGTCAGCACGACCAGCGGCAGGAGCGGATATTGCATTCCGCAACGATTCCGGTCCAATCAGGCCCGCCGGATGCGGGGATTCTCATAACCGGCGGTAGCGAACAGTGAGATGACGTGTTCGGCTTCGGTGGCCGGGCAGAAGCCCACATGGTAGGAATCGCCGTCATCAACGGATACGAGCGCAACTCCGAGCTGCAGACACCGATTGCCTGTCTCCTCGAGGAAGTCCCCGGCGATACCGACACTGTCATCGGGGTGTTCCCTTGTGGCCGTAGCGAATTCCAGAAGCCAGTCCCAGTTCATTGTCGCGGGGCATGAGGACAGAGAAGCGATACCCTCGTGGATGGTCTCGACATCGGCGCGCCAGTCGAAGTGAGCGATCAGCGACGAGTCGAACTCGAATTCGGTGCCGTCCAACATCTCCAGCAGACCGCGACGGGCGAGGTCACCCTCATCGTTGCAGAGGTAATCACTGTCTGGGTATGCGTCTACGTAGGATTCGGGGTCATCGAGAACGAGATCGAGCAACGCCATGATGTCCGGCCGATCGGGGGCAAGGATGGCCACGATCTGCGGGAGAGCGACCCGAACAGCGTCTGGAGTCTGCATGGACTCGTCCGTCAAGGGCTTCTCCCGGGTATCTGTGCTGATCAAGGACGGCTTCGAACCCACGCGAGCACGGCGACCGGACGCGCGCGCCGCAGTGCTCGCTTCTCGCCAACAGGGTTTACCGCCGAAAGAGATTGTCAGTAAGAGGCATTGACTCCGTACTCGGCCTGGGCGCGCGTAAAGCCGTCGTACACCAGCTGATCGATCAGTCCGGACCGAGAGAACGCGGTGTACTCGAGGTACTGCTTGGCGCACTTTGCCGCTTGCTTGTTCCAGTCCACCTTCAGGCTGTCCACTGCGAACGTAGCGTCTGCGGTGGAGAAGTCTTCGTACTCGAGCTGGTGAATCAGACCGCTGCGGGAGAAGGCAGAGTAGTCGAGGTACTGCTGGGCAGACCGGATGGCGTTGCGCTGGCTGGAGGTGATGTCCCGCTTGGCCGGGGAGAATTCGACCGCGAGTGTCGATACGGGTGCCGCGATATCCGGCTGAGCGACGTCGGCCGCTGCCGGAGCGCTGTTCCATGCGGGCGCCGCCAGGGCGAGAGCCAGTACCGGGGCGCCGACCAGCCACACCCACTTCTTCTGCTTCCTCGGCGCGTCCGCGGCCGACAGGTAGCTGGGCTGTGAGGCGGGGAACGGCTCGGTCATCTGGTTACTCCTGCTCTGCTTGTTACGCCGGGATCGTCGTCTGCAAATGATTCGAGGCAACCCCAGCAAACTGACTGGGGGCCAATACAAGACGACGACAAGCCTACGGACGGGCTTGATGCATGGATAGGTGACAGGGGCTGATGCCCGATCGGGTGACAGATTCACCTATCCATGCATCCGGACGTATCCGGGCCCGGCGCGATCACTCCCTGGGGGTCGCAATCGCTAGGGGTATACAGGTGCTGCCGGTACCCGTATAAGCAGACTCCTGTTCGTCGTCTTCGCAGCCGCGCACGCTGAATTCCATGACACAGAGTTCGATTCAATCCCCTCCTACCCACTCGCCGCCGGTGGCGACTCCGGGCCCGGTGGCCATCCGGCGGCCGGTGGCCGTGCTGGCCGTCATTCTGCTCGGGCAGTTCATGGCGGTGCTGGACGCCTCCATTGTCAATGTCGCCATTCCATCGATCCGAACCTCCCTGCACGCCAGTGGTTCCGGGCTGCAGCTCATCGTTTCCGGCTATGTCATCGCCTATGCGGTGCTGTTGGTGACCGGTGCGCGGCTGGGTGATCGGTTCGGGCAGCGCAGGATGTTCGTGGCGGGGCTGGCGGTGTTCACTGTCGCCTCGTTGGCCTGTGGGCTGGCGCTGAACACGGGTTCTCTCATCATCTTCCGTTTCCTGCAGGGTGTCGGGTCGGCGGCGATGGTGCCGCAGGTTATGACGCTGATTCAGCGGACGTTCACGGGAACCACTCGGGCGCGGGCGCTTTCGGCGTACGCGGCCGTCATGTCCGGCGGCATGGTGGTGGGGCAGATCGCGGGCGGTGCGATCGTGAGCGGGGATGTCGCCGGAACCGGCTGGCGTGGAGTGTTTCTGGTGAATGTGCCGATCGGGCTGGCTTTGCTGGCCGTCGCGCCGCGCATTCTGCCCGCCGTCACCACTCGGGTCGACCGCAAGCTGGATCTGCCTGGATTGGCTCTGCTCACCGGCTCGGTGCTGGCGCTGGTCGTTCCGTTGGTGCTGGGCCACGAACAGGATTGGCCGCTGTGGACGCGAATCACGCTGGGCGCGTCCGGGCTCGGGTTCGCGGGGTTCGTGCTGGCGGAACGATGGGTGCATCGTCGCGGCGGTGAGCCGCTGTTCGCCGATCGCGTGCTGCGCGCGCCCGGCCTGGTGCCGACCGCGCTCACCCTGTTCCTGGTGATGTGCACGTTCGGCGGGTGGATCTTCGTTCTCACCATCCACCTGCAGTCGGCACTGGGCTACAGCGCTCTGCACGCGGGGCTGCTGTTCCTGCCCAACGGCCTGACTTTCGGCCTGGTAAGCCTGAAGTGGACCCGGATCCCCGCCCGTTTCCACCGCGCCATGATTCCGCTGGGCCTGCTCGTGGCTGCCACGACCACCATCGTCATGGGCGTGCTGATGCGCGACGCCCGCGACATCGGACCCGTCGAGCTGGCCGTCTTCGCCATCATGGGCCTCGGCTACGGGATGTCCTTCAGCCCCCTGATGGCTCGCGCCACCGGCAAGATCCCGCTCGCCCTGGCCGCCGACGCCAGCGGCATCCTCGTCACCTGCGTCCAGCTCGGGGTGGTGGTCGGCATCGCCACCCTCGGCACCCTGTTCCTCACCCTGGCCGGTGCCACCACCCTCACCGCCGCGCACGCGGTCGCCACCACCGCCCTCGTCGAGGGCATCACCGTGCTGGCCGCCGCGGCCCTCGCGGCCAAGGCCGCCGGCTGACCGGTCAGAGGTCGGGCGGGGTGACGATCTGGATGAGGTTGCCGCAGGTGTCATCGAAGACCGCGGTCGTCACCGGGCCCGCCTCGATCGGTTCCTGGGTGAATTTCACGCCCAGCTCGCATAGTCGGTCGTACTCCGCCTTCACATCGCCGACCTGGAACGAGGCGGCGGGGATGCCGGAGGCGACCAGACCCTCCCGGTACGGCCCGACCACGGGATGCCCGGAGGGCTCCAGCAGCAGCTGGGTGCCCTCGGGATCCTCGGGCGAGACGACCGTCAGCCATCGGGCCGCGCCCAACGGGACGTCGTGGCTCTTCACGAAACCGAGGGTCCCGGTGTAGAAGTCGAGCGCCTTCTGTTGGTCGTCTACGAACACGCTGGTGATTTAGATCCGCATGGTCCCTGTATACGGCCACCCACCGACAAACGGGACCGCCGACACTCCGGCACCGCGCCGAAGGTCTGAAACATGGATGTGTCTGAAAACCCTGCGAAGTCGGCACGCAGCGGCGAGAATCAGCGGAACTGTGTCACGGGGCGCGCGACCGTGGCACCGGCAAAAGCTCATCGGCAACAGAGGGATCGAATCATGAGCAGGCTGGCGAGAGCGTGCAGGGTGTGTGCGGCGATCTCGGTCGCGGCCGTCACGTTCGGGAGCATGGTGACCGGCGAGGCGCCCGCGGACACGCCCGCGGCCCGGACGTGCACCCCGTACACGGCGATCTTCGCGCCCGGAACCTGGGAGACGCGTCCCGACGCGGATCCGAGCGTGCCGGTCGGCATGCTCCGGCCCATCGGCGACGGCCTGCAACGGCAGTTCGGCCCCGACATCACCGTGCTCTACACACCCTATGCCGCAAGCGCTTTCGACCAGGGACTCAGCTACGCACAATCGCTGAGCACCCTCGAGGACCGATTGCACCAGATGGTGAGCGGCCTGTGCGCCACCACCCGGCTCATCCTCGCCGGATACAGCCAGGGCGCGGACGGCATCGGCGCGCTCGCCACCGAGATCGGCAATGGCGCGGGCCCGATCAGCGCCGATCGGGTGGCCGGGGTCGGACTACTGGCCGACCCGCACCGCGATCCGAGCACCACACTCTCCCTTGGTGATCCGCAACCCGGGCACGGCATCGCCGGACCGCGCGATCAGGATTTCGGCGCGCTGACCGATCGCGTGCGGACCCTGTGCGTGGACGGCGACCTGTACTGCTCGCTCAATGCCGCCAGCTCACCGTTCCTGGCGGCGCTGGGCCGGGTGCTCAGCGGCGACGCCGGACCGATCGCGGCCCTCGTCCCCGCCGACACCGATCCGGCCGCGCTCGTCTCCCAGATCGTCACCGTGGGCGCGGGCTGGGCGGCGACCGCGGCGAACCGGGAGACCATTGTCGGCGGCTTCCAACTGCTTCCGGGTTTCATCCAGTCCGGCGATATCGACAGCGCGCACCAGATGGCGGGCATTCTCAATATCGCGCTGACCCCGCTCGTGCACGCTGCCACGGGCGTGAACCTCACGCTCATCGGCTCGGTCATCCGGGCCGCGGCCGCCGTCGACCCCTCGGGCTGGAACGCGGCCGAAAGGGTCCTCGCCGATGTGCTGACCGGGATCGACATCGCGCGCATCACCGGGGGCATGGGCCGACTGGAGGAAACCCTGTGGCGGGCGGCCGAATCCGCGACCCGCGACGACCAGGTCGCCGCCGCGGCCGACCTGGCGAACGCCGCGACGGCCGGACTCGATCTGGCCGGTGCGGTGGTCGGCCCGTTCACCGCCGCGGTCGGCGGGAACCTGCTGGTCGCCGCGCAGGCCGCGGTCACGCTCGTCGGCCCCGACTACATCAACGCCCTGCTCGAACTCGGCCGGCAGGGCGTCGACATGGCCACCTTCTACGCCTCGAAGGCGCACGTCGACTACGGCGACGACGCGCAGCTTCTGCTGAACTTCCTGGGCTCCCAGGTCAGCTGATCGTGAAGGAGTAGGTGGGGGCGGAGCTCGCGCCCTTGGTGGCGTCGTAGCTCAGCACGTAGTTGCCGGTGGCCGGGGCGGGGACGACGAACACCGCGAAAAGGTCCGCCTTGTCGATGGTCTCGTTGCGGTTGAGCAGTTCGTCGATGAAGCCGCGGGTGTCGGCCGCGAGGGTCTGGCCGTCCGGACCCTTGATGGTGAACCACTCGGTGAAGATGTTCAGGCCGCCGTCGCGGACGCCGGAGCCGCCGACCAGCTTGATGTGCAGCGCCAGATCCATCTTGTTGCGCTCGCCCTTGGTGTAGCTGGGAGTCAGTGTGCCGCCGGTGATTTCGACGGTGGTCTGGTCCTGCACCAGCTTGCCGGAGACGGTCAGGGTCTTGGGCGCGACGCTGTCGGCCTTGGTGTCGGCCTTGAGCGGGATCTTGGTCTGATTGTCCGCGGAGGTGCCGTAGACGACGGTGATGGTGTCGAGCAGGTGCTCGGCGCTGTCCAGCTTCTTGACCGAGATGCTGACATCGCCGGTGGCCGAACCCTTTCCGGGGACATCCGGGCTGTTCCAGCCCGCACCGGGATCGAGCGCGCCGCCGACCTGCACCCCGGGCACCACGCTGAGGGTCTTGTCCTTGGTGGTGGTGTTCTTGTAGGTGATATCGACCAGGACCTTCGCGCCGCCGAATTCGTCCGGTGTCACGGTGGCCTTGTCGACGGTGATCTCGAAGCCCTCGTACCAACCGGTCTTGCCGATAGGCCGAACGGTCGCTTTCGAATTCGTCCCGCCCGCCTTATCGGTGGGCTGCGCAGCCCCGCCGGGCTGCCCGGCGTTCACCGACGTCGTCGGCGAGCCCTTCGCAATGTCCTTGTCATTGCATGCGGTCATCAACATCGCGGATGTCGCGATCAGTACCGCCGCACCGACGGTGGTGAGTTTCGAACGCACGGCTGCCTCCCCGGTTAGCCATTTCAGTGTCCTCCGCCCGGCACCCGCGGGCGTTTGATTCGCTCTGAAATCCGTCCGGCGAACCGGCGTGTTAACCGCGGGCGATCGGCGTGCCGACACGACCGGCCAGTCTATGCACTGAATTGCATAGTACGTGGCGTAGCAGTTACCCTGGCGACATGGCCCTCGAACACGCGCTCCTGGTATCGCTCACCGAACGCGCCAGCTCGGGGTACGACCTGGCCCGGCGCTTCGACAAGTCCATCGGGTTCTTCTGGAACGCTACCCACCAGCAGATCTATCGCGTCCTCAAGCGTATGGACGAGCAGGGCTGGGTGCACGCGGAGACGGTCCCGCAGGAGGGCCGCCCGGACAAGAAGGTCTACACCGTGTCCGAGGCCGGGCGCGACGAGCTGATCCGCTGGATCGGCGAGCCCACCGAACTCGAGCCCATGCGCAACGAGCTCGGCGTGAAACTTCGCGCCGCCTCGCTGGGCGACATGTCCGTCATCACCGCCGAGGTGAAGCGGCACCGCGATCAGCACGAGCACCGCCTCGACCTGTACCGCGCCTTCGAGAAGCAGGACTATCCCGCGCCGGATCAGCTCTCCGGCAAGAAACTGCACCGGTACCTCGTCCTCCGCGGTGGCATCCGCATCGAGGAGGGCATCGTCGACTGGTGCGACGAAGTACTCGACGCCCTGAAGCGCGACACAGCCCAGTCGCCCGCGTCCGAACCGAAAGGCCCTCAGCGATGAGCGCGTACCCGCATCTGTTCGAACCCCTCGACCTGGGATTCACCACGCTGCGCAACCGCGTGGTCATGGGATCCATGCACACCGGCCTCGAGGATCGGGCCTGGCACGTCAACCGGCTGGCCGCCTACTTCGCCGAGCGCGCCAAAGGCGGTGTGGGACTGATCATCACCGGTGGCTACGCCCCCAACCGCACCGGCTGGCTGCTGCCCTTCGGCGCGAAACTGACCAACAAGACCGAGGCCTACCGGCATCGCGCCATCACCAAGGCGGTGCACGCCGAGGGCGGCAAGATCGCGCTGCAGATCCTGCACGCGGGCCGCTACTCCTACATGCCGACCAGCGTGTCGGCCTCGGCCATCAAGGCCCCGATCAACCCGTTCAAGCCGCGCGCGCTCTCGGGCAAGGGTGTCGAGGAGACCATCGACGATTACGCGCGCTGCGCGGCCCTGGCCAAGTTCGCCGGGTACGACGGCGTCGAGATCATGGGTGGTGAAGGCTATTGCATCAACCAGTTCCTGGCCGAGCGCACCAACAAGCGCAAGGACAAGTGGGGTGGCTCGCCGGAGAACCGCCGCCGCATCGCCGGTGAGATCGTGCGTCGGGTGCGCAAGGCGGTCGGGCCGGACTTCATCATCGTCTTCCGTTTGTCCATGGCCGATTTCGTGGAGAAGGGCCAGACCTGGGACGAGATCGCCGCTGTCGCAAAGGATGTGGAGGCCGCGGGGGCCACCATCATCAATACCGATATCGGCTGGCACGAGGCCCGGGTGCCGACCATCGTCACCTCGGTGCCGCGCGCGGCGTTCGTGGAGTGGACCGCCAAGGTCAAGGACATCGTGGACATCCCGGTGTGCGCCTCCAACCGGATCAATATGCCCGAGACCGCCGAGGAGATCCTCACCCGCGGCGACTCCGATCTGGTGTCGCTGGCCCGGCCGCTGCTGGCCGACCCGGAGTGGGCGCGCAAGGCCCAGGACGCGCGAACCGACGAGATCAATACCTGCATCGCCTGCAACCAGGCCTGCCTGGACCACGCTTTCCAGGCCAAAACCGTTTCCTGCCTGCTGAATCCGCGCGCGGGTCACGAGACCGACCTGAAGCTGCTGCCCACCCGGCGCACCCGCAGGTTCGCGGTTGTCGGCGCGGGCCCGGCCGGGCTGTCGGCCGCGGTCAGCCTGGCCCAGCGCGGGCACCAGGTGGACCTGTTCGAGGCCGATGACAAGATCGGCGGGCAGTTCGACATCGCGCGCCGCATTCCGGGCAAGGAAGAGTTCAGCGAGACCATCCGCTACTACACACGGCAGATCGAGATCACCGGTGTGCGTTTGCATCTGGCGAACCGGGCCACCGCGGAGCAGCTCATCGCGGGCGGCTACGACGAGATCATCCTGGCCACCGGCGTGAAGCCGCGCATCCCCAATATCCCCGGCATCGATCACCCGAAGGTGCTCACCTACGCCGAGCTGGTGCGTGAGGGCAAGCCGGTCGGCAAGAAGGTGGCGGTCATCGGCGCGGGCGGCATCGGCTTCGACGTGAGCGAATTCCTCACCGTGGAAGGGCATCCCAGCCTCAAGCTCGACGAGTGGAAGGAAGAGTGGGGCGTCTCCGACGATCCGAACGTCCCCGGCTTCGTCACCACCCCCAAGCCCTCCCCCGCCGCGCGCGAAGTCGTCCTGCTGCAACGCAAGTCGTCCTCGTTTGGCAAGGATCTGGGCAAGACCTCGGGCTGGGTGCACCGGGCCGCGGTGAAGGCCAAGGGCGTCGAGCAGATCGGCGGGGTCAACTACGAGCGCATCGACGACCGCGGGCTGCACATCAGCTTCGGCGAGAAGCGGCAGCGTCCGCAGGTCATCGAATGCGACAACGTGATCCTGTGCGCCGGACAGGAATCCGTGCGCGATCTGCAGGAGCCGCTGCAGAACGCGGGCGTGACCGTGCACCTCATCGGCGGCGCGGACCTGGCCGCCGAACTCGACGCCAAGCGCGCGATCAACCAGGGCACCCGGCTGGCGGCGGGCCTGTAGATGCCGAACCTCACCCGCCTCGGACTGCCTGGAGACGAGCAGTCCTGGGCGGCACTGGGTTTCACCGTCGACGACGGCCGCTTCCGGATCGGCGCGATCGAGTGCACCCTGGGTGAGGCCGCCTGGGGCTTCGACGAAACCCATGCCGCCCCCGTCACACTCGGTGTCCCCTATCTGGAATCGGCCGGGCCGGTATCCGATTCCCCGGTGGCCCATCCGAACGGTGTCGCGACCGTCGACCACGTCGTCTACTGGGTACCCGACTTGGACGAGTCGATCACGAATCTGACTGCGGTCCTGGGCGTTCCACCGCGTCGGCGCTTCTTCCCGCGCGGTCCGCAAGGCCCCGAGATGGCGTTCTACCGCGTCGGGGAGCCTTTCATCGAGGCCGTGTCCTCGGGCAAGGACCCCGCGCTGGTCGGCGTCGCCTTCCTGACCCCCGATCTGGACGCGGCGGTGGCCGCCATCCGGGCCGCGGGCGGTCCCATCGGCGACCCCAAACCGGCCGTCCAGGGCGGCCGGATCGCCGGCGTCTGGCGCGGACACCTGAACTGGGGGATAGCCTTCATGGAGCCGAAATCGACCGGGGTCCCGTTCCAGTCGGTCACCCTGGGCTGAGCGGTTTTCGACCAAGTGCGACTCCCCG
>NZ_BJWY01000143.1 GCF_007990715.1 Nocardia seriolae NBRC 15557 | reverse complement strand
GTACTAGGCCTCGACGAGATTCGGGTCGAAAACCGCCCGGCGTGTCGGCTCGGCGGGTCGGATGGGCTCGACCGGTTGCACCGCACGTCGGCCCGCCGAGGTGGCGGTGAACGCGCCCGCGATGACGATCGCCGCACCGATCAGCGCCGGGGCCGACGGCGTCTCGCGCAGGAAGACCCATGAAGCGGCGATGCCCACCACCGGCACCGCCAGCGACAGCGGGGCCACCGTGCCCGCCGGGTAGCGGCTCATCAGATACGTCCACAGGCCCGACCCGGCGATGGTGCCCAGCCCCACGATGTAGGCCAGGGCCGCGAAGGCGGGCCAGCCGTCGGCCGAGAAGGACGCGATCAGGTCGTTCCACCCGGTGGTCGGCCCCTCGGTGAGCGCGGACAGCGTGAACATGGGGATCGGCGGCACCACGGCCATCCACAGCGTCAGGTGCAGCGGCTTCACATTCTCCGATTGCGCTGCGGCCAAACGGGATCCGATATTGCCGAAGGCCCAGCCCAGCCCGCCCGCCAGGGTGAGCAGCAGCGGCAGCAGCGCCGCGCTGTGCGAGCGATCCCAGCCGATCACGCCCATGCCCACCATGGCGACCGCGATGCCCGCCAGCTGGATCCCGCGCAGCCGCTCCCGCAGCAGGATCGCGCCCAGCAGCACCGTGAACGGCGCGGAGGACTGCAACACCAGCGAGGACAGTCCCGTCGGCATGCCCGCGCGCATGGCGGTGAACAGGAACGCGAACTGAAGGATCCCGAACCCCGCGCCGTAGAGCAGCAGCCACCGCCACGGCCCCTTGGGCCGCGGCACGAACAACAGCACCGGAATCGCGATCACGGCGAAGCGCAGCCCGGCGAAGAAGAACGGCGGGAAGTGCTCCAGCCCCACGTGAATGGCCAAGAAGTTCAGGCCCCAGAGCACCACCACGGTGAGCCCGAACAGTCGATCGCGATTGGTCATGCCGAAAATATTGTGCTGGCTAATAGATAAGAACAATCGAATAATTCTGCAACAACGATGTAGTAAAACTTAACTGTGCCCCAGCCAGACCCACCCCGCTCGGTCCCTCCCCCGCGCCGCGTCACCCGCGACACCCGTGCCGAGTCCGCCCCGAAATCCACGGCACTGCCCGGCCCCGAGGGGCCCCCGGCCCGGGCACGCCGCGTGCGCCCCGGCCAGCCGGCCACCCGCGCACAGCCGGTCACGCCGGCTCCGGCCCGGCGCGTGGAATCGGCCGGACCACGGTCGGCCGGATTCGATCTCGCGCGCGACGACGCCACCGCACCCGGATCCGCCACCGCGGGACCGGCACCCGGCCGGGCCGACGCGGCAGTCCCCGATTCGCCGGGACCGGGGCAGGCTCGCACGGACCGGGCCGACGGTCCGCTCATGTCGCTCGAAAGGCTGCGCGTGCTGCGGGAATTGGCCGATCGCGGGACGGTTGCCGCGGTGGCCGAGGCGCTCTCGATGACCCCGTCGGCGGTGTCGCAGCAGTTGAAGGTGCTGGCCCGGGAGGCCGGGGTCGCGCTGCTGGAACCCGACGGCCGACGGGTGCGGCTCACCGATGCGGGCCGGGCGCTGGTGGTGCGCGCCGATGAGGTGCTGGAAGCCATGGAACGCGCGGTCAGCGAGATGGCCGAGTATCGCGGGTCGCCGCGCGGGCGGGTGCGGGTGGCGCTGTTCCCCTCCGGGGCGACGCTGCTGCTGCCGCATGTCCTGGCCGAACTCGAGGACAGCGGCGTGGAGGTGGTGGCCGCCGACGAGGACGTCCCGCCGAGCGAGGTGCAGCGTTTGCTGGCCGATTACGACCTGGTCCTCACCCACCGCGACGAGCGCTCACCGTCGCTGGGCGGCCCGCGCGTCTCCTCGCGGGTGCTGATGCGCGAGCCCATCGACGTGGTGGTCGCCCCCGGCCATCGCCTGGCCCGCCAGGGCGCGGTGGTCCCGGCCGAGCTGGCCGACGAAACCTGGATCAGCGTCCGCACCGGCTTCCCGGTCGACGACGTACTGCGCTCCATCGCGACCGTGACCGGGGTCCAGCCCCGAATCGCGCAGCGCCTCAACGAATTCAGCGTGATCGAGGCCCTGGTCGCGGCCGACTACGGCGTCGCCCTCATGCCCCGCTACGCGGTCCGCCACCCGGACCTGGTGATGCTGCGCCTGGCCGGGGTCCGCGCCGCCCGCGTCTACGACCTCGCCACCCGCACGCACGCCGACAAACGCCCGGCGGTGGCCATGGTCATCGCCGCCTTCCAGACCGCCGCCCGCCGGGCCACGGGGCTCGAATAGTTCCCGCCGAACACCCGAAATCAGCGGTTGACTTGGAGAGCACTCCAGGTTTTAGCGTTGGCCGCATGAGCATTCGACTCGGGTATCAGATGCCGAACTTCAGCTACGGGGTCGCGCCGCGGGATCTTTTCCCGGCGGTGGTGGCGCAGGCGCGGGAGGCGGAAGCGGCGGGCTTCGACGCGGCCTTCGTGATGGACCACTTCTACCAGTTGCCGCTGTTGGGCGCGCCCAGCGAACCCATGCTGGAGGCGTACACGGCGTTGTCCGGGCTGGCCGCCTCGACCGAGCGAATCCAGCTGTCCGCCTTGGTGACCGGCAATACCTACCGGAATCCGGCGCTCACCGCCAAGACCGTCACCACCCTGGACGTGGTGAGCCGGGGGCGGGCCGTGCTGGGCATCGGGGCGGGCTGGTTCGAGCTCGAGCACCAGGCCTACGGCTTCGACTTCGGCACCTTCACCGAGCGTTTCGAGAAGCTGGAGGAGGCGCTCGAGATCATCACCCCGATGCTGCGCGGGCAGCACTCCAGCTTCGACGGCAAGTGGTACCGCACCGACGACGCCATGAACGAGCCGCGCGTGCGCGACGACCTGCCGATCTTGCTCGGCGGTGGCGGTGAGAAGAAGACCTTCGGGTTGGCGGCCCGGTTCGCCGACCACCTCAATATCATCTGCAACGCCTCCGAACTGCCCCGCAAGCTGGACGCCCTGCACGCCCGGTGCGACGAGGTGGGCCGCGATCCGAAGACGCTCGAGACCAGCTTCCTGGCCTTCGTCATCGTGGACGAGGACGGGGATCGCGCGCGGAAGGTCCAGGCGGAGATGCTGGCCCGGCTCGGGATCACCGATCTGGGCTCGATCCCGACGGCGGCCCTGCGCAATACCCCCGCCGATCGTCAGTTCGTCGGCACCCCGGACGAGGTCGCCGAGCAGATCCAGTCCCGGGTGCTGGACCAGGGCATCGACGGCATCATCGTCAATATGGTCACCAATGGCCACGAGGCGGGCGCCGTCGAGCTCGCCGGGCGGGCGCTGGCTCCGCTGGTCAAGGCCTGAACCCCGCGAATAACAAATGCCCCGAAGCTCTTTCGAGCTCCGGGGCATTCATCGTTCACTGCGTCACTGATGTTGCGGCGGGTAGCCGCCACCCTGCTGCGGCGGGAAACCGGGCTGCTGCTGCGGATATCCGCCCTGCTGCGGCGGGAACCCCTGTGCCGCGGCGTGATAGCCGAAATCGTCCGCGACCATGGCGGCCAGTTCCAGCAGTGCCCGCCGGGTCGGCTTGCCGACCAGCTCCAGGTCGATCTCCGCGCCCTCGGCCAGGTGATCGTCGAAGGGCACGACCTGCACGGCGCGGGTGCGGTCCAGGAACAGCTTGCGCAGCTGATCCAGGTCGACCGTGGAGGAACCCTTGCGAGAAGCGTTGACCACCACCACGGTTCGCTCCACCAGCTTGTGGTAGCCGTGATGGTCGAGCCAGTCCAGCGTCGCCGAGGCGCTGCGCGCGCCGTCGATGGCCGGGGAGGGGACCAGCACCAGCGAGCTCGCCATATCCAGCACGCCGGACATGGCCGAGTGCATCAGGCCGGTGCCGCAGTCGGTGAGGATGATGTTGTAGAACTGCTGCAGGATGCCGATGGCCTTGCGGTAGTCCGCCTCGGAGAACGCCTCCGACACCGCCGGATCCTGTTCGGAGGCAAGCACTTCCAGGCGGCTCGGGGCCTGCGAGGTGTGCGCCCGGACATCGGAGTAGCGGCTGATGCGCCCGTCCTCCAACAGGTTTCGCACCGTGGATCGGGTCTGCCGGGGCACGCGGTGCGCCAGCGTCCCGAGGTCGGGGTTGGCGTCGATGGCGATCACCCGGTCACCGCGCAACGAGGCGAAGGTGGAGCCGAGACCGACCGTGGTGGTGGTCTTGCCGACGCCGCCCTTGAGCGGCAGGATGGCGATCCGATAGTCCCCGCGCACCGGCTGGTTCACCCGGTCCACCAGCTGCCGGTACACCACATCCGCGGCCGACTCGCCGGGATTGATGGCACCGCCGGAGGCCTTGTGCACGGCGCGCCGCCACCCGCTGCGCGGTGCGCGCTTGGCCCGCTTCAACAGGTTCAGGTCATTGACGGAATGCCCCGGAGGCATCGCGGGCTGGCCGTACTGCTGCCCGAAGCCACCCGGCTGCTGCTGCGGAAAGTCTTGCTGCTGTTGCGGATTCCAGCCCGGCTGGAATCCCACCTGCGGCTGGGGCTGCTGCGGCGGCACGACCGGAGGCGGCGACCAGCTGTAGATCGGCCCACCCGGCTGATCGTTCGACGGCGCGAACTGACCCGGCTGACCCGGTCCACCGAAATGTCCCGGCTCCCCGTGGTTTTCGCCACCGCCCGGCACACCCTGCTCCGGGAACACCCGGCGCACCATGCCGTCGCTGCCGATCTCCTGGCGGATATCGCCGTAGGGCGTGTGGTCCACCACCTCGCCGAGCATTCCGCCCGGTGCCGGAAATCCGTTCGGCGCACCGGGATTCGGCGGCATGCCCGGACCGGGCGGCGGCGCGAACTGGCCGGAATCCGGCGGCGGGAAACCGCCGTTGGGCGCGAATCCGGGCGGCGGACCGTACGGCCCGGGAGCACCCGGCGCGAAGGGATTGTGGCCGTCGGGCCCGTAGGGCCCCGGGAAGGGACCGCCAGGCGCCGCGAACGGGTTCCCCTCGCCCGGCCCGCCCGGGAACTGCCCCGGCCCACCGGACAGGTGCACGGTCTGGTCGATCGAATCCGGCACCGGCGGGAAGAACCCGGCGGCCTGCTCCTCGGAGTCGGTCCCGGATGCCTTCACCTCGGCGGGCTCGTCCAGCTCTGCCGCATCGTCCGGCACCTTGACGACGTCTTCGTCGTCCGGTGTCCCCGGCTTCGAGGTCGAATTCTGATCTTTCGTGGTCACGTGTCCCCCATCTGCTCGACAGCTCGAACAGAGAGCTCGGCGCTATTGCGTCCCAACGCTAGCATTCCGGAGCCCTCCAGACGCGGCGAGCCCGCCTCGACAATGCCGAGACGGGCTCTCCTACCTGCGGTTTCATTCAGCCTTTACGGGCTGCGCGGTTGACGGCGGAGACGACCGCGCGCAACGAGGCGGTGGTGATGGAGGTGGCGATGCCGACACCCCAGGTGACCTGGTCGCCGATGGCCACCTCGACGTAGGCCGCGGCCTGGGCGTCGTCGCCGGAGGACATGGCGTGCTCGCTGTAGTCCAGCACGCGCACGTCGTAGTCGATGGTGGCCAGCGCGTCGACGAAGGCGGCCAGCGGGCCGTTGCCCTCACCGGAGATGGCGTGCTCGACGCCGTCCACCTTGACCACGGCCTCGATGTGGTCGACGCCGCCGTCGATCTCGGAGGCGGTGACCTTCTGGCGGATGCGCTCCAGCGGCAGGATCGGGGTCAGGTACTCCTCGGAGAAGACGTCCCACATCTCCTTCGGCGTGACCTCGCCGCCCTCGCCGTCGGTGATCTTCTGCACGGCCTGCGAGAACTCGATCTGCAGGCGGCGCGGCAGCACCAGGCCGTGATCGGTCTTCATGATGTAGGCGACGCCGCCCTTGCCGGACTGCGAATTCACCCGGATGACGGCCTCGTAGGTGCGGCCGACGTCCTTCGGGTCGATGGGCAGGTACGGGACTGCCCACACGATGTCGTCCACGTCCGCGCCCTGCGCGTCGGCGTCGGCCTTCATGGCGTCCAGGCCCTTGTTGATGGCGTCCTGGTGCGAGCCGGAGAATGCGGTGTAGACCAGGTCGCCGCCGTAGGGGTGGCGCTCGGCGACGGGCAGCTGGTTGCAGTACTCGACCGTGCGGCGGATCTCGTCGATGTTGGAGAAGTCGATCTGCGGGTCGATGCCGCGGGAGAACATGTTCATGCCCAGCGTCACCAGGCAGACATTGCCGGTGCGCTCGCCATTGCCGAACAGACAGCCCTCGATGCGGTCGGCCCCGGCCTGGTAGCCCAGCTCGGCGGCGGCCACGGCGGTGCCACGGTCATTGTGCGGGTGCAGCGACAGCACGATGGAGTCGCGCCGCGCCAGGTTGCGGTGCATCCACTCGATGGAGTCGGCGTAGACGTTGGGCGTCGCCATCTCCACGGTCGCGGGCAGGTTGATGATCAGTGGCTTGGCCGGGGTCGGCTGAATGATCTCGGAGACCGCGTCGCATACCTCGCGGGCGTAGTCCAGCTCGGTGCCGGTGTAGGACTCGGGGCTGTACTCGTAGCGCCAGTTGGTGTCGGGGTAGCGCTTCTCCACCTCCAGGCACAGCTCGGCCGCGTCGGTGGCGATCTTCTTGACCGCGGCGCGGTCCGCGCGGAAGACCACGCGGCGCTGCAGGATCGAGGTCGAGTTGTAGAAGTGGACGATCACGTTCGTGGCGCCGTTGCAGGCCTCGAAGGTGCGCTCGATCAGCTCGGGCCGGGACTGGGTCAGCACCTGGATGGTGACGTCGTCCGGAATCGCGCCGTCCTCGATGATCTCGCGGACGAAGTCGAAGTCGGTCTGCGAGGCGGACGGGAAGCCGACCTCGATCTCCTTGTAGCCCATGCGCACCAGCAGGTCGAACATGCGGCGCTTGCGGGCGGGGCTCATCGGGTCGATCAGCGCCTGGTTGCCGTCGCGCAGATCCACGGCACACCAGCCGGGCGCGCGGTCGATGATCTTGTCCGGCCAGGTGCGATCCGGCACCTCGACGGGCTCGACCTCTTCGGCGAAGGGGCGGTACCGGAACACCGGCATCGAGGAGTTCTTCTGCGTGTTCCAGGCGGGCTGGTCGGCGGGCGCGGGCTTGGACGGCGGGGTGATGGTGCGCGTACCGGATACGAAGGCGTCAGCAGGGGACATGGCGATTATCTCCGAGAGTGAGTCTGGATCCCAAAGGTTGGGTAGACCGGCACGGCGAATCCCCGCGACGGGAGCCGGTCCGTATCAGAACCCGTCGCGGCGGCCGAGGAGAAGAAGTGCCCGCTGCATGATGATCACGAGTTTACATGTGGGCAATAGAAGCCCGTAAGTCGGGGAGGCGGGGGCCACAGTCCGAGTGTGTCACTCATCGGCCGGACTCGGGGCCACATCGACCGAGACCGTGATGGTGGATTCCTTGGCGTCGGTGTAGATGATGCCGCGCAGGGGCGGGACATCGGCGTAGTCGCGGCCCCAGGCGACGGTGACGTAGCGGTCGTCGGCGAACTGATTGTTGGTGGGGTCGAAGGCGATCCAGTGGCCCGGCTCGCCGTTCGCGGCCGGGTCGCCCGGGTGCCAGACGGCGGCCCAGGCATGGGTGGCGTCCGCGCCGACCATGCGTTCCTTGCCCGGGGGCGGGTCGGTGGCGAGGTAGCCGGAGACGTAGCGCCCGGCCAGGCCCGGCGAGCGCAGGCAGGCGATGCCGAGGCGGGCGAAGTCCTGGCAGACGCCGCGGCGTTCGGCGAAGACGTCGGCGACGCTGGTGCTCACGGTGGTGGAGCCGGATTCGTAGGTGAAATCGGTGTGGATGCGGGCGGTCAGCTCCTTGACCGCTTCCAGCAGCGGGCGGCCGGGCGGGAAGGACGCGGCGGCGTAGTCGGCGACCTCGGGGGTGATTTCCTCGGGCGTGAGGTCGAGGGTGAATTCGACTGCGAGCGGGCCGTTCCCGGTGGTGGGGCGGGCCTGTTCCCAGGTAGGTTCGTCACCGGAGTCGATCGGGGGTGAGATCTCCACGAGGGATTCGCCGGTGACCTCGAGGCGGCGGTGTTCGGCGGTGACCTGGAAGTAGAGGGTGGTGTTGCCGTAGACATCGGTACCGACCGACCTGTCCGATGGCACCGGGTCGATCCGAATGTCATGCGAGAGCAGGCGCTGCCCCGGGAACCCGCGCGGCGTGAGATAGGCGCGGCCGTAGGAGCTGGTGACGACGTCCGAGTACACGTAGACCGTGCGGTGCAGTACCCGGAGCCGCCGCATGACTCACGCTCCGTTCGATTGGGATGAGCGGGGGCCCTCCGTGGTTACGCAGGCTGCCACCTCCGGGCCCTGACCGCTCATCCCACCACCCGGGTGGAACCCCACAGGGGCTGGATGTCGCGGGGCACCGAGAGCCGGGTCGCCTCGAAGGATTCGGACAGTTTGCGCAGCCGCAGGTGGACACCGTCGAGCAGTTCGGCCAGTTCGGTGCGGTGGCCGTCGGCGTCGGTGACTTCCAGGTCGGCGGGGTCGAGGCGGCGCAGCATGCGCTGGGCGTCGGCCAGCAGTCGTTGCGGGCGTGCGGATCCGGAGGCTCCGGGCAGCGCCAGGAAGTCGTCGTTGAGGCGTTCCAGCTGGTAGGCCAGCGAGCGCGGATTGTGCTCGTCGAACAGCAGCAGGCCCGCGACCGCGGCGATGCGCACCGAATCCCGGTGGCGGCGGCGGTAACTCACCGCGGAGACGGTGGCCTGCAGCACCGCGTCGGTCACCACCCGGCCCACCTCGGGCGGATAGGTGTCGGTGAGGGCCGCGGACAGCAGGGCCGAGAGCGCCAGCGCGCGTTCGATGCGGCGGCCGATATCCATGACGTGCCAGCCGATATCGCGCACGGTCGATTCCGCGTCGATGCCGGTGAGCGCGAGCAGACCGGACAGCGCCCGGGAGTGCACGGCCGAGAGCGCGGCGCCGCGATCACCGCGGCCGCCCCGGTACTCCGAGAGGGCGCGGTCGATGCCGCCGACCACCATCCAGGTGTCGGGTGAGAGCTGATCACGCACGGCGCGTGCGGCTTTCGAGTAGCACTCCACCGAGTAGGCCACCGAACCGGCGAGTTCCCGGTCGACGGTGAGCGAAACCAGGTAGTCGTGGTCACGCCGGGACGCGCCGGGCAGCGCGATGGGCACCGTCTGCTCGTCGGAGTACTCGCGGCGGCGCGACGATTGCGACCGCCCCTGGGATTGCGACTGACTTTGGGTCTGGGCCTGCGGCTGCTTGCGCCGGGTCCGCCGTCGCTCGGCCGGATCCCGTTGCGCCGCGGCCGGTCTCGGGGCGGGCGCGGTGGTGCCGGTCATGCGGCCGAGCGCGGCCATCAGCACCGGCATGGCCTCCGCGCCCTCCATCCAGGGCCGGTAGCGGTAGTCCTGGTGGCGGTCGTGGATGGCGCTGAGCAGGCGCACGCCCGCCTCGGCGCGCTCGCCGTAGCGGCCCAGCCAGAACAGGTCGTTGAGCACGCGCGGGGAACTGACCACGTCCACCGTCGCCATGGCGGGTACCCGGCGTTCACGTTCCTCGAGCACCTCGACGGCGGGGGCGGCCGGGACGGCGGCGGGGGCCGCACGCACCCAGACGTCCTTGGCGGCGGCCTCGCCGATCATGCCGTCGGGTCCGCCGTGCTGGTGCAACTGCCCCAAACCGCCCTGCATGACGCGATATCCGACCCGCCCGGCGAGTGAGAAGAGGCGGACCGCGACGGGCGCGGCGGCCAGTCCGCCCGAGGCGTCCACGGCCGGTGCGACCGAGAAGCGGGCCGGTTCCTGACCGCCCCATTTCCAGCCCTCGGCCACGATGCGGGCCCGCCATGCCGCGCGCTGCACCGCGGTGAGCAGGGGCCCGAAGACGGTGGTGTCGTCCACCGCGGAGCGCAGGACCAGCCGGTGCAGGTTGGCGGCCAGGTGTGAGCGTTCGGAGTCGTCACCGCCCCAATAGGATTCGATGCCGGGCAGCTCGAGGTCCTCGTCCAGCAGCCGCCGGGACAGCCGGGGCAGGAACCCGGCGAGCGCGGGATTCTCCAGCAGGCCGCTGCCCAGGGTGTTGACCACCGTGACCGCGCCCCGGCGCAGCACCTCCACCAGGCCCACCACGCCGAGGCGCGAATCCGGCCGCAGGTCCAGGGGATCGGAGAATTCGGCGTCCACCCGGCGCAGCACCACGTCGACTCGCTCCAGGGTGCCCAGCGAACGCATCCACAGGCGGCCGTCGCGGACCACCAGGTCGGCGCTCTCCACCAGCGGGAAACCCAGGACCGACGCCAGATACGCCTGATCGAAGGCGGTTTCGGAGTGCACGCCCGGGCTCAGCACCACGACCACCGGCTCCTCGTCGTCGGCGGCCTGCGGGGCGGCCTCGATGAGCATCAGGCGCATGGCCCGCACGAAGGGGGTGAGCGGGCGCGGGCTGGCCAGTTCGAAGGCCTCCGGGATGGCGGTGGAGACGACACGGCGGTCGGCCAGCGCGTAGCCCGCGCCGGACGGGGCCTGCGCCCAGTCGGCCAGTACCCGGAAGCCGCCGTCGTCCCAGCGGCTGACATCGCAGGCGTGCAGGAACAGCTGATGGCGTCCGGGCAGCGTAATGCCGTGCGCCGCACGCACGTAGCCGCGATGGCCGAAGACCACCCGCGGCGGCAGCAGGCCCTCGGTGAGGGTGCGGCGCGGGCCGTACACGTCGGCCAGAATCGCGTCGAGCAGCCGGGAGCGTTGCACCACACCGGATTCCAGCGCCGACCAGTCGGTGTCGGAGACCAGCAGCGGGATCGGATCCAGCCGCCACGGGGACGGGGTGGCGGGCTCCTCGGCGGACGTCAGTTCGGTATAGGTGATGCCGTCGTCCTCGATCAGCCGCCGGACCCGGCCGTCGATGCGCCGCAGACCCTCCCGGCCCCGGTCCAGGAAGTCGGCGGACAGGTCGGCCCAGCTCGCGCGCAGGCGGCCGTCACGCTCGACGAGTTCGTCGTAGTAGCCGCCGGTGGGCAGGCCGCAGGCGTCGCGCGCCCCGGTATCGGCCGCCCCGGCACGGTAATTCGCGAATTCCTCGAGCACCTCGCGGCGCGCGGCCAGGGCGGTCCACCGATCGGGTTCCTCGGGCGTGGCGTCGCCCGGCGGCACCGCGTCGAGCACTGTCACCGCTACCACTTCCCCGGGTATGCCTATCGATCGCCGACGATGCCCCACACGGTCCGCGCCCGGCGCAGATCGAGTATTCCGGGTGCACCGACATCTGTCGCTTGTATGGCCATTTTGGCACGCAAATCCGCGAGGTCCACCGGGCCGGGGGTATGTCCGGAGGCTTCGAACCGCCGATTGCGCCGGGATTGCGCCACCACCGAATTCACCGGCGGCCCGGCGTAGAACATGCCGCCGGGATGACTCACGTGATAGGTGCAGCCGCCACGGGACAGACCGGTCTCCCGCTCGATGATGTCGAAGGCCAGGGGCGCGTCGACGGTGATCGTCGGATGCAGGGACTCCGGCGGCTGCCAGGCCCGGTAGCGCACGCCCGCCACCTGGACGTCCGCCCGCCCGGCCGCGACCAGCGGCAGCGGGAAACCATTGCAGGTCACCACGTATCGATCCCGGTCGGCGCCGGTCACCTTCACCTGCAGACGCTCCACCGAGGAGTCGACGTAGCGGGCGGTGCCGGAGGCGGTGGTCTGTTCCCCGAGGGTGTTCCACGGTTCGATGGCCCCGCGCAGTTCCACTTCCATGTCCCCGAGTACCACCGTGCCGAAGCGGGGAAAACGAAACTCCGAGAACGGATCGAGCCAACTGGTATCGAATTCGATACCGTGCGAGCGCAGATCGGCCGCGACCTCGGCGATATCGGCCTGCAGGAAATGCGGCAGCAGATAGCGCCCGTGCAGATTCGCGCCGTGCCGGATGAGCGGCGCGGTGTAGGGCCGCTCCCAGAAACGCAGCACCAGCGCGCGCACCAGCAGCGACTGCACCATGGCCATGCGGAAGTGCGGCGGCATCTCGAAGCCGCGCAATTCCACGAGACCGAGACGGCCGCGTACGGAATCGGGACTGTAGAGCTTGTCGATGCAGAACTCCGCGCGATGGGTATTGCCGGTGAGGTCGGTGAGCAAATGGCGCAGCGCGCGATCGACCGCCCAGGGCGGGGCGGGGTGTTCCCCAGCCGGGGATTCCGCCGCAGGGTAGGCGTTTTCGCTCGCGTCGCGGCTCAGCCTGGCAATCTCCGCGAAGGCGATCTCGAGTTCGTAGAGCGCATCCTCGCGGCCCTCGTCGACCCGGGGAGCCTGCGAGGTCGGGCCGACGAAACGACCCGAGAACAGATAGGACAGCGCCGGATGCCGCTGCCAGTAGGTGAGCATCGAAACCAGCAGGTCCGGTCTGCGCAGCAGCGGCGACCGCGCCGGGGTGCGACCGCCCAGCGTGATGTGATTGCCGCCGCCCGTGCCGCGATCGGTGCCGTCCACATCGAAGGACTCGGTGCTCAACCGGGCCAGCCGGGCCTGCTCGTAGAGCGTGTCCAGCAACTCCGACTGCTCCGTGAAACCCGTTGTGGGCTGCACGTTCACCTCGATCACGCCCGGATCCGGTGCCAGCGACAGCGCGTGCAGCCTGCCGTCGGCCGGAGGCGGATACCCCTCCAGCACGACCGGCACCCCGGCCGCGGCCACCGCGTCCTCCACCCGGCGCACCAGATCGCAGTACGCCCCGAATTCGCCGATGGGCGGCAGGAATACGTGCAGCAGGCCGTCGCGGACCTCGGCCACCACGGCGGTGATCGGTGCGCGCTCGGCGGATTCCACGACCGCGGACGGCTCGTCGGGGCTGAACGGCAGGCGCGGCGCGAACGGATCCGCCTCCGGCCGCGGCGGCGGCGCGTTCCAGGTGACCGACCCGAGCGGCAGTCGCAGCCCAGCGGGAGAATCCCCCTCGGTCAACATGATCCGACCGCGCCGCAGCTTCCAGTCAGCGCTGGCCCACCCCGCCTCGTCGTCGCGGCGATACAGCGACAGCACATAGGCGGCAGGCTCGCCGACCGCCGTGTCCAGCCGCGCCAGCATGGCCCGGCGCTCCGCCAGCGAATCCCGCCCGACCTCCAGATCCCCCTCGGCCCGCACCGGCTCGCCGTGCGGAACCGCTGCCTGCGCCGCCAGCCGCAGCAGGGCATCCTCGTAGGCCGGTCGCACCTGGCTGTCGGGCAGTCCCAAACCCGCCGCGATATGCGAGATTACGGCTCGCGCCACCCGCGATCCGGGGCCGACCGCCCCTTCCGCGACGGCCGAATCCACCACGGCGGCAGAATCGGCTGGGGCAGTCGAACCCGTCGCGGTGGCGGAACCGGCCGCAGCGGTCGCCGCGAGGCCCGGGGGGAAACCTTCCGGTCCGTACGCAGTGGCCCGCCGATCGCCCGGGCGCACGCCCCTACGCGGCGGCGCATCACCTTGGCCGCGGGGCTCCGGAAGGTCGATGCGGTGCTCCCGCACTCCCTCCGCCCGCTGCCGGACGTCTCCGCCATGAACCACCGCGCCATTGCCTCGACCACCGACGCCTTTACCTACCCCGGCGGCGGCACCGCCCGCTCCGGCAGTGTCATCGCCCGTCCCGGCAGCGCCATTGCCATGGGCCACAGCATCATTGGGGGCGGTACGCGGATTCCCGGATGCGGCCGCGCTCGTTTCGTCCGCCCTGCCGGCAGTGTTCGGCATCGCCGTTCGGGTGCCCGTGTCGGCGGGGACGAGCTGGTCGGGTGACAGCCATGGGCTGGCGAGCAGGTCCGGGTTGCGCCAGAGTGGTTCGCCGTCGTCGCGCCACAGCATGGCGATTTCCCAGCGCGGCAGGGGTTCTCCGGGGTACCACTTGCCCTGGCGGTACTGCACGAGGCCGGTGGGGGCGTAGATGCGGCGGAGGCGGTCGGCGAGGTCGGCGGCGCGTTCGCGCTTGCGCGGGCCGTCGGCTTCGGTGGTCCATTCCGGGCCGGTCTGGTCGTCGAGGGAGACGAAGGTGGGCTCGCCGCCGATGGTCAGGCCGATGCCCGCGGCCTCGGTTCGGGCGTCCAGGGCGGCACCCGCCGCACGGATGCGCTCCCATTGAGAGTCGGTGTAGGGCAGGGTGACTCGCAGGTCCTCGTGGATCCGGCGCACGGTGTTGGAGAAGTCGAGGGTGGAGCTGACCGGGTCGGTGGCTCCGGTGATCGGGGCCGAGGACACCGGATGCGGGGTGGCGGCCAGCGGAATGTGGCCCTCGCCGGCGAACAAGCCCGAGGTGGGGTCCAGCCCCACCCAGCCCGCGCCCGGGAGATACACCTCGGTCCAGGCGTGCAGATCCGTGAAATCCGCGGGCGGGCCGGAAGGTCCGTCCAGAGACTCGACGTCCTGCGCCAATTGGATGAGGTAGCCCGAGACGAAGCGGGCGGCCAGTCCGAATTCCCGCAGAATGGAGACCAGCAACCACGCCGAATCCCGGCACGAACCCAGACCGGTGCGCAGGGTGTGCTCCGGCGACTGCACGCCGGGCTCCATCCGGATGGTGTAGCTGACATCGTGGCGCAGCGCCTGATTCACGGCGATCAGGAATTCGATGGTGCGCGGTTTGTCGTGCGGAGTGTGGCGGCGCACCCAGTCGCGCACCAATGGGCCGGGGCCGGAACCGGATTCGTCCTCGTCGACCGGTCGCAGATACGGGTCCAGATCGGCGGCGAGCTGCGGCGCGTAGCCGCCGAACGGGAAATTCTCCGCGTGTTCCTCGACGAAGAAGTCGAACGGATTGATCGCGTCCATGTCGGCGATCAGCCCGACCACGATGGACAGCTCGGTGGTGGGTTCGTGGAAGATCAAGCGCGCCAGGAAATTCCCGAACGCGTCCTGTTGCCAGTTCACCCAGTGGTTCCCCGGGCTCACCCGCATCGAGTACGCCTCGATGGTGGTGCGCGTGTGCGGGGCGGGTCGCAGCCGCACGACGTGCGGATGCACGCGCACGGGGCGGTCGAAGGAATAGGTGGTGCGATGCTCGAGGGAAACCTTGATCCCCATCTGTCCAGTGCACCATGCGAAGGCCTTGCACGCTGGCGTTTTTCCGACAGATCGGGCGACACGCGGTGAGCTCCCACAGTTGTCGCACGCAGGTGATATCACCGTAACGACGGGTGAAGGAGGCAGCTGTGCACCCAACCGGTTGCTCACTGTGTGAATCGGCCCTCGATCACTGTCACGGGACATTGATCGTGCACGCCACGGGTTCGGTGGAATGCACCGAACCCGACTGTTTCGATACCGCTCGGGCGCGGCATCTTTTCGTGGCCGACTGCGCCGATGTGGCGGGCGGCTGCGCCTGCGCCACCCCGATCGTGGAGACCGGTCGGCATACCCGGGCGGGCTAGCCACTAGCCTGGCCGGGTGAGCTACGACCTGGTTCTACTGCCCTCCGGTGCCGCCGCGTCCCCCGCCGAGGTGGACGAATATCTGACGGCGCAGGACGGTCGACCCGCCGTCGAGGCCGTCGGCGCGATCGCGGCCGAGCTGGACGAGCGCAATTCCGAACTGCCCGAGGCGGACAGCTTCCTGGGCGCGCCCGCCGCCGACGGCGTGCTGGGCGCGGCGCTGTTCGTGTCCACGCCCTACGACTCGCTCGGGCACACCCGGGACCTGTTGTTCGAGCTGGGTACGCCGCGCGGTTACGCGGTGTGGGATCCGCAGCTGGCCTGGCTGATGGATCCGGCCGATTCGGTCGTCGCGACCGTCACCCACGGCGGGGCCGGTGAGTTCCCGTATCTGACACGGGGACTGGTGGAGGATTGGATTCCGGAGCTGGGACAACCCGGTCCGTATCTGATCGTGGAAACCGGTGATCAGGTCTACATCCAGACCTATCGGCATCCGGACGGGCATTACGACCTGGAATACCGCGACGGGTCCGCGGATAAGCATTTCGCCGCTACGGCAACCGATCCGCGAATTGTCGCCGATCTGATCTGGGGATGGGCCACCGGAGATCGTTCCGGATTCGCGGCACTCGATTGGCAGAAGCTCTCGTTCTGAACCCTCGAATAACGGAGAGATTCCAATTTCGGCTCGCCCGACATGGCAACGAAGCCCGAGCGCGAGCCGGAAAGCTAACATTTCGCTAATGGCACGCGGTGTATTCGAGCATGTTCGCAATACTCTCACCGAGGCGAGGAGCGAAAGATGAAGCTACGTCCGACCATGAGTGCGGGGACCTTGCGTAAGGGCTTGGCCGTCGTGGCCGGATTAGCGGCTACCTTCGCCATCGCGGTGGCATTGCACGCCAGCGGCGCGGGGGCGGATATCCCCAGGAATGTCCAGCACATTCCGTGTCCCCAGCCGGCGGCGCTCCCGGCACCCCTGCCCGCGCCGCCGACCTGGACATAACTTCTAAAGCGCCCGGCGGCCGGAAAGTGCCCGGCCCAGGGTCAATTCGTCGGCGAACTCCAGGTCGCCGCCCATGGGCAGGCCGCTGGCCAAGCGGGTGACACTGAGGCCCGGGAAGTCGCGCAGCATGCGGACCAGGTAGGTGGCCGTCGCCTCGCCCTCGGTATTGGGGTCGGTGGCGATGATGACCTCGGTGACGTCCACGCCGTCGTCCTGATTTCCGATGCGGGTCAGGAGTTCCCGAATGCGGAGCTGGTCCGGCCCGATGCCCGAGAGCGGATCGAGCGCGCCGCCGAGCACGTGGTAGCGGCCGCGGAATTCGCGGGTGCGCTCGATGGCCTGCACGTCCTTGGGCTCCTCGACCACGCAGATCATGGTGCGGTCGCGGCGCGGGTCGGCGCAGATGCGGCAGAGTTCACCGTCGGAGACGGTGCCGCAGACGGCGCAGAAGCGCACGCCGTCGCGCACCTTCTGTAGCGCCGCCTGCAGGCGGTCGATCTCCGGCGGCTCCACCGAGAGGAGATGGAACGCGATGCGCTGCGCGCTCTTCGGGCCGACGCCGGGCAGTTTGCCCAGCTCGTCGATGAGATCCTGAACCGGACCCTCGTACACCTACGCCGTCCTCCGTCAGAATCCGGGCAGCGCGCCGCCGCCGAAGCCGCCCGCCAGCGGGCCCAGCCGCTCGGCGGCCAGGTTCTGCGCCGACTCCATGGCGTTGTTGAGCGCGCCGATGATCAGGTCCTGCAGGGTGTCGATGTCCTCGGGGTCGACCACCTTCGGGTCGATGGTGAGCGCCAGCACCTCGCCGGTGGCCTTGATCCGGGCGCGCACCAGGCCGCCGCCCGCCTCGCCCTCGACCTCGGATTCCGCGATCTCCTGCTGCGCGGCCATGACGGCCTGCTGCATCTGCTGGGCCTGTGCCATCAGGGCCTGCATGTCGAAACCTTCACCGGGCTGCACGGCGCGTCCTTCCTGGGGGGATGGTGATCGCTGTCCAGCCTAGTCGCCGACGCGCGCCGGTCTTCTTGACTCTCCCCTCACTGGAGGGTGTTCGCTTAGTAC
>NZ_BJWY01000142.1 GCF_007990715.1 Nocardia seriolae NBRC 15557 | reverse complement strand
GTATTAAGAGGCTTGCCTACGCTTGCGTAACCGGACGGGCGTACGGCAACCTTCGCTTGATCGTCAAGAAGCTTGATCAGATCGTCGAAATCTCTTGATCAGTTAAGACTCAGCCGAGGAGGCCCTTCCGTGTCCCACTACAAGGCGAACCTACGAGACATCGAGTTCAACTTGTTCGAAGTTCTGGGCATCGGGGAACTGCTGGATCAGGGCGCCTACGGCGACCTGGACGGCGACACCGCACGGGAGATGCTCGCCGAGGCCAAGCGCCTGGCGGAGGGGCCGATCGCGGAGTCCTTCGTCGACGCCGACCGCAACCCGGTCGAGTTCCTGCCGGAGCAGCACACCATCACCGTGCCCGAATCGCTGAAGAAGACCGTGGCCGCGGTCAACGAGGCGGGCTACTCGGGCCTGGGCATGTCCGAGGACATGGGTGGCGTGCCCGCGCCGAACGCGCTCATCTGGGGCATCCAGGAAATGATCGTGGCCGCGAACAACTCGGCCTCCTTCTTCAATACGGGTCCGCTCATGCACAAGGTGCTCTTCGACGAGGGCACCGAGCAGCAGCAGAAGTGGGCCGCGCACGCGTGGGAGAACCGGTGGGGCGGCACCATGGTGCTCACCGAGCCCGACGCCGGTTCCGACGTCGGCATGGGCCGCACCAAGGCGATCGCGCAGGCCGAAGGCACCTGGCACATCGAGGGCGTGAAGCGCTTCATCTCCGGCGGCGACGTGGGCGACACCGCCGCCAATATCTTCCACCTGGTGCTGGCCCGCCCCGAGGGCGCCGGGCCGGGCACCAAGGGCCTGTCGCTGTTCGTGGTGCCGCGCTTCCTGTTCGACACCGAGACCATGGAACTCGGCGCCAAGAACGGCGCGCTGGTCACCGGCGTCGAGCACAAGATGGGCATCAAGTCCTCGCCCACCTGTGAGATCACCTTCGGCGGCGACATTCCGGCCGTCGGATACCTGGTCGGCGACAAGCACAATGGCATCGCGCAGATGTTCAAGGTCATCGAGAACGCGCGGATGATGGTGGGCACCAAGGCCACCGGCGCGCTGTCCACCGGCTACCTGAACGCCCTGGAGTACGCCAAGCAGCGCGTGCAGGGCGCGGACCTGACCCAGATGACCGACAAGGCCGCCCCGCGCGTCACCATCACCCACCACCCGGACGTGCGCCGCTCGCTGGCCACCCAGAAGGCCTACGCCGAGGGCCTGCGCGCGCTGTACATGTTCTGCGCCTCCTACCAGAACGCCGATGTGGCGCAGGCCAACTACGGCGTGGACGCCGAGCTGGCCGAGCGGGTCAACGACCTGCTGCTGCCCATCGTCAAGGGCTGCGGCTCGGACCGGGCCTACGAGAGCCTGACCGAATCGCTGCAGACCCTGGGCGGCTCGGGCTACCTGCAGGACTACCCGATCGAGCAGTACATCCGCGACTGCAAGATCGACTCGCTGTACGAGGGCACCACCGCCATCCAGGCGCAGGACTTCTTCTTCCGCAAGATCATTCGCGACAAGGGCGTGGCCCTGGGCCACGTCGCGGGCCTGATCCAGAAGTTCGTCGACGGCGGCCCGGACCAGTTCAAGGTGGAGCGCGGGCTGCTCGGCGCGGCGCTGGCCGACGTGCAGGCCATGGCGGCCACCCTGACGGGCTACCTGATGGCCGCCCAGCAGCAGGTCGACGAGATCTACAAGGTCGGCCTGGGCTCGGGCCGATTCCTGTACGCCGTGGGCGATCTCGTCATCGCGTGGCGACTGCTCGAGCACGCCGCCATCGCGCAGGCGGCGCTGGACGCCGGTGCGGCCGAGAAGGACAAGAGCTACTACACCGGCAAGGTCGGTGTGGCCTCCTTCTTCGCCAAGAACAAGCTCCCGCTGATCAGCGGCGTGCGCAGCGTCGTCGAGAACATCGACAACGACATCATGAAGCTGGACGAAGCGGCTTTCTGAGTTCGCTCTGACGCGTGTCTTGTCGGCGAGTCGCGGCTCGCCGACAAGACACGCGTTTTTCATTTGTGACCTGCCGTGATGTGTCGTCCCCAGCGGGTACAACTACGGCATGGTCTTCCCGGTTTCCTTCGGCTGGATCCAGATCCTGCTGCTGGTGTTAGCCATCGGCGCGATCGGTCTGCTGATCACGGCGGTACTCAAGGCGCGCAAGGTCGGCTGGCGGGTGCTGGCCGGGCGTGGCGCGGGCGCGATCGGAGTCGTGCTCGTCGCGGTGGTGATCCTGTGGATCACCACGCTGCTGCAGACGTTCCTGGGGCTCACCGGCGAGGTGAAGGCCGCCCACATCGAGGCCAAACCCATTGCGGGTCAGGAACACATGATGAACGTGGACCTCACCCTCTACGGCGACAAGGACCACGGCGACCAGCACAAGAGCTACCAGGTCGAGGGCGACATGTGGGTGCTGCAGGCCAATATCGTGGAGCTCGACGCGTGGGTGAACGCGCTGGGCTTCAATTCCGGCTACAAGGTGACCCGCCTCTACGGCCAGCGCCTGGACGGCATCGCCACCAAGCAGAACCAGATCTTCCTCAACGGCAGTGATGCCGACTTCTTCCAGGACATGAAGAATCGGACCTGGTACACAAAGCCTTTCGTGCGCTCGGCCTACGGCAACGCCGTGATCGCCACCGCGGGCAACTACGACGTCTTCATCTCCCGCGACGCCATCAAGACCCGGCCGGTCTAGGAGAGTTCTGCCACGACGGGGGCGTGATCGCTGGCCCCCTTGCCCTTTCGCTCCTCGCGGTCCACGTTCGCCTCGGTGACGCGGGCCGCCAGGGCGGGGGAGCCGAGGATGTAGTCGATGCGCATGCCCTCCCGGCGGGGGAAGCGCAGCTGGGTGTAGTCCCAGTAGGTGTAGACACCCGGGCCCGGGTGGAAGGGCCGCATCACGTCGGTGAAGTTCGCCTCGTCGAAGGCGTCGAAGGCGTCACGTTCGGGTTGGGAGACGTGCGTCTTGCCCTCGAAGAACTCCGGCGACCAGACATCCAGATCGGTCGGCGCGATGTTCCAGTCGCCGACCAGCGCGATCTGCGCGTCCGGAGCCTCGGCCAGCCACTTGCTGCCCGCATTGCGCAGCGCCGCAAGCCATTCCAGCTTGTAGGTGTAGTGCGGATCGTCCAAGGCGCGGCCGTTGGGCACGTACAGGCTCCACACCCGCACCCCGCCGCAGGTCGCGCCGATGGCGCGGGCCTCCACCACCGGCGTGCTGAGCAGCGACTCCCCGGCGTCCTTGTCGAAGCCCGGCTGGTCCGGGAAGCCGATCTCGACATCCTCGATGCCCACCCGGGAGGCGATGGCCACCCCGTTCCACTGGTTGTAGCCGACGTGCGCGACCTCGTACCCGGCCGCCTCGAACGCCTCGAACGGGAACTGCTCGTCCTTGCACTTGGTCTCCTGCATGGCGAGCACGTCGATATCGGCGCGGTCCAGCCACGCCAGCACCCGATCCTGCCGGGTGCGAATCGAATTCACGTTCCAGGTGGCGATGCGCACGGCGATGAACCTCTCAGCGATAGTGTCTTTCGAAAATCGGGAAGCGCGGGGTTACGGCGCGGCGTACCGGTAGGAGTGGTGCTCCACGAAGCCCATCTCCTGATACAACGCCAGCGCCGCGTCATTGTCATCCGAAACCTGCACGTACGCGTGCGTGGCCCCGCGCGACTGCCCCCAGCGCACCATCTCCGCGCACACCAGCGAGCCCAGCCCGTGCCGCCGATGCCCGTCCGCCACCGCCATGCAGGTCAGCCCCACCCAGCGGCGGCCGTCCGGGGCGGTGGTGACCGCGGCCCGGCCGATGGCCAGCGCGGTCGGCAAACCCAGTGTGGCGAAGGCGACTTCACCGTCGCGCACCGCGGTCAGTACCTCCACCACCGGCGTGGATCCGACATAGGTGTCCCCGCCGCGATGCCGGTGCACCGACAGCCAGGCCCCGTCCGGCTCCGAGGTGAACCGCACCATCGGCGGGCCCTGCGGCAGCATCATGTTCTCGATATCGACGGCCAGCACCTGGGTTTCGTTCCAGGTGCGCCACTGGGCGGGCGCGGTGGCCAGCCGATCCGGCAGTTGCAGCACCAGCGGCAGGCCGTGCGCGGTGTACCACTCGCCGATGCGCTGCAGGGTCTCGGTGTTCATCAGCGCCGGGCCGTCGGTACCGCCCAGCGGCACCGCAGAATTCGCGCGATTGGTGTAGCCGTTCCCGGCGCGCAGCAGCCAGCCGTCGATCCAGGACCGCATCTGGCCCGGCCAGCCGTCGGCGGCCGCCGCCTCCAGGGAACGGATCTCACTGGTCCGAATGGGCCTGGGCCCGAGCGGTTTCCACGCCACCACCTGATCCCAGGCGATCGACACCACCTGGCCGTCGGCGGTGCGCACGGTCAGGGGGTCGGTCGCGGTGAGTTCGCCGATGACATCGGTCAGCGGCTGGGGATAACCGGCGGGCAGGCGGTAACGAACCACCACCCGCTTTCCGATCGGCGGGAGTTCGGATTCGGTCATAGGTGGTTAGTCGTCGTCCTCGTCGACGTCGTCGTGGCCGAACGGGTCGGGGACGGTGCCCGGCACCCAGCTCAAACCCGGCTTGCCCCAGCCGTTTCGCTTGATGGACTTCTTGGCGGCCCGGGCATTGCGGCCCACCAGCACATCCACGTACAGATAGCCGTCGAGGTGGCCGGTCTCGTGCTGCAGCATGCGCGCGAAGAAGCCGTTGCCCTCGAGCTCGACCGGCTCGCCCTTCTCGTCGGTGCCGGTGACCTTGGCCCAGTCGGCGCGGCCGGTGGGGAACTGCTCGCCGGGCACCGACAGGCAGCCCTCTTCGTCATCGTCGGGATCCGGCATGGTCTCGGGGATTTCGGAGGTCACCAGCACCGGATTCACCACGCAGCCGCGGCGGCGGACCATCTTGCCGCGGGGGGCCTCGTCGGGGCAGTCGTAGACGAACAGGCGCGGGGCCAGCTCGTCCTCGTCCTTGATGATGACCTGGTTGCCCGCCAGTCCCACGCCGTGGGCGGCGTCCATGGTCTCGTACATGTCCGCGATCAGCTCGGCCAGCTCCTCCGGGGTCTGCGTGACCGGAGTGGTCGCGCGGTGCAGAACCGGGTCGCCGACAATGCGAATCGGGAGAATAGCCATGGTGAGCAGCCTACTGGGTCCGATTGCCTCGGCTTCGCTCCGGCCGTTCGCGGCCGTCGCCCAGTCCGACACGCCGGGGTTGCGTCACATAACACGCCGAGCGGTACGCATCGGGAAGATCGCGGGGCGTGGTTGAATGATCGGCGACGTTCAAATTCGTCTGGTGACCACTCGGCGAGGGAGCACTATGGACAGCGCAGCGGCACGAGACATCTCCGCAAGCGAGGACGGTATTCCCGCGGGTGCCCCCGGTATCCCGGAGAGTGCCGCCGACGAGGATGGCGCACACGGCCTTTCCCGCCGCGAACTCGACATTCTGGACTTCGAGCGCAAATGGTGGAAGTACGCCGGCGCCAAAGAGGAAGCCATCCGCGAGCTCTTCGATCTCTCCGCCACCCGCTACTACCAGGTCCTGAACGCCGTCGTGGACAAGCCCGAGGCGCTGGTCGCCGACCCCATGCTGGTCAAGCGCCTGCGCCGGCTGCGGGCCAGCCGCCAGAAGACCAGGGCCGCACGTCGTCTCGGTTTCCAGGTATAGCCAGTAGGCTCGACGCGTGAGCAACCCGAATTCGCCGTCCGGCGGTCCGCCGCTGCGGGCCCTGGCGATGGTTCTGATCGCGCTGGCCATCGTGTTCGCGGGGCTGGGCGCGATGTCGCTGTCGAGTTCGGACTCCTCCGACGCCGGCGCGGGGTCGCAGACCAGCAGCGCCGCGCCCACCACCACTGCGGCACAGCAGAATTCGGCCCAGGTCAGCACCGCGCCCGTGGTACCGACGACCACGGCGGCGCAGCCCACGACCACCACGGTCGCGCCGACCACGACCGCGCCCACAACCACCACCGCCGCGGCGGGCATCGACAAGACCGTTCCCGTCCGGGTCTACAACAACGGCACCGTGGCGGGCCTGGCCAAGAAGACCGGTGATCAGCTCAGCGCCGACGGTTTCAATGTGGCCGAGGTCGGCAACTACCCGAACGGTGTCATTCCGAAAACCACCGTGTACTACGGCAGTTCACCCAAGGAACAGGCGCTGGCCCAGGCCATCGCCGCGGAGCTGGGCTGCTCGGCCGAACCCCGCTTCCCCGGAATCTCGGATTCGCTGGCCGGCGTCATCGTCATCGTCACCGGCAACTGATCCGACCGAACACCCGGATGGCCCCTCCACGGGACGCGCGGTCCGCTCTGGCATCATCTTGTCCGGTACGAACTATGTCCACCCTGCTTTCCGATAAACTCGGACTCGTAAAGGAGTTCCCCGATGGCCTCGTCCTCTACTCGTCGCCCGTCTTGGTGGACTGTTGCTCCGGTGCTCGCGGTCGCCGCTCTCGGCCTCACCGCGTGCTCCAACAGCCAGGAGTCGAGCGACGTCAAGGGGACGACCCCGCCGGTGTTCACCAGCTCGGCCGCTCCGGCCGGCGCCAAGACCGGCCTCGGCAGCGCCGCCGAGCCGCGTGATTCGGTTTCCGCCACCCTCAAGGACTCCAACGGCCAGTCCGTCGGCACCGCCACCTTCACCAGCAAGGGCGGCCACCTCGAGGTGATCGTCGAGGCCCACGGCCTCAAGCCCGGCTTCCACGGCCTGCATCTGCACCAGAACGGCAAGTGCGAGGGCGATTTCACCTCCGCCGGTGGCCACCTGCAGGTCGGCGAGGCCAATGCGCACCCCTCCAGCGGTGACCTGACCTCGCTCCAGGTGCTCAAGGACGGCACCGCCACCCTGACCACCACCACCGACTCGGTCACCCTGGACGAGATCAAGGGCAAGGCCCTGATCGTCCACGCGGGCGCCGACAACTTCGGCAACATCCCCACCCGGTATGCCGCCGCGCCGGATGCGGACACCCTCGCGACCGGCGACGCGGGCGCTCGGGTCGCCTGCGGCGTGGTCGCCTGAACCCCCTCGAGGTAAGCCATGGCCGGGGCAGGCATTTCGAAGGTCCCCTTCAACTCTTCGCCCCGGCCCACGCTCGGCGTGGAATGGGAGGTCGCGCTCGTCGACAAGCGGACGCGCGACCTGTCCAACACCGCCGCAGCGGTTTTCGAGGCCTGCGGTGATCTGCGCGCCTGGGACGGCACCCCGCAGATCACCAAGGAACTGCTGAAGAACACCGTCGAACTGGTCTCCGGCAAGCACGACACCGTGAGCGAGGTGGTCGACGAACTGCGCGCCACCCAGGACGTGGTGCGCCGCGCGGCCGACCAGGTCGGGGTCGACCTGTTCTGCGCGGGTACTCACCCGTTCGCGCAGTGGTCCACCCAACAGCTCACGCGCAGCGCGCATTACGACGAACTCATCGAGCGCACCCAGTGGTGGGGCCGCCAGATGCTGATCTGGGGCGTGCACGTGCACGTCGGCATCTCGCACCCGGACAAGGTCTTCCCGATCCTCAACGCGCTGCTGCCGTCCTACCCGCACCTGCTCGCGCTGTCCGCCTCTTCACCCATGTGGGCGGGCGTGGACACCGGCTACGCCAGCAACCGGGCGCTCATGTTCCAGCAGCTGCCCACCGCCGGACTGCCCTTCCAATTCGAGAACTGGGGCCAGTTCGAGGGATTCGTGCACGACCAGATGAAAACCGGTGTGTTCGAACAGCTCGGCGGCATGCACTGGGACATCCGGCCCGCACCCAAGTGGGGCACCATCGAGGTCCGCATCTGCGAAGGCACCCCCACCAAGGCCGAACTGGCCGCCATCGTGGCCCTGATCCACTGCCTCATAGTCGATCTCGACCGGCGGGTGGAGAACGGCGAGACCCTGCCCCCCATCCTGCCGCCCTGGCACGTGCAGGAGAACAAGTGGCGCGCAGCGCGATACGGGCTCGACGCCATCATCATCACCGATGCCGACAGCAATGAGCGGCTGGTCACCGACGACCTGATGGAACTGCTCAACCGGTTGGAACCGACCGCCAAGAGCCTCGGCTGCGAGAACGAGCTGGCCCTGGTCGCCGACATCCCCAAGAAGGGCGCGTCCTATCAGCGGCAGCGCCGGGTGGCCGCCGCGGCCCAAGGCGATCTGGTCGCGGTCGTCGACTCGCTGGTCCACGAACTCGAGCAGTAGACCCGACTCCCCGGGATCGAAAACCGCGACTTCCACCGTTGTGATTTCCATTACGCGGCACCGCGGACGCTGTACGCCGCAGCCAGCGTCGTTACGGCTGCGACCGGGGGCTGTTCACCTGGGCATGCCGGTGGCGTTCAGCTGGTCATAGGGGCGGCGTTCACATGGCGTTTACTATGGCTGGATGTTGCTCGACGACCCGCGTCCCAAGCCCGGCGGTGGAGCACGCCGACAGGGACAGTGGATTTCGTCGCCGCGCGCCCGCCTGACGGCCGTGCTGGCCGCCTTAGCCGTGCTGCTGCTGGCCCTGCAGATCGTCGCCTCGCAGCATCACTTCGTGGGTCCGTTGGAGAGCATCTGGGACGACTTCGCGGGCAATGCCAAATCCTTCACCGTGCCGTGGGCCGGACTCGGGCTGGCCCTGATCGGGCTGCCCTGGCGGCGACGCGGCATCGCGGTCGGCGCGGCGCTCGCCATCGACCTTGCGTACCAGTCGATTCGGTGGCTCACCGGCGGGCCGCTGGCCATGGGCAACGGTCCGGTGCTGGTGCTCATCGCCATTCTCGGGCTCGCGGTGTGGAAGTGGCAGGGCGCCGAGCGGACCAATGCGCTGCACGCCGGGTCGCTCGGCCTGCTGCTGGTGCTGTCCAGCAAGGTCGCCGACGTCTGGCTGGGCATCACCGTGCTGGCCGGGCCCCGGGTCCTCGACGAACACGTGCTGCTGGTCGATCACGCCCTCGGCGACCCGTCCTGGCTGATGGGGCAGCTCGTCGATTGGCTGGGGCCGATCGTCACCTCCGTATTGCACTGGGTCTACATCGAACTGCCGCTGGGCGCGATGATCGTGACCATCTGGCAGCTGCGCAATGTGGTGAAGACCGGGCAGTGGCCGCGGCACTACCTGGTGCGCACCTTCCTGGTGCTCGGGCTCATCGGGCCCGTCTTCTACGTCGTATTCCCGGTCGTCGGGCCGATTTTCGCCTACGGCGCGGAGGGGCACGCCTTCGCGCTGGGCCAGTACTGGCCGAATATGGTGCCGCCGGTGGAGCTTTCGCCCGGCTCGATCGCCTTCGACCACTTCGCCCCGCGCAACTGCATGCCCTCGCTGCACACCGCGTGGGCGCTGTCGATCTTCATCCACTCCCGGTGCGACCCGTTCACCGGCGCGCCCGCACCCACCTGGCTGCGCTGGGGCGGCGCCTTCTGGCTCGTCGCCACCCTCTCGGCCACCCTCGGCTTCGGCTACCACTACGGCGCCGACCTGGTCGCGGGCGCGGTGCTGTGCCTGACCATCGAATCCGCGCTGCGCGCACCCGAACGAGGCTGGGACCCCATCCGGGCACGGCTGGTGGCCGCGGGGATCACGCTCTTCGCGGGGCTGCTGCTCTCGTACCGGTACCTGTCGGCCGGATTCGCCGAGCATCCGGTGCCCGCCGGCATGATCGTGCTCGGACTGCTCGCCGCGTACGTGACGGCCTTCTACCGCACCTGGTTCGCACAGCTGCCGGTTCCGGCCCTCGAAAACGCCGTGCGCGCCTGATCTTCCGGGACTCTCAGTCGGCCGTGGCCGCGTTGGAATCGGTTGCCGCTTCGGTCGCCGCGGGCAGGGGCCGGCTGCGGCGCAGCGCCAGCAGCCCGGCCAGACAGCCCGCCGCCACCAGCACCGCGGTCCAGGCCGGGGTCTCGGTACTGCCCGAGGTCACCGTGCACACCGCCGAGTGGTCGGGCGATTGCAGCGCGTAGTGGCCGCGCGCGACATAATCGCGCATGCCCAGCACCGCCGACGGCACGAAGATCACCATGGTGCCCAGCACCCGGCTCGGCACATAGCGCGGCCGCGCCGAGGCGAGCCCGAAACCGACGAGCCAGGACACGATTGCCGCGCCGCCGACGATCAGCCAGGCCAGCTCGGTATCGGAGGTGAGGGCCGTGGAGACCCCGAGCACGATCGCCGCCACCAGGCAGGCCCGCGGCGCGCCGTAGCGGCTGCCCGTCCACATGCCGAACGCGGTCACCGCCACCAGCAGCGGAATCGACCACGCGGGCAGTTCGGCCGCCACCGTCGCCGCCGCGACCGCGCTGAGCCCCACCGCCAGCAGCACGATCTCGCCGTCGCGGCCCGGCAGCAGCATGGCCGCGATCAGGGCGGTGCCGACCGCCGTCACCACCGCGAGCCCGATGCCCGCCAGCGTGTCCCCGTGCCGGGCCAGCCACTCCGCGCTGGCCAGCGCCACCAGCACCAAAACCACGCCCGCCAGGATCGGCGCCAGCGGGAGCTCGATCGACAGTCGTTGCGCGACCGGGCGATTCCGATAGGTCAGGAAGCCGAACGCGGCCAGCGCCAGGGCCAGCAGGATCATCCAGACGGGCGGGATGTCGGTGGCGTGCCAGTGGCCCGCGGTGGTCTCGTCGATGCTGCCGCCCACCCGCGGCACCGGATTCACCGAACCCAGCAGCAGGCTGATCAGGATGCCCAGCGTCCACGCGAAGGCGGGCAGCCGGTGATGCAGCACCGCCGCGCCCAGCGCGCCCAGCACCAGCCCGCCCGCCAGCGAATCGATGAAATTCATGGTGGACAGCGAGGAGTGCGGATCGGTGGCATGCCCGAGGCCGTGATTGGCCAGCAGCACCAGCAGTCCGCCCACGGTCGTGCCCCACGCCGCCTTGGTGCTGCCCAGGGTGGTGAGCAGCACCGGCGCGATCATGGCGACCAGTACGCCCGCGGCAATGGCCCGCGGCAGGCTGTAGGCCAGCAGGTCCAGTTGCAGCGCGGAAGTCTGTGAGGTCCAGCCGAAGTCGATGGGTAGGGCCAGCGCCAGTCCGGCAACCGTTGCCGTGACGAGCGCCGTGATCGTCTCGGCGGCGACCTGATACGACCTCACCTGCGCAAAGTTACCGGCGATAGTCGTACAGGTCGGTTCGACTCGCCTATTTTGCGCAGATTAAGCCAACTCTCGGAACTCTCAGGGGCAAGCCCCTGAAACCCCGGATAATCGCTGGCAGAACCAACTAGACGGTCTTTTCTGATTCTGGCGGCTGTCAGACGTACCCGGAGGGGTCGCCCGGCTGCCCCGCCGATTCCCGCTGGGCGGCAAAGAGCCGAAGCGCCTCCACCTGAACCGGATTGAGCGACGGTCGCACCGCCTTGCGGGCCGCCGCCATATCGTCCGCGGTGACCTCGCCGGCCTCGACGTCGCGGCGCATGGCGGCCAGCGCGGCCTCGCGCAGCAGCGCCGAGCAGTCGGCGGCCGAATAGCCGTCCAGGTCCCGGGCCAGCCTGCGCAGGTTCACATCGGCCGCCAGCGGCACGGATTCGGCCGCGGTGCGCAGGATTTCGCCGCGGGCTTCGGCATCCGGCGGCGGCACGAAGACCAGGCGCTCCAGCCGACCCGGCCGGGTCAGGGCCGAATCGATCAGATCCGGGCGATTGGTCGCCCCGACCACGACCACATCCCGCAGCGGCTCGACACCGTCCAGTTCGGTGAGCAGGGCGGCGACCACCCGGTCCGACACGCCGGAATCGCTGGACTGGCCGCGCTGCGGGGCCAGTGCGTCCACCTCGTCGAGGAAGATCAGCGACGGCGCGGAATCCCGTGCGCGCTGAAACAATTCGCGCACCGCCCGCTCCGAGGAGCCCACCCACTTGTCCATCAGCTCGGCGCCCTTCACCGCGTGCACGCTCAGCTGGCCCGAACCGGCCAGCGCCCGCACCAGGAAGGTCTTGCCGCAGCCGGGCGGGCCGTAGAGCAGTACCCCGCGCGGCGGCTCGATACCCAGCCGCTTGAAGGAATCCGGATGCTTCAGCGGCCACAGCACGGCCTCGGTCAGCGCCTGCTTGGTCTCCGCCATGTCGCCGACATCATCGAGACTCAGATTGCCGATCGCCAATTCCTCGGAGCCCGACCGCGACAGCGGGCGGATCACCTCCAGCGCCCCGGTCAGATCCTCTTGCCGCAGCACCGGATCCGAATGGTCGCCGCTGGCCCGCCCCGCCGCCCGCAGCGCCGCCTCACGCACCAGCGCGGCCAGATCCGTCACCACGTAACCCGGCGTCCGCGCCGCGATCTCGTCCCGCTTCAGATCTTCGGTCGGGGCCTTGCACAGCAGCTGCTCGAGCAGCGCCGCCCGCACCCCGGCCGTGGGCAGCGGCAGCGATACCGTCCGGTCGAACAGTTCCGGACTGCGCAGCCGCGCATCCAGGCCCACTCCGTTGGAGGTGGTGGCCAGCACCGCCACCGCCGGACGCGCCACGGCGCAGCGCAATTGGTCCAGGATCAGCGTGGCCACCGGCTCCGGTTCGGCGGGCAGCAGCGCGTCGATGTCGGTGATCAGCAGCACTCCGCCCGCGCCGGAACAGATTTCGGTCACCTTGTTCGCGACCTCGCGCAAACGGCTCCCGGCTTCGATCGCGCCGACCGCGGGACCGTCGAGCTCCACCAGCCGCCGGGTACCCGTCACCGCCCGGGCCAGCGTCGCCTTGCCGACACCGGCGGGTCCGGTGATCAACACCCCCAAATGCGAGGTCGCGCCAAGGGCTTTCAGCAGTTCCGGCTCGTCGAGCGCCAGATTCAGCCACTCCTTCAGCTTGGCGGCCTGAGCCTGCACGCCCGCCAGATCCGCCACCGCGACCGCGGCGGTCGGGGCCACGGCTGCCGTGGGCGCCGAGGTCGGCCGCTCGAGGACCGGTATCGGGCCGGTGGACAGCAGGTTCGTGTCGTCGAGCAGGCCGTGCGGCGTATCGGTGCCGACGATGCTGCCCAGCGTCACCGCGGTGCTCGGCAGAATGGTGACCGCCCCGGGCTGTGGATCGGTGGCGGTGACCCGCAGCACCTCCGAGGTCCAGGCGATGCCGAGGCCCTTGAGCGCCCGGCGCGCGGCGGCCGGATGGTCGGTGGCCAGCAGATCGCGCGGCAACAGGGTGACGGTGTCGCCCACGGTCACGATCTTGCCCAGCAGCGCCTGCCGCAGTGTCGATTCCGGGATGGCGGCTATGGCCAGGCTGGATCCGGTCACCGCGACCCGGCGGGCGTCGTACACGGTCGCCGCCGCGATCTTGACGTCACCGCCGTCGCGCACCTTGGCGTTGGACAGCGTCACCTCGTCGAGCAGCGCGACGCCGGGGGTGGATCCGTGGGTGGGCTTGAACGGACCGACCACCGCGGTGGTGCGCCGCCCGCCGGTCAGCGTGACGCCGTCGCCGGCCTGCAGGCCGAGCGCCATCATCACTTCCGGGTGTAATCGCACCAACCCCCAGCGGGCGTCGCCACCCGAGGAGTTCCGGTGAGCGGTCAGCTTGATTTCCGGCACCCGTCAATTCTGCCCGTGCCGACCGGCCGCCGAAGCCGCCGAGCGTGAATTGCGGCTCAGCCGTTGGTTTCAGCGCCCGGCCGGCGGTTCAGCGATTGGTGCGGTCCGGCACCCGCTCGCGCGGGCCGGGGCGGCGCAGCCGCAGCCGGGCCGTGGACACCCGCGGCACCCGACCGGCCAGCGGCCGCTGGCGGCGCTGCGCCCGGCGCTGGGCGCGGCGCTCGGCGGGCTTGTGGTTCCAGGTCTCCGGGCGCGCGGCCACCCAGCGGGCCGAGTGCACGGCGAAGGGAATGTGGCCCAGGTACAGCGCGACCAGGCCCATCATCAGGATGAGCGGGTAGGTGACCAGCAGTGCGGCGGCCAGGGCGACCAGCACCAGCAGGATCGGCGCGGTGCGCGGGGCCACCGAGACCGACTTGATGGCCAGCGTCGGCAGCGTGCTCACGCACAGCAGACCGGTCAGCACGGTCCATACCGCGGCCAGCGGGAAGCTCACCCACCAGCCGTCGCCGAACTGCTCCGACAGCGCGATGGGCAGCAGCACGATCAGCGCGCCCGCGGGCGCGGGCACCCCGACGAAATACTCACGCTGCCAATCGGGCCGGTTGTCGTCGTCCATGAGCGTGTTGAAGCGGGCCAGCCGCAACACCATGCAGACCGCGAACATCAGCGCCAGGATCCAGCCGATGCTGTCGGCGTGCAGGAAGGTCACGTAGAGCACCAGGGCGGGCGCGACGCCGAACGCGATGGCGTCCGACAGCGAATCCAGTTCCGCGCCCATCCTGGTGGTGGCGTCCAGCATGCGGGCGATGCGGCCGTCCAGCATGTCGAAGACCGCGGCCGCGCCGACCAGGGCCAGCGCGATGCCGAGCTTCCCCTCCATGGCGAACTTCACCGAGGACAGACCCGAGCACAGACCCAGGATGGTCACCATGCTCGGCAGCAGCATGACGGTGCGATTGCGGCGACGCTGCTGATTCGGCGCGGGCGCGAGTTGCTCCATCATGAATCCAGTTCGGCCAGCACCGTTTCCGCGCCGATGGTCCGCTGTCCCGGCGTGACCAGCAGTTCGGTCCCGGCCGGGAAGTAGGTGTCCACGCGCGAACCGAACCGGATCAGTCCGTAGGTGTCGCCGATGCTCACCTTGTCGCCCGCCTTGGCCTCGCAGATGATGCGGCGCGCCAGCAGACCGGCGATCTGCACCACGACCACCCGCTGACCCGACGCGGTCTCGATGACCATGGAGTTGCGCTCGTTGCGGTCACTGGCCTCGGGCAGGTCCGCGGACAGGAACTGGCCCTTCTGATAGGCGATCTGCTCCACCAGGCCGCTCACCGGCACCCGCTGCACGTGCACGTCCAGCACCGACAGGAAGATGCTCACCCGCGGCAGCGGCGCATCGCCCAGAGCGAGTTCGGCGGGCGGCACCGCGGTGTCGACCAGGGCCACCTCGCCGTCGGCGGGGGCCACGACGACTCCGGACCGGTTCGGCGGCACCCGATGCGGGTGGCGGAAGAAGGTGGCGCAGGCCGCGGCGGCCAGCAATCCCGTGCGGCGCAGCCACTTTCGCCGGTAACCCAGGGTGGCGACCGCCAGCGGCGCGGCCACGAACGGCAGACCCGCCGGATGCAGCGGCGGAATGGAGGAACGAACCAGGTCGACGACGTGACCGAGGCCGGTCTGTTCCGGAGTGCCGGGCGGGGTGGGTCGGCGGGCCACAAGCTCCTCTTTCATGCGCGGATAGGTGCGGTCATTGACCGCGATCACACGATACGGGAAGTGCGTTCGACGCTCGCGTTCTCGGTAACCGAACGGGCGCGAACGCGGACATGAATTGTCGGTGAGCCACCTGGCAATACCCCGTGATTGTGAGCATACGCACACACATTGGCGGCTATGCCGCTTAAGCTGAGGGCGCCTCATGTCTGCGGTGTCATCAGGCCCGCGGGGGTGGGGACCCGATGAAGGTCACGTTCGACGCGCAGTACATAGGAGAGAACCAATGGCTGCTCGAATTGCCTCGATCAGCGGGGTAGAGCACACGGCAATGCTCGGGCTCGGCGTGTACCGGCCGGCGCGAGTCGTCACAAACGATGAGGTCGCGGGGCCCATAGCTTCCAGCGACGAATGGATCCGGACCCGCTCCGGCATCCGCACCCGCCGCTTCGCCTCCCCCGAGGAGACGATCATCGCCATGAGCGCGGCGGCCGCCCGCGACGCCATCGAGGCCGCGGAAATCGATCCGGCGCTCATCGATTGCGTCATCGTCGCCACCTCGACCTGGCTGCTGCTCACGCCCGCCGCGGGCCCGCAGATCGCCACCGAACTCGGCCTGAACAATGTCGCGGCCTTCGATGTCTCGGCCGGTTGCGCGGGCTTCTGCCACGGGGTGGCCATGGCCTCGGATCTGGTCAAGGGCGGTACCGCCCGCAATGTGCTGGTCATCGGTGTGGAACGGTTGACCGACACCATCAATACGGCCGATCGCGGCACCGCTTTCCTCTTCGCGGACGGCGCGGGCGCGGTGGTGATCGGTCCCTCCGACGAGCCCGGCATCGGCCCCACCGTCTGGGGCGCGGACGGCACCCAGCACCACGCCATCCGCCAGGACAAGGACTGGATGGAGTTCTTCCGCGAGATCGACGAGCGGGGCCTGGACGCCGTCCGCCCCTACCTCGCCATGGAGGGCACGGCCGTGTTCCGCTGGGCCGCACACTCTTTGGAGAAGGTCTGCCGCGACGCCATCGAGCGCGCGGGCCTGACGCCCGAGGAATTGGACGCCATGGTCCCGCACCAGGCCAACGGCCGCATCATCGAGATCATGGCCCGGGTGCTGAAACTCCCGGAGAGCTGCGCCCTGGCCAATGACATCGAGGAGACCGGCAATACCTCGGCCGCCTCGATCCCGCTGGCCATGGAGGCCATGATGCGCAAGGGCGACGCCAAACCCGGCGGCACCGCCCTGCTCATCGCCTTCGGCGCGGGTCTGTCCTACGCGGCCCAGGTGGTTCAGCTGCCGAACTGGAAGAGCTAGCCCGCCGGGCTAACCCAGATCCCAGGCGACGGTGACGGTGAACGTCACCGTCTGCTGGCCGGGTTCGAGGCTGATGTTCGGCGCTGCCCCGGGAACCGCGTCCTTGTACATGGGTACCTGGGTAGGCATTGGGCCGCTGCCGTTTTCGCTGATGGTCTTGACCTTCTTCAGCTTCAGCCCCGACAGGTCCGCGTACTGCTGGGCGCGGGACTTGGCGTCCTCGAAGGCGCGGGAGCGGGCATCGGAGAGCAGTTTGGTGTTGTCCTCCAACCCGAATGCCACCGAGCTGATGCGGGTGTCATTGCCCCCGGCCTGCACGGCCGCCGACAGAATCGCCGACGCCTTGGGCAGGTCCCGCACCTTCACGTGCATGGAATTGGTGGCCCGATACCCGCTGATACTGCGCCCCTCCGGCCCGTAGGTGGGCTGGACGGACAGGTCGCTGGTCGTGATGTCCTCGCGCTTGGCACCCGCGGTGACCATGGCGTCGGTGATCGCCTTGGCCTTGGCATTGGCCTGATCGACCGCCGCGGACACATCCCCGGCGGCCACCTCGGTGCCCAGGTCGGCATTGAGCACATCCGGTGTGCCCTGAACCTTTCCGGTCCCGGAGACGGTGACCGTGCGGTCGCCGCCGGAGTCCGAGCTGCCGCATCCGGTCAGCAGCAGCGCGACACCGGCGGCCGCGGCGCAGATCGCTGTAAGTCGTCGCATAGGCCGAACCTACGCTCAGCTCTCCACGGTTCGCTTGATCTTCCCGCGGGTTTCGTTCATGCCGTCCACGAGCGCGCCCTCGAAGGGCTGCTCCCCGCCGAACACGGTGTCGATGGTCTTCTGCAGCCACCAGGGCAGCTTGCCGCTGGGGACGTCGCGGCGCTGGACCAGGCGGGTGCCGCCGTCGGGGCCGGGTTCGAGGGTGTAGCTCCAGACCGTGCGGTTCTCGGTCATCCGGAACGCGATCGACTTGTTCGGTTCGAATCGCACGACCCGCGAAGTGGTCGGGTAGACGTAGCCCGAGGCCTTGTTGAGATTCACCGTCCACGTTCCGGTGTGCACGGTTCGTCCCAGGGGTTGCATGCGCAGGGTCTGCGGGCTGAATTCCGGAATGCGCTTGAGATCGGAGACAACACTCCAGACCTGCTCGGGCGCGGCCGCGATATCGATACTGGCTTCGAGAGC
>NZ_BJWY01000141.1 GCF_007990715.1 Nocardia seriolae NBRC 15557 | reverse complement strand
AGTACTAGGCGATGCCCTCCCGGTCTCGGGCGCGGGCAAGATTCTCAAACGCGAACTCCGCAAACAACATTGGGGCGAGGGCGACCGTCAGGTGAACTGAACCCGCTCAGGCGTCGGTCCAGGCGCGCAGTTTCTCCGGGTGGCGGATCGCCCAGATGTCGGTGATGCGGCCCTCGGCGATGTCGAAGGCGTAGACCCCGACGACGGCATCGCCGCGTACGGCCACCAGTCCGGGCTGGCCGTTGACCGTGCGCTCGCGCAGCGCTGTCTCGGTGTTGCGGGAGGCGATCTCGACCCAGGCGTAGGCGATGCGCTCACCGCCGACAATGGGGTCGCGGAAGGCGGGAGCCAGGCCGCCGCTGTCGGCGGTGGCGGTGGCGGCCGGGTCGAGCAGGCCGATCAGCGCCTCCAGATCGCTTGTCTCCCAGGCGCGTTTGAAGTCGCGGACCACGTCGGCGCGTTCGGTGCCGGACGGGCTGCGCGAGGTGTCGATGCGGCGGCGGGCGCTGGAGGCGAGCTGGCGGCAGGCGGCGGGGGTGCGGCCGACGATGTCGGCGACCTCGGCGAAGGAGTAGCGGAACACGTCGTGCAGGACGAAGGCCACGCGCTCGGCGGGGGTCATGGAGTCGAGGACGACGAGGAAGGCCATGCTGATCGACTCGTCGAGGGTGACGCGGTCGGCGGGATCGGCGGGCGCGGGGCCGCCGAACCACTCGGCGTGGCCGGGCACCGGCTCCGGAATCCATTCGCCCACATACTGTTCGCGCCTGGCGCGGGCCGAGCCGAGCAGGTCGAGGCAGATGCGACCGGCGACCGTGGTCAGCCACGCGCCGGGGGTGGCCACCTCCTGCCGCTGCCGTTCGGAGAGCCCGTACCAGCGCGCGTAGGTCTCCTGCACCACGTCCTCGGCCTCGGTCAGCGAGCCGAGCAGCCGGTAGGACAGATTGATCAGCTTGCGACGCTCGCTCATCACCGCGCCCAGTTGCGGATCGGTCATGGTGCTCGGCTCCTTCGGTCGATGCGGTCTGCATCTGCTTCGACGAAACAGCGGGCCGGATTGTCAGGTCCGACATTCGGTGCTGCCGGGCCTGACATTCCGGGCGGCTGCGTCGTCGGAACTTCGTAACGCCTTCAGCAGAGCAGGAGTTCCGGACATGACCAAGATCGGCATCATCCTCGGCAGTACCCGCCCCGACCGCAATGGCGAGTAGATCGCCCAGCGGGTGCTCGACACCGCGTCGCTGCGCGGCGACGCCGAATTCGAACTGATCGACCTGCGCGATCACCCGCTCCCGCATCTGGACGAGGCCGTGCCGCCGATGTTCGGCCCCTCGCCGCACGCGGCCACCCGCGCCTGGACCGAGCGGATCGCGCCCTTCGACGGCTTCCTGATGGTGACCCCGGAATACAACGGCGGCATGCCCGGCGTGCTCAAGAACGCCATCGACCATGTGTTCGCCGAATGGGTGAACAAGGCAGTCGGATTCGTCTCCTACGGGGTGGACGGCGGCGCCCGCTCGGTGGTGCGGCTGCGGACCGTCTGCGGCACGCTCGGCCTGGCCGACGTCGGCTACCAGGTCTCCATTTCGGTGCTCACCGATTTCGAGAACCACGCCACCTTCGTGCCGAACGACCGCCACCTGGTAACCCCAGCAAGACCCTCGACCAGGTCATCGCCTGGAGCACCGCGTTCGCGCCGCTGCGCGCCGAAACCACTCTCGTCAACTCCTGAGGAGCTCAGAAATGTCTGTTTCCAATGACTTCCGGTCCGGCACCGACCGCCGCGCGGCCGATCAAGCCGAGATCCGCGGGCAGCTCGGCAAGGTGGTCGAAGGGCTGCGGGCCAAAGACCTCGAGACCCTGAAGCAGGTGTTCTCGTCCGATGTCGTGTCCTTCGACATCGATCCGCCCCTCCAGCACGTCGGGATCGACGCGAAACTCGAGAACTGGGCCCGAGTTTTCCTGTTCTTCGAGACCGTGAGCTACGAGCTCCACGACCTGACCGTCCACGTGGGTGACGACCTGGCCTTCGGCTACGCCTTCGGCCGCCTGCACGGCACCCTGAAGAACGGCGCGAGCACCCCCCGGCATGTGGGTCCGCGTCACCTACGGCATGCGAAAGATCAACGGCACCTGGCTGATCGTCCACGACCAGGTCTCCGTTCCCCTCGATATCGTGAGTGGCAAGGGAGTCGTCGACCTCGAACCCTGACCGCGCGACGCCGATCACGCCGCGGGACACCGAGATCCGATCCCGATTCGCTCGGGATCGGATCGGCTTCGTTCTACGTGGTCAGCGCGGTGCCGGGACGTCGACGATCAGTTCCGAGGGGGCGGGGTTGGTGCTGACCTGGATGCTGACGCGGCCCGAGCCGGGGAAATTGAAGAAGGTGGCATTCCAGCCGTAATGGCCGTCGTAGCGGGTGGATTGGGTCTTGGTGTCGGTGACGCCGGTGTCGAGGTTGGTGGCGGTGACCGTCGCGGAGATCGAGCAGTCGGTGCCCGCCGGGGATCCCGACGCCGACCCGAGCGGGCTGTCGGCGGCGTCGGCCTTGAAGCCCACCTGCACCTGCACCGAGCTGTCGAAGAAGCTCGCGTGGTCACCGCCCTGCTGCCCCTGCTGGGGAGACGCCGACGCGCTGACCGTCCCGACGCAGCCCGGTCCCGCGTCGACGCGCGCGGGATCGAACGACTGCGAATCGGCGGACGCCGGACCTGTAGACGTCCCGAATGCCATCACCGGCAGAACTGACACTGCCGCAAACCTGAGCATGCCTCGCATCATGACTCCCGTTCCTAGCACGGATGGCTCACGAAGATCAGCTTTTCGCCCGGCGGCGGGGGAGTCGCGCCGGGAACATTTGTTCAAGACAGTCGGCGGCGGGGCGGTGATGCTGGGCTCCGAAGCCTGGAGGAAGGCGTGACTATGTCGAATGACGTGGAGTTGGGTGGGGTACCCGAGACCATGCTGTGGACCCTGTACAACCGGGCCGCGGTTGCGAAGCGGGGTGGTGGTTTTCGGGACCCCGCGTGTGTGCGCATCTTCGATGCGATCGACTACGACTATGCGCGGAGTTTCGGGAAACCCAGTGGTGTGCACGCCGAGCGGTCGCAGCTGTTCGACGGGGTGGTGCGGGACTGGCTGGCGGAGCATCCCAGCGGGACCGTGGTCGAGCTCGGCGCCGGGTTGGAGACGCAGTTTCAGCGCTGCGACAACGGCCGGGTGTCCTGGATCCGCGTGGCTGTACCGGAGGCGATCGCGGTCCGGGAGCGCTTTCTGCCGGAGTCACCCCGCTGCCGCCATATCGCCTGCAGCGCACTGGATCCGGAATGGATCGATGGGGTCGAGCCCGGCACGCCGGTGCTGGTGACCGCGCAGGGACTGCTGATGTACTTCCCGGAATCCGAGGTGCGCGCTGGTCACCGCGATCGTGACCGGCATTCCGGCCGTGCGGCTGCTGTTCGACGTGATTCCCCCGTGGTTCTCACGCAGGACCCTGCGGGGTCACCGCCTGACGCCGCACTACACCGCCCCGCTCATGCCGTGGGGTGTGCGGCGGGACGACCTCGCACCGCTGTTGCACGGCTGGACCGACCGCATCACCGCGGTCGAGGTACACAGCTTCGGTTCGCCCTCCCGGCCGGTAGCCGCTTTGCTGCCGCTGCTCGCCGCCCTGCCGGGATTACGCAACCTCCCACCGGCATTCGTCCGGGTGGACGCCCGATAGGCGTTCCTGCCGGGCATTTCGGCCGGACGGTCAGCGCACGACGTCGAAGACGTTGAGCTGCAAGCCGTTCGCGTACGCCTGGGATTCGACGAGGCGCAGTTTCTGGGTGTCCTTGTCGGTCTCGGAGAACAGGCGCTTGCCCGCGCCGAGCAGCAGCGGGAAGGCGAGCAGGTGGTAGCGGTCGATCAGGCCCGCGTCCGACAGGCTCCGGTTCAGGGCCGCGCTGCCGTGCATGATGATCGGTCCGCCCGCGGTCTCCTTCAGGGCCGCGACCTCGTCGATCGAGCGCAGGATCGTGGTCTCGCCCCAGTTGGAGACCAGGTCGGCGTCGGTGAGGGTGGTGGAGACGACGTACTTGGGCATGGCCTGGTAACCGGCGAACTCCGCCATGTCCGGCCACACCGGGCTGAAGGCCTGATAGCTGTTGCGGCCCAACAGGATCGCGGTGGATTCCCGCTGCTCTCGCTCCTTGATCTCGAAGGCCTCGGGCAGGAAGTCGAGATGCTTGAAGGTCCATCCGGTGTTGCGGTAGCCGGGCTCGCCGCCGGGGGCCTCCACGACGCCGTCGAGGGAGATGAAGGCGGTGCTGATCAGGGTGCGCATGGCGTCTCCTCGGTGGGGTGAGTCCTCGTATCTGGACGCTGTCCAGAAATGGAGATACACGATTTCTGGACGGTGTCCAGATAGAATCTGAACGACGTACAGAACCTCTCCCACCAGGATCAGCATGAGTGACAGCGCGGCGAGACCCGGGCAGCGAAACACCTACCGGCACGGCGCATTACGGGAAGCCCTGCTCGACGCGGGCGTGGCGATGGCGCGCGAGGGCGGCGGACCCCAGGCGATCGTGCTGCGCGAGGCGGCCCGCCGTGCGGGCGTCGCCCCGAACGCCGCCTACACGCACTTCAAGGACCGGGAAGCCTTGGTGCAGGCCGTCGCTCGCGTCGCCCTGGCTGGCCTGGCCGCGGCCATGACCGCCGAACAGGACGCCCTGCCGCCCGCCGGTGATCCGGCCGCCGGCGCACGGGCGCGCTTGCGGGCGGTCGGCGCGGGCTACCTGCGCTTCGCCCGCGCGGAACCGGGGCTGTTCCGCACGGCCTTCGCGACCCAGACCGACGTCTCCGCCGTCTCCGAACCCGCGTCCGCCGGACCCACCGGCCGCTCGGCGATCGAACTGCTCGGCGAGGCCCTCGACGGCCTGGTCGAGACCGGCCTACTCGCGCCCGAAAGACGCCCCGGCGCAGAGTTTCTCGCCTGGCCGACCGTCCACGGTCTGGCCTACCTGGCCGTCGACGGCCCGCTGCGCTTCCTCGAACCAGCTCAACTCGACCACCTCACCGGCCAACTCCTGGACATGATCGACCGCGGAATCTGAACCCTCCGAACGCCCGCGCGGGGTCCCCCCGCCGCGCCGAAGAACGGCAGGTCGACGATCCCGGAGTCACTTCGCGAGGGCCTTGCCGCCGGTGGAGTTGACGGCGAACCAGGTGCCGGCCACGCCCTGGCCGTTCACGTCGCCGGGCTTCTTGTCCTTGGAGAAGTAGTAGACGGGCCAGCCGCCGATGGTGATCTGGCACGAGCCGTCGGCGCGCTCGATGAATCCGGTCAGGGCGGGGTCCACGCCGTCGACGTAGAGGGCCTGGCCACGGCTGACCAGCAGTGGCGGCCAGGTGACGGCGCAGTCGTTGTTGCAGTTCGACTTCGACGGGTTGGCGGTGTCCTTGTCGAAACGGTAGAGCGAGCGGCCGTCGCGGTCCACGACGCGGGCGCCGAGGGCGCGGTCGGAGACGGTTCGCAACTGCACCGCGTTGCTGCCCTGCGGCGCGGTGCCGTTGTAGATGCTCAGCCAGCCTCGGGTGTTCGCGGGCGCCGAAGCCGAGATCGACGGCGCGGGGGTGGGCTGCGCGAGGGCCGTCGCCGCGGTCGGCAGGGCCATGGCGGCGGTGGCGGCGAGCGCGACGAATGCGCCTCCGATCAGGGTGGTGAGCTTCGACATGGATTCCTCCGAACAGGTTCGTGTTGTCTGTGCACACGATTCTGCGGAGAAACGGGAAGGTGGTCTGTTCGCGCGGCGACAGCCGTTGTGTGTCCGCGGCGACACAACGAGCCTCCGCAGCCGGTGCGTCTGTCGTTAGGGTTCACCGGTGTCGAAAGTTGGTGTTCTCACCTGGCTTGCGGCCATCGGCCTGCCGGTGGCGGGGCTGTGGTTGTTGATCTCGCATCCGGAACTGGATGCCCGCTATGAGCATCATCCGCAACACTTCTGGCTGGTGCTGGCCGCCGCGGCGCTCGCGATGGCGCTGGGCGTCATTCTCTTCCGGGCCGCGCGGGTCCGCCACGATCTGCGACTCGTGCTGGTGTCGTTGATGTTTCAGTTCGCGGCGGGATTTCTGAGACTGCACGCCATCGCGACGCCGGGCGTCATCATCGCCATGCCGAATGCCGGGTTCGTCTACGCGGTCCCGGTCGGCCTGACCCTCGGCGGGATCGCCGCGCTGGCCTCGGCATTCGAGTACGGTCCGGTCGCGGCGGCCCGGCTGAACCGGCTGATGTGGCTGCTGTCGGCACTGCCCGCGCTGGCGGCGGTGGCGTGGGCGATGTTCTCGCTCACCGGGCTGCCGCCGTTCGACGGCATGCCGAACGCCACCGAGACCTCGCGGTCGCTGGTGGTCGTCGCGTACGCGGGTTCGCTGTGCTACCTGATCGCGGCGGTGGTCTACGCCCGGCAGTTCGCGCGCCGTCGCGGATTGCTGTTGCTCAGTGTGCTTTCCGCGTACGTGCTGCTGATCGAGGCGTTGCTGGCCGTCGGGTACGGCCGCAGCTGGCAGGCATCGTGGTGGGAATGGCATGCGCTGATGGTGGCGGCCTTCGGGCTGATCGCGCTGAGCGCTCACGTGCAATTCCGGCGGGAGGGCTCCGCGCTGGGCCTGTTCGACAGCGTGACGCTGAACCAGACCATGGCCGCGCTCGAACGCGGCGGCGCGACCGGATTGGCCGAGGTTCCGGGTCGGCGTCAATACCGGCCCGGCCCTGGTCGGCAATATCGGTGCCGCGCAGATGCGCAACTACACCGCGATCGGCGACACCACCAATCTCGCGGCCCGGCTCGAGGGCGTCGCGCGACCCGGGGACGTGGTGATCGGACCGCTCACCCGGGCACAGCTCGGCCCGCGCGCCGTCGTGCAGGCGCTGGACGCGATCGTGGTGAAGGGCCGCAGGGAACCGGTCAACTGCTTCGTGCTGCGCGGCGTGCGATGACCGAATCCGCCCTGCTGCAGAGCCTCACACCCGAGGAACGCCGCCGCGTCCTGGCCTCGTGCCTGCCGCGCCGCTTCAAACGCCGCGAAATCCTCTGTCACGAAGGCGATCCCGGCGACACCCTGCACCTGGTCAAGTCCGGGCTGCTGCTGATCCGGGTGACCACCTCGCTCGGCTCCACCGCGACCTTGACCATGGTCGGCCCCGGCGATTCGTTCGGCGAACTGGCCGTGCTCAGTCCCGACGCCCGCCGCACCGCCACCGTCGAAGCCGCCGAGAACGCCGAAACCCTGACCCTGAGCCGATCCCAGCTCGAATCCCTGCGAGCCGCCAACCCCGGCATCGACAACATGCTCACCGTCACCCTGGTCGAACAGATTCGCCGTCTGTCCGCGACCGTCCTGGAGGCGCTCTATCTCCCGGTGGAATCCCGCGTGATCCGCCGCCTGGCCTACCTCGCCCGAATATACGGCGGCCCCGCACCGATCGCCGAAATCCGGCTCACCCAGGACGATTTGGCCTCCATGGCGGGCACCACCCGAGCCACCGCCAACCGAGTCCTGCGCGAGCTGGAGCAACGCGGCATCGTCTCGCTGCGCCGCGGCCGGATCATCGTCACCGACCGTGCCCGCCTGTCCGCCGCCGCGACAGCCTGAATCGCCGGACGCCCCCGTCTCGGGGCAGCCGATATGCGAAACTGACGCTGTGCAGCCCGAGCGCAGGATTCACTTCGTGGGTAGCCTGCCCGCATCGTTGGACAGTCCAGGCAAGGCAATGGCGTTCGCTGTCGACACTGCCGGTGAATTCCTGGACGGCATGGTTCCGGGCTGTGAAGCGGATCCGTATCGCGCCCAGTGGTACGTCAGACCCATCATCGACCGGCTCGGCAGCATCCCGGCGCTGGCGCCCGTGCGCCGCGGTGATTGGTCGACGCTGCGTTCCCGCGACACCTTTCGGCTTCGGGCGGGCCGATCGCTGACCGAAGCCGATATCGACGCCGCGCTCGGCTATGCGGCGGAGGCCCGGCGTGCCGCGGCCGCGTTGGGTGAGCTGCGCCGAACCGATCCCGGACTTCGCTTGCAGGTGGGTATACCGACACCCTTTGTCATCGGCTTCATCGCCTTCGAGGCGCGCATGCTGCGGTGGCGTCGGGGCTTCCCCTACTACCGCCCGATTGTCGACGCCACTGTCAGGGAGATCGTCCGAATCCATGAGGCGTTGCGGGACAACGTCGTATTCCAACTCGAACTGGCGGCCGAGACGCTCCTCTGCGCGGGGACACCCGCGGTGCTGCGGCAGGGCCCGGCCACCGCGGCGGGTCGAGCGATCGCACGCCTCGTCGCACGGGCCCCCTACGATTCTCATTTCGGTGTGCACCTGTGCTACGGGAGCCTCGACGACAAACCGGTCGTGGCACCGAGGTCGACGGCCCCGGTCGTCGCGCTGGCCAACGCGATAGCGCGATACTGGCCCGCGGGCAGGCATCTCGATTTCGTCCACCTGCCCATCGGCGACGGCAAGCAGGCGCCGGTCCGGCCGCGGTACTACGCGCCGCTGGCGCGCCTGGAATTGCCTGGCGCCACGCGTGTTGTCGCCGGGCTCGCGCATTCGACGCAACCGCTCGCGCAGGCACGGCAGGCGCTGGCGGTGGCGGAGTCGGCCTACGGCGGACAGCTGGACGTCGCGGCGCCGTGCGGTCTGGGCCGCTATGCGACCGTCGACCGCGCGCGGGCCGCGGTAGCACACGCGGTCGCCTTGGCCGAGACGGTTCCGAGCCCGACCGGCGACGGCAATCGGGAGTAAGCCGACCGGTCGTGAAGTATTGGATCATGTTGTGTCGGAGCGTGGTTCGCCGATGGCTCGATCGGGGGGCGGCAGATCTCTGGAGTTGCCCACACCCGGGGTGGCGGTCGGCTAGGGTACAGGTGTGGCCGAAGGAGCCGAAGGGCCTGCGTCCGAGCACAAGCGGATACCGCACCCGCTCGACCCCGGCGAGCTGAGCTCCGCCCGGGTGTACGACTACTTGTTGGGCGGAAAGGACAATTACGAGAACGACCGGGAAATGGCCGGTCGGATGCTCGCTCGCGTACCCGAACTCAAGACCTTGGTCTGGTTCGCCCGGGGTTTCCTGCTCAAAGCGGTCGAGATGGCCGCCGAGGCCGGTATCCGTCAGTTCCTCGATCTCGGCTCGGGTATCCCGGTCTCGCCCGCCGTGCACGAGGTGGCTCGAAAGTTCGAGCCGTCGGCGCGGGTGGTGTATGTCGACTACGACCCGGTGGGAGTCGCCCATTGCGAGGCGCTACTGGCCGGACCACCCGGAATCACCGCACTGCTGGGCGACATTCGCCGTCCCGGCGAGATCCTCGATCAGCTGAACGAGCGCGCCCTGATCGACTTCGACGAGCCGGTAGCCGTCACGCTGTCCGGTGTGCTGCATTACGTGATGGATGACGAGCGCCCCGCCGAGATCGTCGCCGCATTCCGCGATCAGTTGGCGCCGGGTAGCTACCTGGCGCTCAGTCATGGCTCCCTTGATTCCGACCCGGAGATACTCCGGGTGCTCACCGGCACCGACGGCACTCCGGCCCAGGTCGCCTTCCGGACCACGGCGCAGACCGAGACCTTCCTGGACGGCTTCGAGTTGTTCGAACCCGGTGTGGTGCCGGTCCAGGAGTGGCTCCGCTCCGACCTACCGGCAACTCGGATGGTCATGCTCGGTGCTATCGGCCGCAAACCCTGAGGAAGCCGCCCTGAGCGCGAGTATTCTCTAATGCGCCAATTTGTTGTTGGCCGCCTGCATATTCGAGCCTGCATCAGGTGCTGTCCCAGTCGATCAGAGGATGAAGTGATGAAGTCCTTCAGTGTTGTCGCTGGTGTCGTGTCGTCGATCATGACGGTCGCCGCGGTCACGACCGGCGTCTCGGTTGTCAATGCCCCAACCGCTTTCGCCGCTCCCGGCGATTTCCTGATCACCAAAGACGTTCCCACCGTGGACGATCTGCACGATCAAGTGGTGTTCCTGATCGAAACACCCGGCGTTTCGGACGAGGCCAAGGCCGCCAATATGGAAGGCGGTATGAGGGCGGTGGTCGTTGCGGACGCCCTCTACAACAGCGGCATGTTCCGAGCCCCGTACGGGTCGAACGAGATCAGCGGTCCGGAAACCCACGACGGCAACGTGCACACCGCAATGCTGCGCACCCGGTCGGTGGGCAGACCGGATATCACCGCGCGCGTGGTCTGGAAGCGTATCGACGGTGTCTGGAAGCTCTCCAACAGCTCTGTGTGCGAGGGCGTCAAGGCCGTCGGTCTGTCGATGTCCTGTGACTTCTGACCGGCTCCGAGCACCGTGATCGATATTCGTGACCTCACCCTGAGCTACCCGGGCGTGAGCGTCCTCGAGGTCCCCGAACTGACGGTGGCGGACGGGGCGCTCACCTACCTGATCGGTCTCAACGGCACCGGCAAGACCACGCTGCTGCGGTGTATCTGCGGCATTCTCGCCCCTGCCGTCGGGACCGTCCGGGTCGACGACACCCTGGTCCGAGCCCATCACACCACGCCCGCGACGCTCGGAATGCACCTCGACTATCGAGCTTTCGACCCGAGCCGCACCGCGCGTCGGCATCTGCGCTGGATCGCTCGTGCCCGTGGAATACCGACCGGCCGGGTCGGCGAGGTCCTCGAGATCGTCGACCTCGTCCGGGTCGCCGATCGCCGGCTCGGGCACTATTCGCTCGGCATGCTCCAACGCGTCGGCATCGCCGCCGCCTTGCTCTGCGAGCCTCGGACCCTGCTGCTCGACGAACCGCTCAACGGCCTCGACATCGCGGGTATCCGCTGGATCCGCGAATTGCTGCGCGACCTCGCCGCTGCCGGGACCTGTGTCCTGGTTGCCACGCACCTGCTCGACGAGGTCGAACGCAATGCCGACCACATCGTCATCCTCGGAAACGGGCGCATTCTGGCCGACCAGCCCTTCACCCATCTCATGAGCACGCTGGAGCCCGGCGAGACCAGCCTCGAAGACGCCTACGTTCGAATCGCCTGCCTGCCTGCCCGATTCGCGTCCGGTGCGGCGTCATGAACGGTCCCGGTCCGGCCACGCTCATCCGCCGCGGCGTCGCGGCCGAATGGACCCGCACCACCGGACGCAGCTTCCTGTGGACCGTCGCCGTCCCGCTCACCTACGTGCTGCCGCTGGTCGTCACCTTCGGAATCGCCGCTGTCGCAGAACGACTCGCCACCCTCCCCGGACAGCGTTTCGTGGCCCCGGTCTCCACCACCAACTCCGTGTACTGGGTGATGACCTTCTCCGTGTCGGTCATGATGGTCACCGCCGCCTACGCCCACGGCACCCAACGGCGCGGTCGGACAAGCGATCTCGACACCTTCCTGTTCCCCCGGCCCTGGACGGTCGCGTTGGCCCGGTGGATCTACTACGGCGCCATCGCGGCGATATCGACGGTCGTGCTGCTCATCGTCGTCATGGTCACGCTGCCGTACCAGTTCCCCGAACTCTATGGGGCCGTGGACATCACCGACTCCGCCGGCATCCGGTTCCTCTGGACCGTCCCGATCTACGCGTTCGCCGCATGCGGGGTGGGTATCGCGGTCGGGTCCCTGATTCGAGCTCCGTCCGCCGCTGTCGCCGTACTCCTGTTCTGGGTGTATGTCGCCGAGAGCGCCATGAATCTGCTGCCCCATGGATTCACGCTGCAGTCCTACGCCCCGTTCCTCAACGCCGTGGCCGCGACGGGCCAGCAGGTCGCCTTCCTCCCTCGCTTCGGCCGCAACGGATCGCTGTTGTACTTCATCCTTGTCGCCGCCACCCTCTGCATCACCACGGCCGTGCTACCCGTCCTCATTCGCCGGATGTCCGGACGTCGCAGGGCGACGGTCGCCAAATCAGGCAAGAACTGAGACCCGGCGAACTTCGAGCGGAAGCCTTCTCAGCCCGGGGATCGGACCCATGGCCCGCGGGAGCTTCTTGGTTGCGACCGGCTGGAATTCCCACTTCGACAGCAGACCGTACAGAGTCGTTTGCAGTGCCACCCACGCAAAATTTCTACCGATACACATCTGATTGCCCATGCTGAACGGAACGAAGCTCCGGCATTTCGACTCGGAGTTCGAAGGCGACCACCGATCGGGGTCGAAGGTATCCGGCTCGGCGAAGTATTTCGGGTTGCGGTGAACCGCCGCAATGCTGTAGCCGATATCGGTCCCGGCGGGAAAGGTGAACCCATCGAGTTCGACCGTGGTGACAGTGCGTCTGGTCTGCAGTAGCGGCGAATGGATTCGTGTGACCTCGTTCAGGAAACAGTTCAGGTATTCGAGCCGGTCGAGGCTTCGGGTGTCGAGTTCTCCCGCTGCGGAGATCTCGTGCCGCAGTTTGGAAGCCACCTCCGGTCGCTGGGACAACTCGTAAAGAGCCCAGGTCAGCGTGGAGGTCAAGGCGTCGATCCCGCCGAAGAGAATCGTCACGGCCTGCTCTGCCAGGAACTTGTCACTATGGTGCTCAGTGCTTGACGAATCGAGCAGAAGGTCGAGCAGGTCGTCGTGGCGCTCACCGCCGGCCCGGCGCGCGACGAGCAGCTCCCGGCAGTAGTCCCGCAGTCGCGTTCCAGCCGACAGGAATTTGCGGTTCACCGGCCGTGGCAGGCTCGCCAGTCGTTTCGGCAGCACGCTGCCCACGATGGCACCCGCGCCGATGTCCTCGATAAGACTCGAGATGAGTTGCAGCTCTCCGCTATCCGGTTCGTGCGAGAACATGGTCCCGAGCAGGTCGGTGATCACCAACTCCGACAGTGTGGAACGGATCTCGACAATCTGGCCTGGCTGCCACGAACTCGCCAACGCGTCCGCGTTACGCCTTACGATCGGCGCGTAGTTCTCCAATTCTGTTCGATGGAACGCGGGTTGAAGCAGGCGACGAAGATCCCTGTGCTGCTGACCATCCGCGACGATCAGCGATTCCTCGAATATGAGACGGATGCGTTCGAACAGGAGCCCGCGCTCATAGGAGTCGGAGTTCTCCACCAACACCCGGTGGAGCAGGTCGAAATCGGTAATGACATAGACGACGCGGCTGCCGATATCGACACGGGCTATTTTCCCGACGCCGACCAGATCCACCATGAACTGGACCGGATCGCGCCACAGTCTCCAACCGTGTCCGAGAACCGGCAAACGTCCGGGCCCGCACGGGACGTCACGAAGATCCACTGCGTGCTGCCTTTCCTTCGGCAGGCTCGGCGCCGGAGGCCTCGGTCACGACTGTCGCGCGGTGAGCAGGTCCTCCGATCAGGTCAACCATGGTCAACTCCTGGATCAGCGTGTCGGGCAATGAGCTCTTCGCAACCCTCGACAGGTCCTGGCGTCCATCAACGAGTCACCTTAGTCGGGATCGTGAACCGATCATCACTTTTTGACGAAACGCCAACGACCCGAGCGTCATTCGCGCGCCTCTTCGAGGCCGCCCGATCGGCCTGGTCACGGCGTGGCGGGCAGGATCGGCGAGACGTAGTCGAATGTCATGCCCAGCAACCGTACGAGGAGTAGCACCACCGGCAGATGGATTATGAACTGCAGGAACGTGAATCCGACGAGGTCACGCGCCCGCAGTCGTAGTACCGCCAGCAGCGGCACCATGAAGAACGGGTTGATGAGGTTCGGCAGCGCCTCGGCCACGTTGTAGATCTGTACCGTCCAGCCGAGATTCATCCCGACATCGGTCGACGACTGCATGACGAACGGGGATTCGATCAGCCATTTCCCGCCGCCGGACGGAATGAAGACACCCAGTACGACCGTGTAGAGGGCGACGACGACGGCGAAGCTGCCGCCGCCACCGAGATTGGTGAAGAACGTCGCCAGATGTTCGGAAAGCGTGCGGCCGCCCCGTCCTTTCGCTTTGGCGAGAATGGCGGCTATCGCGGCGTAGAGCGGGTACTGGACGAGAATCCCGGCGGTGACGGGTACGGCGAGGGACACGGCCTGCAGGAACTTCCTCGGCGTCCCGTGCAATGCCAGGCCGAGCATCAGCGATACGAGCAGGTAGCCGTTGAGGTTGCTGATGACCGAAAGCACCGGTTTGCTGGTCAGCTGGGAGATCAGCCAGCCTGCGGTCATGAGCAGGGTCAGGGTCGGCAGGATGCGGCTGTACTCGAGCCATTCGCCCGGACGGGAGCGCGGCGCGATTTCGGTCGGCTCGTCGTCCAGGTCGATGCGCAGTTGCTGCGCTGTCTCGATCGCCGTTCCCCTGGGGGCGGAGAAGTACGCGATCGCGACGGTGAGCGCCATGAGGATCGCGCACATGAACAGCGACTGCCAGGTGAAGATCGTATGCCCGAAGTCGAGCACACCGGTGACCTTCAGCAGCGTGGGTGGCAACGCACCATCGCGGCGATCACGGTGACCGCCCTCGGACTCGAATCCTTGGTCGGGTCCAGGGCAATCGCGATCACGGGCATCGTTGTGCTGCTCATCGGCAATGCGTTCTCCGGCGCGGCGACCGCACCCGAGATGCTGCCGGGCTGGTCCGGGGCTTTCGGGCAGTTGCTGCCTCCGGGAGCCGGTGGTCGGCTATTGCGGTCCACCGCGTTCTTCGGTGGCCGCGGCGCCGTACACGCCGTAATCGTTCTGGTCGCCTGGATCCTGCTCGGTGTGGCGCTCTATCTGGCCGGTGCCGTGCGAATGCAGCCTCGGGAACGTATGCGGCCGGTGCCGGTGCCGGTGCGGTAGGCCCCGGCCCGGCCGATTGCCAGGGCGACCCAGCCCGGTTCGGTTCGCGTGCCGGACGCCATCGATGAAATGAGAGGAAACGACATGCCCAAAGCGGTCAGAGTCGGCGGCGGTATCGGCGGTCTCGCGACAGCCATCGCATTCGCGCTGCGCGGCTGGGAAATCGAGGTGTTGGAGCGCTCGACTCGGATTGAGGAGGTCGGCGCCGGATTATCGCTGTGGCCCAACGCACTTCGCGCCCTGGCTGCGCTCGGTCTCGGCGAAACCGTGCGCGGCCTGGCTCGGGAGGAGGATTCGGCAGGGATTCGCGACAGCAGTGGGCGCTGGCTTTCCCGGACCGACACCGAGACCATCCGAGTGCGCTACGGCAGTCCGGTCATGATGCATCGTGCCGATCTCCTGGCTATCCTGCGCGCCGCCATCCCGGAACACGCAGTGCACACCGGTATTTCGGTGACCGAGGTGCAGGCCGACGGCACCGTCGTGCACTCGGCGGGAACCTCGGCCGGAGACGTGGTCGTGGGCGCGGACGGCATCCGCAGCGGGGTCCGCCGCGCGGTCTGCGGTGTGATCGAGCCCCGCTGCAGCGGATACACCGCGTGGCGAGTCGTCTGCACTCCCACCGAGCCGATCAGCGATATGGGCGAAAGCTGGGGGAGCGGAGAGCGTTTCGGCTACAGCACCCTCCCCGACGGCCGGGTCTACTGCTTCGCTACCGCGGATATGGCCGCGGGAACTCGGGGCGGCGGACTGCTCGAACTGTGCGCCCGGTTCGGCTCCTGGCATGAACCGATCCCTGCCCTGCTGGCCGCAATCGACGAAACGGCGATTCTGAAGCATGACATCTATGAGTTGCCACCCCTGAAAACCTATGTGGCGGGCCGGATCGCGCTGATCGGTGATGCCGAACACGCCATGACGCCGAACTTGGGTCAGGGCGCCTGCCAGGCGCTGGAGGACGCAGTGGTGCTGGCCCACGTCGCCACCCGAGATGGTGATCTGACGCGCTACGACAGTGAGCGCAGGCCCCGAACCCAGATGATCCGCAAACGCTCTCGACTGATCGGCACCGTCGGTCAGCTCTCCTCTCCTACAGCTGTACTGGCGCGCAACGCCCTGCTGCGTTCGGTCCCGCCCACGATGCAGCTCAAATCACTCGCCCCGGTCCTCGATTGGGAGTGCTGCTGACCCCCGAATCATCCCGGATTCAGGCCCCGGCGTCGGCCATCGCGAGGCGGGTTGCTGGGCATCGTTCGGTCGAGTGTCTGAGATGATGGCGCACTAGCTAGTGCTACCTCGCCCTACCTGCGTCAGCACGCCGAGAATCCGGTTGATCGGCGGGAGTGGGACGCGCAGGCATCGGCCGAAGCGGCTACCCGGGATCTGCTCGGCGGACGGCAGCGAGGTCGCACAGCGTTCGAGTGGTCAGGGCGCGTATTCGTGGCCGTCAGGCGCGGTCGAACTTCCCCGACCTGACGGCCTCGGTGAAGACATCCCAGGCGTGCGGGGCGAAGACGTGGGCCGGGCCGGTCGGGCTCTTCGAATCGTGTACGCCCACAAGGCTATCGGGGAGAAGGGCCACTTCCACCACCACCAATCCTTCTGCGCCGCTTGTAAAGCCAAACCGACAGCGCCCTCGTTGAGCTCCTCAGCGACGCCGTAGAGCTCGCAGATCGCACGGACGTCGCGAGGATTGGGCCTGGCCTTCAAGCCCTTTTCCAGTCGAACCCACGTCTTTCAGTTGTGGAATCGTTCCCCCGACTGCGCGGCGAACATCGACGGTGTACCCGCAATCGTCTCCGGAAGGAACCGAGATGGACATCGGCGAACGATCCACAGCGCGTTCTCGGGAGTGGGGCAACGACAACTGCGCGAGCGGCTTCATCTGGCCGCTGAGTCAGCAACGCGCAGAGCATCGCCCGCATCCATGCCACCTGCGAGCCACCCTGCCCGCGGCTACTCGCCGCCACCGAGTACCTGAATACCCTGGGGTCCAGCGCTACCGAGTTCCTCTGATCAACCCCGTCCCGACTTCAGCTTGTCGATATCGACCGTCACGTTCGTGCCGCTGCCTGTCACCACGACCTTCCCGTTGTTCAAATGCAGGCCCGTGGGCACCACGCCGAACGGGAGCAGGCCGCTGACGTCGAGCAGCACGAGCGGGCGCGTCGCGTCGAATCGGACGGTGGCTTCGAGGCGATCGACATGGATCTTGTGCAACTGGCGCGAGGTGAGGTCGCCGAAGGGCACTTCGGCGCCGTGCAGATCGGCCTCGACGTCGACGAAGCCGAACTTGTCGGTGCCGACGTGGTTCGCTCGAACCTCGACGTTGTCGTATTTCCCCTCCGCCACCTGGAGCAGGAACGGGAAGCCCTTGATGTGGACGGCCGGGTCGGAGCCGAGGTTCGCGGTGTTGCGCATCGCTTGCCCCGTGGCATTGTCGGCGTAGGCCGCCGCCCCGAAGTCCGCCGCGACAGCGAGTCCACAGATCAGGATGAGCACAATGAGCAACGTCCGCATGGCAAAAGGATCTCAGCTGTGTGGAAGGCTGGAAACATGAACCGATTGGGCAGTGCTACCTCGCCTTACCTGCGCCAGCATGCGGAAAATCCTGTTGCCTGGCGTGAGTGGGACGCCGAGGCGCTGGCCGAGGCGGCGGAGCGGGATGTGCCGATCCTGCTGTCGATCGGGTACGCGAGCTGTCATTGGTGCCACGTGATGGTTTAAGGCTACTAGCCAAATTTCCGCAGGTAGACCGCCTGTTTTGGGATGCAATCGACCATTTGATGTCGTCAATCGGGCGGATCTCGCGGGTGCGGGTAGCGGTTCGTCGCTCCGGCAGGTTGCTTCGCTTGGACTGCGCTACGTTCCCAGTTGGCCATCCTGGCTTGAGTCAACTAAAGTGAGCTAAGTAGCCGATGACATCGCATTCTTGTAGCGCTTGTTGGTGATCAGGTGCGCGTGATCGTGGGAGCGAACCTCCGCTCCCATGCCTCCCGGATCGCGACCGCGACAAGGATCACCAGCAAAGCGGTAACCGGCTTGAGATAGAAGTTCCAA
>NZ_BJWY01000140.1 GCF_007990715.1 Nocardia seriolae NBRC 15557 | reverse complement strand
GTACTAGCCCGCGCTGGCCGCTTCGGTCCGCGTGACCAGTTGTAGTGCAGCGCGTTCAGGGGGGCTGGGCCTGGTCATCCTGCGGGAATGGATGGCCCGGGCCCAGTGGTAGTAGTGGGATGCGGGTGACCAGGCAGAATGGGTGTCCGGCCGGGTCCAGGAGTACGCGCCAGCGTTCTGGTTCGGGCTGTGCCTCCGCGCGCCGGGCGCCCAGCCGCAGCGCCTCGCGTTCGCCGACGTCGAGGTCGGGGACTGCGAGGTCGAGGTGAATGTGCTTGGGGGAGGGGCCATTCGGCCAGGTGGGCGGTTGGTAATCGGGTACTCGGATCATGGACAGCACGCCTCGCTCGGTGTGCACCACGGCCATGGTCTCCTCGCGGTACACGATCTTTCCCCCGAGTAGCGCAGCCCAGAATTCCGCCAGTGCGAGCTCGTCGGCGCAGTCCAATGAGATCAGTCCCAAGTGAGCGATGGCCACTCGCTCGATCGTACCGACTCTTGGGACTGCGCCGCCGATTCCGTTGCGGGACTGCTCAGTTGAGTGGGTACTGGCCGGGCGGGTAGGAGGTGCCGCCGCCCTGGCCGGTGCCACCGGCGGTGATGAGGTCCTGGGCGAATTGCAGTGCGGCCGATCCGATGGAAAGGATGTCGCGGCCGAGTGTGCCTACGTTCTGAGCGAGGGTCGAGAGCATGGCTGAATCCTCCGTTTGCGCGGGAGTGACGATCTTCAGCGTGACACAGCCGCGGCGGTCATGATCGAGATTCGAACCGGTTGCCATCGATCAGGCGTGCTTGTGCGCCACCGCGAACACTCGGCGGAAGGGCAGCCAGGTGGTGCCGTCGGCCTGCTGCGGGTAGGCCGCGCGCAGCAGTGGCGCGAGGTCGGCGCGAAAGAACTGCCAATCGGCGTCGTCGAGCGCGTCGCGCACCGGGCGCAGGGCCGTGCCGGTCACCCATTCGAGGACCGGGTCGGGGCCGGTCAGCGGCTGCAGGTAGGTGGTCTCCCACGCGTCCACCCGGCAGCCCGCGCCGGTCAGCACCTCGGCATAACCGGCCGGATCGGGCACCGTCTCCCGGCGAACCAGCCCCGCGGAACCCAGCTTGTCACGCCACTTTTCGGAGGACGCCAGCTCCCGAATCGCGAGATGTGAAGGCGCATCGAAGTTGCCGGGCACCTGGAGGGCGAACCAAGCCCCATCCGGGAGCGCCGAGATCCAACCCGGCAGCAGCGCAAGATGATCGGGCACCCATTGCAGGACCGCATTGGTGACCACCACATCCGTATCCGGCGCGGGCAGCCAGTCGCGAACATCGGCCACGCTCGCGTCGATCCCGTGTTCCCTTGCCGCGGAAACCATTTCGGGCGAGGAATCGAAGGCCTCCAAAACCGCCCCCGGCCACCGCTCGGCCAGTGCGACGGTCAGATTCCCGGGCCCACACCCCAGATCCGCCACCCGCCGCGGCTTGCTCGCCCCCACCCGATTCACCAGATCGAAGAACGGCCGCGCCCGCAGATCATCGAACGCAAGGTACTTGTCCGGATCCCACACGGGCAGCTCCGATCGTCGTCGAGTTTCCAAAACCGTACGTTCGTACTGTATTCCTGCCGGGCTGCCGGTGCAAGAATCGGCGGTCGGTTTCGCCGCGTGGGGGACCCGGTTATGAATGGGATTGCATCTTCGTGCATAATCATTTGCAGGACGACGGAGCGCGCCATACGGAGCCGGGAACGGCTCGAGACGCAGCGCACCGGCCCGGGACCTATACGAACAATCGAGGAGCACACGGACTATGACGAAGCGCGTCGTACTCGCCTACTCCGGCGGGCTGGACACCTCTGTCGCCATCAGCTGGATTGCCAAGGAGACCGGCGCGGAGGTTGTCGCCGTCGCGATCGACCTGGGCCAGGGTGGCGAGGACATGAACGACGTGCGCCAGCGTGCGCTGGACTGCGGCGCGGTCGAGTCGATCGTGGTGGATGCTCGTGACGAGTTCGCCGATGAGTACTGCCTGCCGACCGTTCAGGCCAACGCTCTCTACATGGGCCGCTACCCGCTGGTCTCGGCCATCTCCCGGCCGCTGATCGTCAAGCACCTGGTCGAGGCCGCCGAGTACCACGGCGCGGACACCGTGTCGCACGGCTGCACCGGCAAGGGCAACGACCAGGTTCGTTTCGAGGTCGGCATCGGCGCGCTCGAGCCCGATCTGAAGGTCATCGCGCCGGTCCGCGACTACGCCTGGACCCGTGAGAAGGCCATCGAGTTCGCGGGTGAGAACAACCTGCCGATCAACGTGTCGAAGAAGTCGCCGTTCTCCATCGACCAGAACCTGTGGGGCCGCGCGGTCGAGACCGGGTTCCTCGAGGACCTGTGGAACGCCCCGACCAAGGACGTCTACGACTACACCGTGGACCCGACCGTCAACTTCGAGGCCCCCGACGAGCTCATCATCACCTTCGACAAGGGTGTCCCGGTCGCCATCGACGGCCGCCCGGTCACCATGCTCGAGGCCATCACCGAGCTGAACAAGCGCGCGGGCCGCCAGGGCGTCGGTCGCCTCGACATGGTCGAGGACCGGCTCGTGGGCATCAAGAGCCGCGAGATCTACGAGGCCCCGGGCGCCATCGCGCTCATCGCCGCGCACCAGGAGATGGAAGCGGTCACCATCGAGCGCGAGCTGGGCCGCTACAAGCGGCAGGTCGAGCAGCGCTGGGGCGAGCTGGTGTACGACGGCCTGTGGTACTCGCCGCTCAAGCGCGCTCTGGACGCCTTCGTGACCGAGACGCAGCAGCACGTCTCCGGCGAGATCCGCATGGTCCTGCACGGCGGCAGCGTCGTGGTCAACGGCCGTCGCTCCGACGAGTCGCTCTACGACTTCAACCTGGCCACCTACGACGAGGGCGACACCTTCGACCAGTCGCTGGCCAAGGGCTTCGTGCAGATCCACGGCCTGTCCTCCAAGGTCGCGGCGCGTCGGGACCTCAACAGCAAGTAGCAACCATCGACGGCGTGACACACCAGCGTGTTACCGTGTCACGCATGGGAGATCGGGTGGTCAAGCGGGCATACAAGTACCGCTTCTACCCGACCCCGGAGCAAGCCGAACAACTGGCGAAAACCTTCGGTTGCGTTCGCTACGTGTACAACCGGGCGCTGGCGGAGCGGTCGCGGGCATGGACTCGGGAGCAGCGGCGCGTCTCCTACGCGGAGTCGGACAAGATGCTCACAGGTTGGAAGCGCGACCCCGAAACGGAGTGGCTGACGGAGCCTTCCAAGGGTCCGTTGCAAGCGACGCTGCGGAATCTTCAGCGTGCTTTCGATCAGTTCTGGCGCAAGCAAACCGGCTACCCCAAATTCAAGAAGAAGGGCAAGTCGAAGGATTCGGCGACCTACTTCTCGAACTGCTTCACCTATCGCGACGGCCGGATCACGCTTGCGAAACAGTCGGAGCCGCTGGATATCCGGTGGTCTCGGCCGTTACCCGAGGGTGCCGTGCCGTCACAGGTAACCGTGAGTCGAGACAGTGCGGGCCGGCATCACATCGCGATCCTCGTAGAGGAGACCATCCACGAACACGCCCCGACCGATGTGACAGTGGGCGTGGACGCGGGCATTACTTCGCTCTATACGTTCTCGACCGGGGAGAAGGTATCCAATCCTCGGTACGAGAAGCTGGACCGTACGCGGTTGGCGAAAGCTCAGCGGGTACTGGCGAAGAAACAGAGGGGCTCCAACAACCGCGCGAAGGCTCGATTGAAGGTCGCTCGTATCCATGCCCAGATCTCCGATCGGCGGCGAGATCATTTGCACAAGCTTTCGACTCGTGTGGTGCGCGAAAACCAAGTGATCACCATCGAGGACTTGAGTGTGCGGAACATGGTGCGGAATCACAACCTGGCTCGGGCGATCTCGGACGCGTCCTGGTCGCAATTCCGATCGATGCTCGAGTACAAGGCGGACTGGTATGGGCGCACGGTGGTGGCGGTCGACCGGTTCTATCCGTCGAGCAAGACCTGCTCGACGTGCGGGCGTATCGCCGATCGACTGCCGCTCGACATTCGCGAGTGGACGTGCCCTTGCGGTGCCGTCCACGACCGGGATGTGAATGCCGCCAAGAACATACAGGCCGCCGGGCTGGCGGTCTTGGCCTGTGGAGATGGTGTGAGACCGTCCCGCAGCTAATGCGGGAAGGCAACCGTCGATGAAACAGGAAAACTCACCCGTGAGGGTGGGGATCGCGGTCCTTCAGGGCCGGGAGGAAGTCAAGACAGTTGGGACATCAAAAACACACAAACACCACCGCGAGGAGACGACACGCCATGACCCAGGGCGGCAGCACCAATGAAGGCGCGCTGTGGGGTGGACGCTTCGCGTCCGGCCCGGCCGCGGCGATGGCGGCGCTGAGCAAGTCGACGCACTTCGACTGGGTGCTCGCGCCCTACGACGTGCGCGCCTCCAAGGCCCATGCGCGCGTGCTGCACAAGGCCGGGCTGCTCTCCGAATCCGACCTGGCGGGCATGCTCGCGGGCCTGGATCAGCTGGCCGCGGACGTGGAATCGGGCGCGTTCGGTCCCCTGGAATCCGATGAGGACGTGCACGGCGCGCTCGAGCGCGGCCTGATCGACCGGGTCGGCACCGAGCTCGGCGGCCGCCTGCGCGCGGGCCGCTCCCGCAACGACCAGGTGGCGACCCTGTCCCGCATGTGGCTGCGGGATGCGGTGCGGCGCATCGCGGTCGGCGTGCTGGACGTGGTGGACGCGCTGGTCGAGCAGGCCGCCGCGCACCCGGACGCGGTCATGCCGGGCAAGACGCACCTGCAGGCCGCGCAGCCGGTGCTGCTCGCGCACCACCTGCTGGCGCACGCGCACCCGCTGCTGCGCGATATCGAGCGCATCCGCGACTTCGACAAGCGGGCCGCGGTGTCGCCCTACGGTTCCGGCGCGCTGGCCGGCTCCTCGCTGGGCCTGGACCCGGAAGCCATTGCCGCCGAACTGAATTTCGACTCCTCGGCCGCGAACTCCATCGACGCCACCTCTTCTCGCGACTTCGCCGCCGAGGCCGCCTTCGTGCTGGCCATGATCGCCGTCGACCTGAGCCGCATGGCCGAAGAGGTGATCATCTGGAGCACACCGGAATTCGGTTACATCACCCTGGCCGACGCCTGGTCCACCGGCTCCTCGATCATGCCGCAGAAGAAGAACCCGGACGTCTCCGAGCTCACCCGCGGCAAGGCGGGCCGCCTGATCGGCAACCTCACCGGGCTGCTCGCGACGCTGAAGGCCCAGCCGCTGGCCTACAACCGCGACCTGCAGGAAGACAAGGAACCGGTCTTCGACTCGGTGGCCCAGCTGGAACTGCTGCTGCCCGCCATCGCCGGACTGGTCTCGACGCTGACCTTCCACACCGAGCGCATGGCCGAGCTGGCCCCGGCGGGCTTTACCCTCGCCACCGATATCGCCGAATGGCTTGTCCGCCAGGGCGTTCCGTTCCGCGTCGCACACGAAGCGGCGGGCGGCTGCGTCCGGGTCGCCGAGTCGCGCGGCGTGGGCCTGGACGAACTCACCGACGCCGAGTTCGCCGCGGTCGACCCGGCGCTCACCCCGGCCGTGCGCGAGGTGCTCACCGTGCAGGGCTCCATCGCCTCCCGCAATGCCCGCGGCGGCACCGCGGGCACCCAGGTCGCCAAGCAGCTCGAAGAGGTGCGCGGCACCGCCGCCACCCAGCGCGCCTGGCTGAGCTGACCCGCCTCGACAAGAACGGCCCGTCGGGTTTCCGCCGTGGAAACCCAACGGGCCGTTGGTCATCGGCGATTCAACTGGGCAGGATCGTCCCCGGTGCGGGCAGCGTGCCATTGATCAGGTAATCGGTGATGGTGTCGCGGGTCCGGCCGGGGATGAAGAACGACGTGTGGCCGTTGCCGGCACGGGTGAGCAGCACCGCGTTCGGGATCTGCGTCGCCATCAGCTGCGCCCAGCCGTACGAGGTCGACGGGTCGTGGGTGGCATTGACGATCAGGGGCGCGACGGTCGGGGTGACGGTCGCGGTGTGCGGCGGATTGCTGAAAGCGGCCGGCCAGCCCAGACATCGGGCGATGTAGGTGAAGCTCTGGGAGCTGCCGAAGACGTCCGGCGCGACGGTCTCACCCAGGGTCTGCTCGGTCTTGAACAGCGGATAGCTGTCGAAGTCCGCCCGGAATTCGGCACAGCCGACCGCCAATCCGGCGGCATCCTCGTCGGAGGGCAGCTGGGGCGACAGCTTGCTCGCGTCGCCGTGGCGTGCCTCGTTCAGCGCGGACGCCAGACCGGCCCAGCCCGGTCCGACCGCCTCGGCCGGCTGCAATAGCAGGCCGTTCTGCACCTGGGTCAGCAGATCACCCATGCGCACTTCGGATTCGCACCGCCCCGAACTCGCGCAGCCGGGCGCGGGCAGCGGCGACTGCCGGGCCTTGGCCGCCAGCTCGCGGACCACCACGGCGGCGTCGTCTCCACCCAGGGCGCAGTCGGCGCTCGCGCGACACCAATCGGCGAACTGCCGCAGCGTGTCCTGATAGGCGGCGGCCTCATACATGTGCATGCTGCTCGGCGCGAGGGAATGGACGAGGGCTCCGTCCAATGCGAGCACGCGACTCGAATTCGGTTACAGGCGGGCGTATTCGAATCCGATCTCGGTGCCGTAGGACAGTCCGAGATAGTTCAGCGGCTGCCCGCCGAGCCGCTGCCGCACCACCTCGAGATCCCGGGCGACCGCCACGGTGTCCATATGGTCGATCAGTGCGCCGGTCCGCCGTTTGCAGCTCTCACCGAAGGCCTTGTTCGCCGCCACCATCGCATCGAATGCGGCCTGATCGGCCGGGAATATGTCGGGCACTTTGCGCTGTAGCTCGGTGTCGCACTTGACCGCCGGGCGGCTGGTGCCGATCCCGCGCGGATCCAGTCCGATCAGGTCGAAGCGGGACCGCAACTCGGCCGAGACCAGCGCGGGAAACTTGGCGACCCCGGAGATCAGGTCGGTCCCCGACCCGCCCGGACCACCCGGATTCAGCACCAGCGCCCCGATCCGATGGTCCGGATCGCTCGCGGGCAGTCGATCGATCCCCACGGTGATCTTCTCCCCATCGGGATTGCCCCAATCCACCGGCACCTCGATTGCGGCGCACTGGACCTGAGCTCCCAATTCCTGCGGACATTCTGCCCACGTGATCGGCTGTGCCGCAGGATCCTTCGACCCCGACCCCGACCCCGACCCCGATCCGCAGGCCGCGCACAGCGCCGCCACCACCACCGCGGACACACCCAACCTGCCGAGCCGCAAAGTTCGCATGGCCCGAGCCTAGGAAACCCCCGGACTCCTGCACATCCGGGGGATCCCTGACTCGGCCGTCGGTCAGCCGCGGCGGTAATTCATGTGTTTGGCGGCAGGGACGGACGCACGACCGAAATCGTGCACCCTTCCACTGTCGGTGGTCTGCTGCTTACCGTTCTTCTTCCCCCGCCGTTCTTTCCGTGACAACGGACGATCGGCGGGATCATCAGAGGGGATTTCGGGCAGCGGAAAGCGCTCGGGCATCAGTCCTCCTATAGGTATGCGTGACCGACCAACCGGATTCAGTTGCCGGTCGAAATCGGGAAAGCCGCAGGCGCGGTCGATACGGACGACCGCCGGGCATCACGGGCGAAAAGTGCTCAGGAGCACAGGAACAGCCACATGCCGAGCACTGTAACCACAGGCTCGCATCGAGCGCATCTGATTATTTTCGGGCGTCACTCAGCTCGCGGATGGCCGCGACGATGCCCTTCTTGTCGTAGCCGCCCGTCGGCAGGGTGGAGCCGTGCGCATGACGGACGATGCCCGCGCTGTCGACGAGCACGGTGCCGGACTGCTGCATCGAGCCGAAGACGCGGCGGGTCAGGCCGACCGATTCGTGTGCGCTGCCGGTCGCGCCGGTGAGCACCGGAAAAGGAATGCCCCGCTTGGTTTTCCACGCCAGACCGGCGGCGGGGTCCTCGGGAACCACGATGGCGACGTGAATGTTCTCGTCGTCGAAGTCGTCGCGGCGCGCCACGAGATCACGGACGTGCAGGTTACAGATCGGGCACGCGGTCGAGCGCATGAAATACAGCAGGGTGGCGCGGGCATCGCGCTGGTCCGACAGCCGCCAGGGCCGTCCGGCGGTGTCGACGAATTCCAGTTCGGGTGCGCGGGATTCGGTGGTGAGCATGGCGGAGCGTCCCTTCGTGGGGTGAATGCCAGGAAATGTGGCGGGTTTACGGCCGTGGGCCGAGATCGGCCCGGACCGCGGCCCGGGCCCGGTGCAGCTGCGATTTCATTGCCGCCGTGCTCAATCCGAGCGAGTCGGCGGTCGCGTGCCCGGGGTAACCCAGCACATCGCGCATGATCAGCACGCGGCGCTGAACTTCGGGCAGGTCCGTGATGGCCTGCGCGAGCCGGTCGGCATCGAGGCGGCGCAGCACCTCGTCCTCGGCGGAGAGCACCGGGTCACCGTCGCCGACGGCCCGCGGACCGGGATCGATCAGGTGTCGCGCCCGGCGCAGGCACTCGTTGCGCACGATGCGGAACATCCAGGACGCCAGCGCCGTGGTCGCGCGCAGCGTTCCGATCTTGCGGTACAGGATGATCAGCGCTTCCTGGGTGGCGTCCTCGGCGTCGGTCTCCGAGGCGCACAGGTGAAGCGCGAAACGGCGCACATGGGGATGCGCGCCGTAGACGACCGCGGCGATCGCCTCGCGGTCACCGTGCTGGGCCGCCGCCACCAGCTGCTCACCGGCCCAGCCGCCTGCCACGTCGTGGTCCTTCGTGTCGATTCGTACTGTCACCACCATAAGAGCGTCCCCGGCCGGAAAAGGATTCACCTCCGGCCGGGGGACTCGTCTCGCGGTCAGCTCAGGGCCTGCCGCAGCAATTCGGTGATGCGGGATTCGGTTTCGGGGGTCATGGCCTTCAGCGCGTAGCTGATCGGCCACAGGTCGCCGTCGTCGAGGTTGGCGACGTCGTTGAAGCCGAGGGTGGCGTAGCGGTAGTTGAACTTGGCGGCGGCCTGGAAGAAGCAGACGATCTTGCCGTCGCGCATGTAGGAGGGCATGCCGTACCAGGTCTTGCAGGTGAGTTCGGGGGCGACGGACTTGATCAGGGCGTGCAGGCGCTCGGCGAGTTCGCGGTCGGAGCCGGTCATTTCGGCGATCTTGGCCAGCACGTCGCGCTCGCCGTCGGCCTTGGCATTGCGGGGGGAGCGGCGGGCGGCGGTCTTCAGTTCCGCGGCATGGGCCTTCATGGCGGCGCGCTCTTCGGCGGTGAAACCGGTGGTGGACTTCTGGGTGGTGGACTCGGCGGTCATGGCGGAATTCCTTTGTGAGAGTGGGGAGTCGGGGAAGAGTCGGGTCAGCGATCCTGGATGAGGCCCAGCACATTGCCGTCGGTGTCGGCGACGGTGGCGACCAGGCGGCCGCCGCCGACCTCGTGGGCGGGCTGCGCGACGGTGGCCCCGGCAGCGGTCAGGGCGGCGATCTTGGCCTCGATATCGGTGACGTGCCAGTAGGAGACCGGAGCGGTCATGGACTGCGGGCCGCCCGCGGGCACCAGGCCGATGTGCTGACCCTCGGACTCGAAACCGACGTAGTACGGGGAGTCGGTCTGCGGGTCGAGGCCCAGCAGCGCCGCGTAGACGGTCTTCGCGGCGGCCAGGTCCGAGACCGGATGCAGAACGGTCTTGATGCCCATCGTGGTCATGCTTGCTCCCGTATGTCGTGGGTCCGAATCCGCTGGTGATCCGGTCGTTTCCGGTGAACCCGGTGTGCATTCAGCTTCGCGCCCCAGGGGGTCCGCCCACATCCGTGGCGACTACGGAATCCACCACGGAGAACCCACTCGGTACCGTTCCGTACCGGATGCGGGGCGGTCATGCGGCAGACCGATTCCATGGCTTTGACGCTGGAAATCTCCACCCGGGAAGCGGAAGTGCTGGAGCTCGTGGGTGAGCACCTCAGCAATGCCGAGATCGGTGTGCGACTGTTCATCTCGGTGCGCACGGTGGAGAGGCACGTGTCCTCGCTGCTGCGCAAGCTGGAGATGCCCGATCGGCGGGCGCTGGCCCAGCACGCGTCCGCGACCCGCGCCCCGAGCCCGCGGCCCGTGCCTGCGCTGCCGAAACCGTTGACCTCCTTCATCGGTTGCGCCCGGGAGCGGGCAGAGCTGACCGAACCGGTCCGGGCGTCGCAGACCCGCTCCAGGGCGGGCGCGTGCGCGCCGGAGGCGACCAGCGCGGGAATCCCCGTGGTCCGCAACGCATCCAGATCAGGTCGGGCCTGATCCGGCAGTCGGCCATGGTGAGCACGACGTACCGCGGCCGCCACCGCGCCCGGCAGCGGACCCGGATCGATTGCGGGAGATCCCGCCAGCACAAGGAATTCACGCAGAACGTCCGGATCGGCGTCGAGGCCGTGGGTGAGAACCGTGTCGCCCAGCCGACGCAGCCGGGCCACGCCCGGATCCTCGGCGGCGACGAAATACAACGGTGGTTCGATCAAGGTCAGTGACCGCACACTCGACGGATCGCCGACAGCGGCCAGCAGTGTTCCCAGGACTCCGTACGAGTGGGCGACCACGTGCGGCCGATACTCGCCGAACACCGCGGCAAGGTCCTCGGCATCGACCAGAAAATCCTGCCCGTTGCCGTGCACCGGGGGACTGGGCGGATACCCGGGCCGATACACCACCAGCAGCGTCCACCGCTCGGCCAGCGAATCCAGCCCGGCCCACGTCGTTTTCGGCCCGGCCCCACCGTGCACCAGCGCAACCCCCGGCCCATCCCCCCACCGCCGCACCGCGAGACCGTCCACGCTCCCAGTGTCTGCCCGCGCCCCGACCCGGTCGAGCGAGACACTGCTCACAGTCCCGCGGCTACCGGCCACTCGATGGTGCCGGTCCTCCACGCCGGACCTCGTAGGTCAGCAGCCCGGTTTGTCGGAGTTGGTGGCGTGGATGGAAGGGAGCGGGCAATTCGCCTTGGCCTGGCTCTTTTTCGCGTTCGCGTCGACGGTGGCGACGATGGCGTCGGCGCGGGGGCGGCCGAGAACCGGGCGGGCGGTGAAAGACCTGCCGATCTGTGCACCGGCGGGGACGGCGATGGTGCACGACAACTGGGTGGTGCCCTGGCCCGGCATCTGCACGACACCGGAGCATTCCGGGCGCGGGACCTCGACGCCATTGATGGTGATGACCGTCTGGTAGGACACGAAGATGTCGTCCAGGTCCCCACAGGGTTCGCGCTCCAGCCGTGCTCCATCGCGATGCGAGTCCGGGGTACTGGACGCGTCGTCCAGTGCGGTGATCGCGGACCGCAGCTCGCCGTAGAACCCCGCCACGTCGTCGGAGCTCATGAGTGTGGTCTGGCGTATCGCTGATCTTCAGCCCGGGCCGGGTTTGGCGAAGGGCCGACACGCCACTTGCCATCGATATAACATCTGTGTTATGAACTGGGGAGAGGTGGAACTTGAGGCGGAAGTTTGCGACTGGTTCGATGCGCTCGATCAGGCCGACCAGGAGACCGTGGTCTTCTATGTCGATCTCTTGGCCGAACGAGGTGTACTACTGGGTGCGCCGTATACAAGGCAGTTGCGGGGCAAGTTGAGAGAGCTGCGGTTCTACCTCGCGCGCGACGCGGTCCGGATCACCTACTGGATCGCATCCGGTAGACGCATTATTTTGCTGACGGTCTTCCGGAAGCAACGGATGCGGGAGACAGCCGAGGTAGACCGGGCGGTGCAGGTGATGGATCGCTGTATCGCCGAGGCTCACACCGTGGAGGAGGAGTGAATTCCATGGGCGAACGCAAGAACTGGGCCGATGTACGTGCCGAGGTGATGAGTCGGCCGGGTGCCGGAGTTGCCTACGACGCTGCGCGGATCAGGTTCGAACTCGGGGTTGCAGTGCGACAGCGCAGGGAAGAGCTCGGTCTCACCCAGGCAGAGTTGGCGGATCGTGCGGGGCTGAAGCAGCCGGCCGTCGCAAGGTTCGAAGCCGGAGGGACGATGCCGACGATTCCGATGCTCGAGCGATTCGCTGAAGCCTTGGAACTGCGGCTCAGTGTCGAGTTCCATAGGCTTCCTGAAGCCGGATAGGGCGTGGCTATCCTTCGGCTATGACCTTGTTGCTGTTGGGATTGGCCATTGCGTGTGAGGTGACGGCTACGGTGTCGTTGAAGATATCGGAGGGGTTCAGCAAGCTGGTGCCGTCGGTCATTGTGGTGATCGGGTATGGGGCGGCGTTCTATTTTCTGTCGCAGGCTTTGAAGCGGGGGATGGCTATCGGGGTGGCCTATGGGATTTGGTCGGCGGTGGGGGTGGTCGCGGTGGCGACCATTGGGGCGTTGTTTCTGGATGAGCACATCACGGCGGTGCAGATCGGGGGGATTGTGCTGGTGATTGCGGGGGTGTTGGCGCTGGAGTTGGGTGGGGCGCACTAATCCTCTACGCGGACAACGTATCCGGCGGTTTCGAGGGCGTCGAGGACCTCGTCGCGGTGGGCGGGGCCGCGGGTTTCGAGGGTGAGCAGGACCTCGACCTCGTAGATGGCCAGCCAGGATTCGGTGCGGGAGTGGACGACGTCGACGACGCTGGCTCCGGTGCGGCCGAGTTCGGCCAGCAGGCGGGAGAGGCTGCCGGGGCGGTCGGAGATGGTGATGCGGGCGGCCAGGTAGCGGCCCGCGGCGGCGAGGCCGTGGCCGATGACACGGGTCAGCAGCAGGGGGTCGATATTGCCGCCGGAGAGGACGGCGCAGACCGGGCCCTCGAGGGCGAGTTCGGCTGGGTCGCAGGACATCAGGGCCGCGACGGCGGCCGCGCCCGCGGGCTCGACGATGAGTTTGGTGCGCTCCATGCACAGCAGCAGGGCCTTGGACAGGGACTCCTCGTCGACGGTGACGATGGTCGGGGCGCTGTCGAGAATGTGCTCGAACGGGACCTGGCCGGGCATGCCGACCGCGATGCCGTCGGCCATGGTGGCCATGTGCTCGAGGGCCACCGGCTTGCCCGCGGTCAGCGAGGCGGGCCAGGCGGCGGCCTCGGCGGCCTGCACGCCGATCACCCGGACCTCGGGTTTGCGGCGCTGCAGGGCCGCGGCCACGCCCGCGAGCAGTCCGCCGCCACCGGTCGGCACCAGCACGGTGCCGACATCCGGGAGCTGGTCCAGGATTTCGAGCCCGCAGGTCGCCTGCCCGGCCACGATGTCGATGTGGTCGCAGGGGTGCACCAGCGTCGCCCCGGTGCGCTCCGCGAATTCCCGTGCGGCGGTCAGGGATTGGTCGATGGTGTCGCCGACCTGATACACCGTGGCCCCATATGCCTTGGTGGCCACCAGTTTCGGCAGCGCCGCCCCGACCGGCATGAACACCGTGGACTCGATGCCCAGCGAGGTCGCCGACCAGGCCACGCCCTGCGCGTGATTGCCCGCGCTGGCCGCCACCACCCCGCGCTTGCGCTCGGCCTCGGACAGATTCGCGATCCGGTTGTAGGCCCCGCGCGGCTTGAACGAGCCGGTGCGCTGCAGGTTCTCGCATTTGAGCCAGACCTCGTGACCGGTCCGCTCCGACAGCACCCGCGAGGCCACCACGGGAGTCCGCCGGATCACCGGCTCCAGGCAGGGTCGCCGCCGCTTCGATCCGCGCCATGAGCTCCATGCCAGGCCATGTTGCCAGAGGTTCACCTGACTGTCGCCCGTCGGCGGAAACCGGCCGTGCCTGTGCAGGAAACGACCGCGTGACCGGCAATCCCGGTCCGGGTCTCGCCCGGGGTTTATGTTCTCAGCGATCACCGCAGTTCAGCGCCCGTTCAGTGAGGAGAGGGAAGCTGTGCCAAGGATCGTGAAAGGACTGGTCGCCCTGGCCGTTTCGGCGGTCTTCGGCCTCGCCCCGCTCACCGCCGCACCCGCCCACGCCGAGTCCATCGGCAGCTGCACCGGCGGCGACTTCCGCTGGACCGCGGTCAACGGCGCGATCACCATGACCCCGGCCCTGCTCACCTTCACCTCGGTCGGCCGCCTCTGGGGCTGCACCGGTTATGACGGCATCACCGGCGCGACCTTCACCGGCGAGCACATCGCCTGGTCGGACTGCATGCACCCGGCCGACGGGCCGCTCACGGTGTGGGTCCACTGGAACAATGGCGATTCGAGTACGCTCTGGGGCCCCTGGCCGGTCGGCATGGCCCAGCCCACGGTCGGCCCGATGCAGGTGGTGGACGGCTTCGGCCTCGGCAACTGGGTCCGGGTCACCGCCGACTACGAGATGATGACGCCGGAGCTGGTGATGGGCTGCCTCGGTCCGGGGTTGACCACCGGGCCCGGGCACCTCAGCGCCACCATGATGTGAACCGGTCACCTGAAAGATATACGGCTCACGAAATGACCGGGAAACTCAAAAGCAATTCGAGGGCAACGGCTGCTTCCTACCTTGAGCCCACCAAGTTCGGCTCTCGGATCGGATGCCCCCATGACCGATATCGCCTCACCCGCGCCCCTCGCGGCTGAATCAGCCGCGGCGCAACCCGCCCCAGCTTACGACCCCAGGCTCACCAATGACGATCTCGCTCCACTGAAGAAGCAGACCTGGGGCTCGTACCACATCTTCGCCTTCTGGATGTCGGATGTGCACAGCGTCGGCGGATACGTCACGGCGGGTAGCCTTTTCGCGCTCGGCCTGGCCGGGTGGCAGGTGCTGGCCGCGCTGCTCATCGGCATCACGATCGTATATTTCCTGTGCAATCTGGTGGCCGCGCCCAGCCAGCGCGCGGGCGTCCCCTATCCGGTCATGTGCCGCAGTGCCTTCGGCGTGAAGGGCGCGAACATTCCGGCCATCATCCGCGGCCTGATCGCGGTGGCGTGGTACGGGATTCAGACATATCTGGCCTCGGCCGCGCTGATCGTGGTGGCGGTCAAGCTGTTCCCGAGCCTCGCGCCGTACGCGGTGTCGAAGGATTACGGCTTCCTCGGGCTGTCGCTGCTGGGCTGGTGTGCCTACCTGGTGCTGTGGGTGGTGCAGGCGGCGGTGTTCTGGCAGGGCATGGAGTCCATCCGCAAGTTCATCGACTTCTGCGGGCCCGCGGTCTACGTCGTCATGTTCCTCCTGTGCGGGTACCTGATCTACAAGGCCGGATGGGGCGCGATCGACCTGCAGCTGGGCGCGGTCAAGTACCACGGCTGGGACGCGCTGCCGGTGGTGCTGGGCGCGATCGCGCTGGTGGTGTCCTACTTCTGCGGGCCCATGCTGAACTTCGGCGACTTCTCCCGCTACAGCAAGTCCATGACCGCGGTGAAGCGCGGCAACCTGCTCGGGCTGCCGGTCAACTTCCTGGCCTTCGCGCTGCTGGTGGTGATCACCGCGTCGCTGACCATCCCGGTGTACGGCGAACTCATCACCGATCCGGTCGAGACCGTCTCGCGCATCGACTCCACCTTCGCCATCGTGCTGGGCGCGCTGACCTTCACCATCGCCACCATCGGCATCAATATCGTCGCCAACTTCATCTCCCCGGCCTTCGACTTCTCGCACGTGAGCCCGCAGAAGATCAGCTGGCGCATGGGCGGCATGATCGCGGCGGTCGGGTCGGTGGCGATCACGCCGTGGAACCTGTACAATAACCCGGACGTCATCCACTACACCCTCGAGGTGCTGGGCGCGTTCATCGGCCCGCTGTTCGGGGTGCTGATCGCCGACTACTACCTGGTGCGCAACCGCGAGATCGCGGTGGACGACCTGTTCACCATGGCCGAGACCGGAAAGTACTGGTACCGCGGGGGATTCAACCCGGTGGCGGTGATCGCGACCGTGGTGGGCGCGCTCGCGGCGGTGTTCCCGGTGCTGGCCAAGGACGTGTACGGCATGCACACCGCGGCCCAGTACAGCTGGTTCATCGGCTGCGGCCTGGCTCTGGCGATCTACTACCCGCTGGCCACGCGCACCAAGCTCATGGTCACGGCCTGAGATGACGGCCCTGGCGGCGATGCCGGTCGCCGCCAGGGACCGCCGCTCGCTGCCAGATGTTTGCTGGCAAGTAATAAATGTCCTTCTCGAATTGTGCCCCGGGTTACATAATCCGCACGGTTGTGCGTATTAGAGCGCACAGCCGGAAAATATGCGTTTTTGAATCGGAATAAGTACGGTTGATCTCATGCAGCTCTCCCGGTTCACAGATCTCGGCTTGCGGTCGCTCATGCGCCTGGCGGTCAGCAGTGGAGCCGAGGAGCGAGTCACGGTCAAACTTATTGCGCGACAGGTAAACGCCTCCGAGAACTATGTCGCCAAGGCTGTCTCCAGGCTCGCGGAACTCGGCTACGTCGAGTCGCAGCGCGGGCGCACGGGCGGGATATTCCTGACCGAAGCCGGCCGAACAACCACCATCGGCACTATTGTCCGGCAGCTCGAATGTGATAACGAGGGCATCGACTGCGTCGGTGACAATCCCTGCCCGATAGCGAATGCCTGCCGTTTGCGGGGAGTCCTCGCCACCGCGCAGAGAGCCTTCTACGCCGAACTCGATCGGTACCTGCTGGCCGATCTGGTGGATCAGCGCACCGTGGAGCTGCTGCATGCGCCGGTTTTCCCCCCGGCGATCGCACTCATCGATAGGTAGGAGACCTCATGAGGCTCGCACCGGATTCCAGCCTGAACGCCGTCCCCGAACTGGAGCCCGAGCACGCCGAGGTGATTCGCGCGACGCTGCCGCTGGTGGCCGCGCACATCGATCAGATCACCCCGCTGTTCTACAAGAAGATTTTCACCGCGCATCCGGAACTGCTGCGCGACCGCTTCAACCGCGGCAATCAGAAGCAGGGCGGCCAGCAGCGCGCCCTCGCCGCCTCCATCGCCACCTTCGCCACCCACCTCGTCGATCCGAGCCTCCCGCATCCGCGCGACCTGCTGGCCCGCATCGGCCACAAGCACGTCTCGCTGGCCGTCACCGAGCCCGAATACCGCATCGTCCACGAGCATCTGTTCGCCGCCATCGTCGAGGTGCTGGGCGCGGACGTGGTGACCCCGGCCATCGCCGCGGCCTGGGATCGCGTGTACTGGCTGATGGCAACCACTCTCATCGATTTCGAGCGCGAGCTCTACGACGCCGCCGGGGTCGAGCCGGGCGACGTGTTCCGGCAGACCCGGGTGGTCGAGCGCATCGACGATCCCTCCGGCGTCGCCACCTTCGTGGTGGCCGCCGCCGATCCGGCGCGGCCGCTGCCGGGATTCGAACCCGGGCAGTACATTTCGGTCGGCGCGCGACTGCCCGACGGCGCCCGCCAGCTGCGTCAGTACAGCCTGGTCAACCGCGGCGGCGACGGCCGCCTGGCCTTCACCGTGCGCCGGGTGCCCGCCGAGGCGGAGGCTCCGGCCGGTGAGGTGTCGAACTGGCTGCACGACCACCTCCAGGTCGGCGACGCCCTCGAAATCACGCTGCCCTTCGGCGATCTCACCATCGACACCGACGCCACCACCCCGCTGGTGCTCATCTCCGCGGGCATCGGCGTCACCCCGATGGTCGGCATCCTGGAATACCTGGCCGCCGAGACCCCTTCGCGCCGCACGGTCGTCCTGCACGCGGACCGCTCCACCGCCGCCTACCCGCTGCGCGAGACGGTCGCCGACCTCGCGACCCGACTGCACGATGTCTACCTGCGCGCCTGGTACCAGGCCGACGGCCACGGACTGATGGACCTGACCGGCGTCGAATTCCCGGACGACGCCGACTTCTACCTGTGCGGCGGCACCGGCTTCCTGCAGCACATCCGCGCCCAGCTCATGTCCGCCGGAATCCCCTCGAACCGAGTCCATTTCGAACTCTTCGCCCCCAACGACTGGCTGCTCGACGCCGAGCAGTCCCCGGTCCCGGCCTAGTACTGCAACGACACTCGTGTTCAGGTGAGTGGGTGGCCGCGGCGTCGGTAATGGGAGAGTCGGGCTTGGTGTTGTCGGCGTCGTCGGAATCTGGACCAGGCCCAGACATGGTCGGGCCGGTGGTGACGGGTGAGGACGAAGGCGATGAGCAGGCGGCGGATCTCGGGTAGCGTGAGGGCGATCATGCCTTCGCTGGGATCGGCGAGTCCCCCTTTGCGGCAACGGCTTCGGAAGAGG
>NZ_BJWY01000139.1 GCF_007990715.1 Nocardia seriolae NBRC 15557 | reverse complement strand
ACCGTTGCAGTACTAGCGGTTGTAGGGCTGCTCCTGCACCCAGCTGAAGCCGCGTTCCAGCAGCGGGAACGACTTCGGGTCGAGCTGCTTGAAGTAGGCGTGGATGCGGTGCCCGGCATAGTCGTCGGCGTCGATGACCAGCAGGCCCGGACCCGGCCACCAGTAGGTCAGGCGCACCCGGACCGGGGTTTCGGCGTAGGTGCCCAGGGCGATCCGGTGATGCAGGTCGATGATGTGGCGCGCGGGATCGATGGTGCCGCCGTAGATTTCGAAGGAGTCGTCCATGTGCTGGATGGTGAGCGCCACCGGATCCGAAACGTGGAAGGGGCGGTCGACAACGACTCGCCGCCACCGCAATCCGTCGGTGAGCAGGGGATCGCGGGCATAGCCCTCCGAGGAGAAGTGGTCGATCTCGTAGATGCCGTACAGCTCGGGGGTGGGGTGATCCCACTGCCGCCAGTTCTGCGCACCGGTCACGGCCAGCAGGATCAGCCCCACCGCCAGTTGGGCGATCAGCGCGATCCGGTTGGCGCGGGCGGAGGCGAACAGCGGGATCCGCCGCAGCGCGGGTGCGGCGCGGTCGGAGAACAGCACCGCGGCCAGCCGACGCGCCTGCGGGGCGAGCAGGACCAGGCTCAGCAGCAGGAACTGGGACGACACCGTTTTCAGGCGGATGTCGTAGGTCATATTGAGCAGCAGCACCTGCGCCATGTCCACCGCGCACAGCAGCGCCCCGGCCGTGGCGGCGCGCGGTATCACCAGCAGCACCCCGGCCAGCAATTCCGCCGCGCCCAAGGCGATCTCGTAGGCGGGTGACACGCTGACCTGCGACCACAGCACACCCTCGGGGCTGAAATTGCCGTAGGGCTCGACCAATCGGTTCAGCACGAACGGCATCTGCGTCGGAATCGCCTTGGCCATACCGAAATAGAACATCGAGATGGCGAGCACGAACCGCCAGTAGAGCTGCGTCCAGGCGAAGAGCCGGGTGTAGCCGCGCCGCCGCCGGTCCAGCACCGACCACCCCGCGGTGCCCAGCAGCGCGATCACCGCCAGCAGGAACAGCGCCGTCCACTGGAACGCGCTGTCGCTCCCCACCTGCGTGCTGGTCACCCGCAGCCCCAGCACCTGGGTCGCCGTCCACGCGATCGGCGGGCGCAGGAGCCCCAATCCGCCGTGCACCCAGGCCCAGCCCGACTCGATGCCCAGCCCCGCCAACAGGATCGGCACCAGCCCGAGCACGCCGACCAGCCCGAACAGGCCGAAATAGCAAACGCCGAAACGGAATCCGAGCCGGGTCGGCGATCGCCACTCCCCCGCCGCGGCGGTCGGCGGTGCGGCCGGGACCGGATCACCGGCCGTATCGACTGTGGCGTCCGTCTCATCCGCCTCGAGCACATCGGTTTCCGCCACCCGTTCCACCCCACCTCGTCCGCGCTTTTCGCCGAACGTAGGCGCGGCCGCTTAACGAGGACCGGGTGCTGCGCTAAAGCCGGACGCGGCAGCCCGGTAATGTGCCCGACCGGACAAAACGGCTGGAGAGCAAGGGAGAAATCGAAGTGGAACGCATCGGCGTGATCGGCGGCGGCACCATGGGTGCCGGTATTGCCGAGGTGGCTGCCCGCGCGGGCGGGTCGGTCCTGGTTCTCGAGCGCGATACCGAGGCCGCCGACGCCGCCGTCGCGCGCATCGAGAAGTCCCTGGCCCGCGCGGTGAAGTCCGGCCGTGTCGAGCAGGCCGACGCCGACGCCGCCCGCGCCCGCATCACCCTGACCACCTCGATCGAGGATTTCGCCGACCGCGAGCTGGTCATCGAGGCGGCCCCGGAGATCGAGTCGCTCAAGGCCGACTTCTTCACCAAGCTCGACGCCATCGTGTCCCCCGACACCATTCTGGCCACCAACACCTCCTCGATCCCGGTCATCCGGCTGGCCAATGCCACCGCCGACCCGAGCCGCGTGGTCGGCATCCACTTCTTCAACCCGGTGCCGGTGCTGCCGCTGGTCGAGATCGTGGTCACCCTCAAGACCGACCGCAAGGTCGTCGACAAGGTCACCGCCTACGCCCGCGACGTGCTGGGCAAGCGCACCATCGAGTCGAAGGATCAGGCGGGCTTCATCGTGAACGCCCTGCTGATCCCCTACCTGTGCAATGCGATCCGCATGTTCGAGACCGGTTTCGCCAGCGCCGAGGACATCGACGAGGGCATGGTCAGCGGCTGCGCGCACCCGATGGGCCCGCTGCGCCTGACCGACACCGTCGGCCTGGACGTCACCCTGGCGGTCGCCGAGTCGCTCTACGCCGAGTTCGGCGAGCCGCAGTACGCGCCGCCGGTGCTGCTGCGCCGCATGGTCGATGGCGGTTACCTGGGCCGCAAGACCGGGCGGGGCTTCTACACCTACTGATCCGGGATCAGTCCGCGTCGGGCCGCCGAGATCGTTCGGCGGCCCGACTCCGTTCTGCCGCAAACCCGGGGTTATCTTGGGATGGGTATCGACCGATCGGATCGACTCGACAAGAGGAGATATCCGTGTGGTTCGAACGCCCCCTCACCGCCCTGGTCGCGGCCGGTTTCGCCGTGACGCTCTGCACCGCCGGAGTGGCTGCCGCCGACCCGTACGACCCCGGCACCAATGCCCCGGACTGCCCCTACCCCGACGTGAACAATCCGGCCTGCACCAACTTCCCGGACGATCACAACAACGAGGGTGACTTCGACAACCACCACGACGACACTCACCATGACGGTGGTGACCGCCGCTGATCACTCCCCGCTGATGCGCGACCGCAGCCCCGCTCGAAGATGCTCGAGCAGCGCCCGGGTGCGGCGCGGCAGGGCCGGACCCGCCGCGTAGGCGGCGCAGATATCGGCGGCGGGCGTCGAGAGGTCGGGCATGACCTGGGTCAGGGTGCCGTCGGCCAGCAAGGGCGCGACCTGCCACAGCGACCGCATGGTCAACCCGCGGCTCTCGAGGCACCAGCGGGTGATGACGTCGCCGTCATTACTGACCAGGTCGCCCGCTACCCGGGTCGCGAATTCGCTGCCGTCCGGATCGACGAATCGCCATAGGGCGTAGTCGCTTTCGTTCTCGCGCAGCACGATGCAGTTGTGGTCGGCCAGATCACCGGGGTGAGGGTGAACCGTCGTGTGGTGCGCTGGATCAGGGACGAGCGGGTCGCGGCCATGGCCGCGAACTTCCCGGACGTGGACGTCGACAAATACCATATCGATATTCTGGCGGCGAATTTCGTGCTGCATCCGGACTGGTTCGACGCGGTGGTGGCCAGCAATCTGTTCGGCGATATCCTCAGCGATCTGGGCCCGGCGTGCACCGGGACGATCGGTATCGCGCCGAGCGGGAACATCAACCCGGAGCGCCGATTTCCCAGTCTCTTCGAGCCGGCGCACGGCTCGGCCCCCGATATCGCGGACCGCGGCATCGCCAATCCCATCGGCCAGATCTGGAGTGCGGCCATGATGCTGGACCACCTGGGCGAGCCCGCAGCGGCCGCGGCGGTGCTGGCGGCCATCGAATCGGTGCTCGCCGAGGGACCGGAGGAGTTGACGCCCGATATGGGCGGTACCGGCACCACCGAGTCGCTGGGCAAGGCCATCCGGACCGCGCTGGAAATCCGGTGAGCCGCCATGAGTTCCACGGACAAGGCCCGGCGCACGTACCCGATGCCGGTGCTCGACGGTGCCCCGCTGCTGGTCCCGGTCGTGCTGGCCGCCCTGGTGCTGGTCGCGGGCCGCTTCCGCGCGATACCCGAGAACATGATCGGCGGGCTCGGCGGGCTCACCATCACCGGCCTGTTCGTCTTCGCCCCCCTGCTGGAGAAGCTGATCCACCTGCCCGCGCCGGTGCTGGTCATCATCCTGTCGGTGCTGTGCAAACTGACCGGCATCTTCCCGCGCACAGTCGAAGCCGACGCCGGCGCGGTCTACGCCATCATCTCCAGGCACTTCATCTACCCCACCATGATCGGCCTGGGCATGGTCTACCTACCCCTGAACAATGTGGTCCGAGCCCTGTCCCCCGGCTACGTGATCGCCTGCACCGCAGTCGTTCTGGCCATGGTCGGCACCGGCTTCCTGGTCGGCCGAGCCATCGCCATGTACCCCATCGACGCGGCCCTGGTCACCGTCTGCCACAGCGGCCTCGGCGGCACCGGCGACGTGGCCATCCTCTCCGCCGCCAACCGCGTGAACCTCATGCCCTTCGCTCAGATCTCCACCCGCCTGGGCGGGGTGACCACGGTGATCACCGCCGCCTGGCTGATCCGCCTGCTCGGTTGACGGCACCGGCTCGCCGGCCCGCAATGCCGTTGCGGCACCGGCAATCATGAGCGCGACCAGCAGGATCGCGATCGCCGGCGACGCCAGGGCGGCCAGCAGGACGCCGACGGTGGCGGGTGCGGTGACGGCGGCGAGGGCGGTCGCGAGTCCCGTGGTGGCGGTGACCCGTCCGCGCAGCTCGTCGCCGGTCAGCCGCAACCACCCGACGGTGAGCAGCACTTCCCAGACCGGCCGCACGAACAGCACACCGGCATAGCCGAGAACGGCGGGAATAGGCCGCCCGGGAATGAGCAGCGCGGCGGCGAGTGCCGCCGCGCTTGCCGCCATCACCAAGGGGTTCCGGGCCCCCGCCGACGGGCTGGCCTTGAACAGGACCGGACCGAGCCGGGGATGCTCCTCGACCAGCGTCGTTCCGCCGCCCATACGAGCGATGAAACCCGCTGTGTCCAGGGGGATCTCGCCGTCGGTGAACTGGCGGACCGAACGGCGCGCGGCGAGTGCGTCCACCAGCCGGGGCCGGGGCCAGCCGTCATCGTCGGGCACGTTGCGCGCCAACGGGATACGCGGTCGGTCCGGATAGGATTTGGCCGGTTCCGGCGCGGGGACGTGCTCGGCCTTGGCTTCGAAGTACGCTTCGTCCTCCCACACGGCCGCGTATCGGGTGTCGGCGGGGGTGCGGGCGGCGAAGTGGTGGTAGCGGGCCGCCGGTCCCCACGCCTGCCATTCGGCCAGCAGGTGCCGCTCGGCGGTGTCCTCGGCGGAGTGCTCGCCGATGAGAATGCCGTTCTCCAGCAGGCGAACCGCGATGGCCCGATGCCGCTCCCCCAGCTGGTCGGCGCTGTCGAGTTCACGCCAGTGCGCGAACCAGCGCAGCACCTCCTCGCTGTCGGGGGTGAGGGCGAACTGGCGGTGGTGCACGTAGTCGTCCCAGACCAGTTTGGCGTCGTCGAAGAACAGCACCCCGCATGCCGCGACCCGGATTCTAGACACGTTCCCGCCCTTGCTGTTTCGCGAAGCGCTCGGCGACGAGATCGTGCACCGCGGCCGAGACCTCGGGCGCGCCCGCGCCGTGCTCGGCCCACATCCAGTCGCATTCGGGATTGACTTCCAGGAACACCGGGCCGTCGGCGGTGTCGAGCAGGTCGAAAGCCGCTATGTCGAGCCGGAATTCGTCACCCAGCGCCGAGAGCGCGGTGGCCAGCGGCGGCGGCACCGCCCAGCGCCGCACCCGGATCGACTCCGGTTCGGTCCAGATCGCCTCCGGGCTCGGCCGGGTGACCCGGTAACCGATCAGCCGCTGCCCCACCAGGTAGATGCGCAATTCGGCGGCGGCGGTGAGGAATTCCTGCACGATCACCGGCGCCGGCTCCACGGCGCACTCGGCGGACAGTTCGGCGCGGGTCACCCGGCGCGGGAAGATCCCGCGCAACCGTCCGGGCTCGGGTTCGACGGCGTGCGCGCCGAGGCTCTTGACGATCAGGTCCGCGCGGCCCGGAATCAGCGCGGCCGCGTCGGCCGTCCGGGTGCCCACCGCCGTGGCGGGCGTGCGCAGGCCCGCCCGGCGCGCGGCGTCCAGCTGGGCGAGCCGGTCGGGCCGTCCCGGCTCGGCGGCGGCATTGATTCGATGGGTCCGGCTGCCGCACAGCATCATTGCCCAGGCCGCCCACTGTTCCCGGCCGTAGTGCGCCAGTTCGCCCACCGGCAGCGCCACCGCCTCCATCGCGAAGTATCTCCGCCAGAACACGATCGGGTGGAAGGCCCGCGAATCCCAGTGCAAGGTCCCGGTTTCGAGATCCCACCGGCAGTCGATGCCCGCGCAACGATCGCTGTCCATCCGGACCATGGGTATTCCCTTCGCCGCCAGCGACAGCGACAGCCGGTCCAGCTCCCGGTCGGCGGCCCGGCTCAGGACCGTGACGCAGGGCGCGGATCCGTCCGGCTCGCGGGCACTCGGGTGCCCCACGCGGAACTGGAAGTCCAGCGACGATCGCCGTGCCCGCACGCGGAATGGGCTGGCGCGCAGCAGTAATGGCAACCGGGCTTCATTCATGGTGATCCTCCCGGGTGGGAGCGCCGGCTTGCGGGGCGCTCCCACCCGTTCACTCGGTCACGTCATCAGCCGCCGTGGCAGCCCTTGCAGACCAGTTGCGTGTCATCGACATACGCGCTGGCGTACGCGATGAACGTCGCATCCTCGACCTCCGTCCAGGAACGAAGCGTCGCGTCGTCGGCTGCCGTCAGCAGCGACTGTGCCATCTGTTCGATACTCATGCTGATTCCACCTCCTCTCCGCTCATGGAAACGGGATTCGGCGCATCGTGGTTCTACGCTGCCCGCATCGTCACTCTTCTGTCATAACCTCCCGGTTGGTTCCGTAATCGACTGAACGGCAATGTCTTTCGATCACGAACCGTTCCGGTGCCGCATTCGTGAGTCCGATGGAACCCGCCCGGGAAGCGATGGCCCATGACATCCAGACCAGATTTCCGATCCCCCACCGCGCTCGTGATCGCGGCGGCGGCCGCGGCATCGATCCTCGCCGGTGCGACCGCCGCCGCCCGCACCCACCACCCGCCCGCACCCGGTCGCACCCTCTGGCCCGCCCCCGCGCACCCGGCCGCCGCGGTCCGCGCCTCCGGCCTGCCCATGCTCACCGGCGACGACATGGGCCTGCATATCCACGCCCACCTCGACGTCCTCGTCAACGGCCGCCCGGTGGCCGTTCCCGCCGACGTCGGCGTCGACCTGCGCGCCGACACCATGAGCCCCCTGCATACCCACGACGACACCGGCGTCCTGCACGTCGAGGCCCCTGCCCAGGGCGAATTCACCCTGGGCGAGTTCCTCACCGAATGGTCGGTCCCCCTCTCCGCGGACCGCCTCGGCAACCTCCACACCGGCGACGGCGCAACACTGCGCGCCTACGTCAACGGCATCCGGCAACCCGGCGACCCCGCCGCCATCGTCCTGCACGCCCACGACGAAATAGCTCTCCTCTACGACACTTCGGCCCCGTCCGCCATCCCCCCGGACCGCTACCTCTTCGACCCCGGCGAGTAGCCGCCCGCTTTGACGGGCACGGTAGTTAGGTGCCATATTAGATTCACAGTGACAATGGACAGACGGTGATACCCGCAGCACGGCGTATCGCCATGACCATATAGTTAGGCACCTAATCATATGAGCACAACGATCACCCCACAGCGATTCGTGCTGTGGCGGGAAGTCCTCGTCGCCTACCTGGCCCCCGCGGTGAGCGCCGGGCTGGGCGGATTGCTCACCGGGCGCACCGAATTGGTGTGGGCCGCGCTCACCTCGATCGGCGGCACGTCCGCCATCGTCGCCCTCCTGCTGGGCAGCTGGCTCCGATCGCGAGCCGACCGGTGGCCCCGGCTACGGCGGCTGCCGCCACCCGCGCTCGCGGCGGGCTTCGGTCTCGCCGCGGCCGCGCTCGGGGAACTGCTCGCTCAATTGCTCTGCCGCGCAGCGGGGTTCCCCGACCGCCTTCGCATCGATGTCCCGATCGCCGCCGCCGTGGCCGCGGCGATCATCGTGTGGCGCTGGCGTGCGCTCACACCGCGGCACGCCGGCGCAGCCGCCCGGCCATGACGACCACCAGCGAGATCAGGAAGGTGGCACTGGCGACCGCGTTCACCTGCGGCGGAATCCCTCTCAGGTTGATGCCCCAGATGTACATCGGGAAGGTCTCGGAGGTCCCCGCCGTGAAGTTGGTGACCACGAAATCGTCGAAGGACAACGAGAATGCGAGCAGCGCGGCGGCGATGATCCCCGGCCACACCAGCGGCAGCACCACCGATCGGAACGCCTGGAACGGGGTGGCGTAGAGGTCCATCGCCGCCTCCTGGAGCCGCGGGTCGAGCCCGGCCAGGCGCGCTTTGACGGTCACCACGACGAACGACAGACAGAACATGACGTGCGCTATGAGAATCGCCCAGAACCCCAGGGGGATACCGAATCCCAGGAACAGCGTCAGCAGCGAGGAGCCCATCACGATCTCGGGCGTGGCCATGGGCAGGAACAGCAGACCCTGCACCGCCGAGCGCCCGCGGAACCGGTAGCGGGCCAGCGCGAACGCCATCCCGGTGCCCAGCGCCGTGGACACGATCGCGGCGAGCGCCCCGATGACCAGGCTCATGATCAGCGCGTCGCGCAGCCCGGCCGGGGCGAACATGTCGGTCCAGTTGTGCCAGGTGAAGTGGAATTCGCGCAGATCCAGCACATAGGTGGTGTTGCGGCTGCCGGGCTGGTTGAACGACAGCAGCAGCACCACCGCGATGGGCGCGAGCATGTAGGCCCGAATCAGCAAGCCCAGCAACAGGACCCAGTTGCGGCGCAGGGCACTCAGCACTCGTTTCACCTCACACCACCTCATCGGTATCGGTCCGGCGCAGATACAGCAGCACCAGCACCAGGATCGCGACCATCAGCATCACCGACAGCGCCGACCCGACCGGCAGATCCTTGACCACCAGCAGCCGCGACTGAATGACGTTGCCGATCATGGTCGTATTGGTGTTGCCGAGCAGCTGCGCGTTCACGTAGTCACCGGTCGCGGGCACGAAGGTCAGCAGCGTGCCCGCCACGATGCCGGGCAGCGTCAGCGGCAGGGTCACCCGCCGGAACGTCTGCACCGGCCCGTGCGCCAGATCCGCGGACGCCTCCAGCAGCCGCGGATCGAGTTTGTCCAGGCTGGTGAACAGCGGCAGCACCATGAACGGCAGGAAGTTGTACACCAGCCCGGCGATCACCGCGACCGGTGTCGCCAGCAGCCGCCCGTCCGCGCCGAGCAGGTGAATCGCCTCGAGCAGCCGCACCAATTCACCGCTGTCGGCCAGGATCGCCTTCCACGCGAAGGTGCGCACCAGGAAGCTGGTGAAGAACGGCGCGATCACCGCCACCAGCATGAGGTTCTTCCACCGCCCGCCCTTCATTGCGATGGCGTAGGCGAGCGGATACCCCAGCAGCACGCACAGCGCGGTGCAGATCAGCGAATACACCAGCGAGCGAATGATCTGCGGGTGATACAGCTGCCAGGCGTAGCCGAAGTTGTCCAGCGACAGCGTCTGCGTGTACCCGCTCTCGATGGATCCGCCGCGGTCGTACATGGCCGCCGCCGCCAGCTGCACCACCGGAATCGCGAAGAGCACCAGCAGGCACAGCACGCCCGGCGCGAGCAGCAGATACGGTGTGCGACCGGACTTCCGGCCCGGTTCGGTCAGCGGCGCCACGGCCGTCGTCACCACCGCCATATCACGCCCGTTCCAGGAGAAACGCGTGCTCGGGATCCCAGTGCGCCAGCACCTGCGCACCCGGCTGGATCGGCGCGCCCACATTCGGCACGTGCGCGCACAGCTCCTGCCCCCAGGACGTCTGCACCAGATACTGGATCGAGACGCCGAGGAAGATGCTGTCGGTGACGACACCGTTGAGCCCGGATCGGCCGGCCGGAACGTCATCCGGATCCATTGCGAGCCCGAGCTTTTCGGGACGGATGCCGAGCACCGCATCCCCGCTGGTGACCCGGCACCGTTCCGCCGGAATCGCCAGCCGATGCCCGTGCGCCTCCACGGTCACGGTGTCACCGCCGCCGGTCACACTGCCCTCGACGAGATTGGACTGCCCCAGGAAGTTGGCCACGAACGCCGTGGCCGGGAAGTTGTAGATCTCGCGCGGAGCGCCGAATTGCTCCAGCTCGCCCCCGTTCATGACGGCCACGGTGTCGGCCATGCTCATGGCCTCCTCCTGGTCATGGGTGATGTGCACGAAGGTGATGCCCACCTCGGTCTGCAACCGCTTGAGCTCGAGCTGCATCTGCCGGCGCAGCTTCAGATCCAGTGCGCCCAAAGGCTCGTCGAGCAGCAGCACCTCGGGATGGTTCACCAGCGCGCGGGCCAGCGCGACCCGCTGCTGCTGCCCGCCGGACAGCTGGGCGGGTTTGCGGGTGCCGAATCCGTCCAGCTGCACCAGTTTCAGCATCTGCTCGCTCTGCTGGCGGGCGGCCGTCTTGCCGATCCCCTTGCGCCGCAGGCCGTAGGCGACGTTCTCCGCCACGCTCAGATGCGGGAACAGCGCATAGCTCTGGAACACGGTGTTGATCGGCCGCCGATACGGCCGCAGATGCGTGATATCGCTGTCGCCCAGCATGATTCGCCCGCTGGTCGGCTCGTCGAGCCCGGCGATCATGCGCAGCGTGGTGGTCTTGCCGCAGCCCGACGCGCCGAGCACCGCGAAGAACGACCCGTCGGGAATGGTCAGGCTCAGCTCGCGGACCGCGGTGAAATCGCCGAAGCTCTTGGTCACGCCCTCGAGGCGGAGGTCCCGGGTGCTCATCACGCCCCCGTCAGCGCCTGGAACTTGGCCTGGTAGTCCTTGTCCTTGGCCTCGCTCAGCGACATGAAGATCTGCATCTTCTTCTGCTCCTCGACCGAGGGGAAGATGAGCGGATTCTGCGCCAGTTCCGGATTGAACTTGGCCATCTCCTCCTGCGCGCCCGCCACCGGGCACACGTAGTTCACGAACGCCGCCAGCCGGGCCGCGACCGCCGGGTTGTAGTAGAAGTCCAGCAGCGCCATGGCATTGGCGGCGTGCGGGGAGGTCACCGGGATCATGGCATTGTCCGAGTAGAGCATCGCGCCCTCGGCCGGCATCACGAACTTGATCTTCGGGTCCTGCGCGGCCAGCTGGATGACGTCACCCGACCAGGCCATACAGGCGGCGATGTCGCCCTTGGCCAGATCCTGGACGTACTCGTTGCCGGTGAACTTGCGCACGTGCCCGGACTGCACGGCCTTCTGCAACTTGCCCAGCGCGGCGTCGAAGTCGTCGTCGCCGAACTTGGCGGCGCTCTTGCCCACCGCGTGCAGCATCAGGCCCATGGTGTCGGGCATCTCGGTCAGGCAGGTGACCTTGCCCTTGAGGTCGGGCCGGGTGAGCAGTTCGTCGATGCTGCGGACCTCGCCGGTCACATTGGTATTCACGCCGATGCCGACCAGCCCGGACTGCCACGGCACCAGGTGGTCGTTGGCCGGGTCGATATCGGCCCCGCGCAGCATGGGGTGCAGGTTCTTCACGAAATTCGGCATCTTCGACACGTCGAGTTTCTGCGTATAGCCCTGGCGCACAACGCGAACCGCGGTCGAGTCCGACAGCACGATGATGTCGCGGTCGATGTTCTTGCAGGCCGCCAGCTGGGCGCTGATCTTGCCCCAGAATTCGTTGTTGTCATTGATGTCGGCGACGTAGTCGACCTTGATTCCGGTCTGTTTGGTGAATTCCGCCATGGTGGGGTGGATTTCGGCATTGCCGGGGGCCTCGTCCAGATAGCCGGGCCAGTTGGAGAAGCCGAGCGTCTTCTCACTCGCCGACTGATCGGTGGGGACGGCGCACGCCGATTCGCCGTTCTTGGATGACCCCTTGGTGCCGCACGCCGCGAGCGCGCCGCCCAGCGCCAGCATTGCGCCGCCGCGCAGCAGGCCGCGGCGGGTGGGCCGGGACGCGAGCACGCCGCGCACCGCGGGTGGCAGGGAATCGGAGGAGTCGTACATGGGGGTCTCACCTTCACCAGACTGAGGCAGCAGCGCAGTTCCACTGCGATGTGTGATGAATAGTGGCACAACCGGCTACATTTCGAATGATTCCATTGAAAATTCTGCGTTACGCAACGGATTTCGTTGAATGAGACTGGGGTTGACTCCGGCTCGGCGGATCGCCGCGGGCATGGCGAAGCGGGCGGACGCGTTTAGTGCGCCCGCCCGCTTCGGGGACGGCAGGTGGTACGGCGGCGCTATTGCGCGCGGAAGATCACGTCGTGCCAGGGTTTGTGCGCGGCGGCGGTGATATCGGACATGACGTGCTTGATATTGGTGTACTCCTCGAATGCGTAGGCGGACATGTCCTTTCCGAATCCGGAGGACTTGTACCCGCCGTGCGGCATTTCGCTGATGATCGGAATGTGGTCGTTGATCCACACGCACCCGGCCTGGATTTCCCGGCCGGCCCGCTGGGTCCGGAACACATCGCGCGACCACGCCGAGGCGGCCAGCCCGTAGGCGGTGTCATTGGCCAGCGCGATGGCCTCGTCGTCGGTGTCGAAGGGCAGCGCCACCAGCACCGGTCCGAAGATCTCATGCTGCACGATCTCCGAATCCTGTGCCGCGCCGATGATCAGCGTCGGTTCGAAGTACGCGCCGCCCGCCGGGGTGCCCTCGGGAATCCGGCCGCCGCGCACGATCTTCGCGCCCGCCCGCTCGACCATGCCGATCACCTTGTCGCGATGCGCCCGCGTGATCAGCGAGCCCAGGTCGGTGTCGGGATCCTCGACCGGGCCGATGACGACGCGATCCATGAGTTCGGCCACCCGCGCGACGAATTCGTCGCACAGCGGACGCTGCACGTAGGCCCGGGTCGCGGCGGTGCAGTCCTGCCCCACATTGATCAGCGCCCCCGCCACCGCACCGCGCGCGGCGGCCTCGAGATCGGCGTCGTCGAACACCACGAACGGGGCCTTGCCGCCGAGCTCGAGATGCACCCGCTTGACCGCGCCCGCCGCGGCGGCGGCCACCGCCCGGCCGACCCGCGTGGACCCGGTGAAGGAAACCATCGCGACGTCGGGGTGCGCGACCAGCGCCTCGCCCGCGACCGGCCCGGCACCGGTGAGCACATTGATGACACCCGCCGGAACTCCCGCCTCGGTCGCGACCTCCGCGAACAGCAGCGAACTCAGCGGCGTCAGCTCGGAGGGCTTGAGCACCACCGTGTTTCCCGCCGCGACCGCGGGCAGGATTTTCCACGCCGCCATCTGCAGCGGGTAGTTCCACGGTGAGATGGAGCCGATCACCCCGAGCGGTTCCCGGCGGATGCTCGAGGTGTGGTCGGCCGAATACTCCGCCGACGCCTTGCCTTCCAGCTGGCGCGCGGCCCCCGCGAAGAACGCCGTGTTGTCGATGGTGCCCGGCACATCGAACTCGCTCGCCAGCCGAATCGGCTTGCCCGCATTGCGACTCTCGAGCGCCGCGAACTCCTCGGCGCGTTCGCCGAGCAGCCGGGCCCAGGTGTGCATGACCGCCGAGCGCTCCCCCGGCGTGGTGGCGGCCCAGCCCGGGAACGCCGCCCGCGCCGCCGCGACGGCCTCGGCCGCATCCGCCGCGGAGGCCCCCGCGCCCGCCACGATCTCGGCCCCGGTCGCCGGTTCGATGACCGACAGCGGCTCGCCCGTGCCCGCCCGCCGCTCGCCCCCGATGAATTGCAGCTTCTCCTGGGTCACTGTGCTCCCTCACTCGTTTCGCGGGACACGGGCTCGTCTGCCGGGACACTCGTTTCGAGCGACACTGCGGGCTCGGGGATCCGGCAGACTCCCCGAGCCCCGGCCACCGAGCACCGTGTCGGGACGACGTCGGCCCAGCCCTACTCTCCTATCTCACCACGCTCGAATCCCCCCGACGATCCGTACAACAATCGGGCATTCCCCAACAATTCGTCGGCCGGAACGCCGAAGGCCGCCGCAGGAGCTGTCCTGCGGCGGCCTTCGTGCGTGGTGCGGTATCAGCGTCCGTTGCGGAGGCGGTATTCCACGGCGTAGGCGACCTTGCCCGGCTTGGCGTCGGAGTAGGGCAGCGCCAGCTTGGTGAATTCGCCCTTGTCCTCGGCCTTTCCGTCGTTCCAGGCGGCCAGGACACCGAGTTCGCCCGCGGTCTTGCCGCCGGACACGACCGCGTCGGGGCCGAGCGCCACCTGCGCCTTGGAGACGGTCCGCACCGCGGCGAGGTAGGCGGCGAAGTCCGAGCGGTTCCAGCCCGCGCCGACCTTGTTCTCACGCATCCAGTCGCCCCAGTAGAACTCCTGGAACGGCAGGTCGCCGACCTTGTAGCCGATTTCGCGGGTGAAGTACATCATGCTGCGGTAGTTGTCGTCGGCGAACCCGGCCAGGCCCAGCGACTTCGGCAGCTGGTCGACGGTGATCGCCTTGCCGTCCACGTCCTGCAGCCACACCCAGCCCTTGGCCTTCATGGTGTCCCAGAACGCGGTCTCGTCGAGGGTGCTGAGGTTGTCGAGGACCTTCAGCCGCACATGCAGGTTCGCGCCGCCGTCGCCGGGGATCTCCTGGAACGAGGTCAGGGTGTGGTGGCCGTCGGTCAGGTAGGGCTTGCCGCCGGGGCCGATGACGACGGTCTTCATCGCCGCGGTGCTCTCGGCGGTCTCCTGGCCGATCGCGACCTTGCAGGTGAACGAGGAGGCATCGCTCAGGCTCGCACCGGGTTTCACGGTGGCGGCCGCGACCTGGCCGTTGGCCTCGCACCAGTCGTCGAACTTCTTGTTGATCTCGTCCTTGCCGAGGGTGTAGCGGCCCAGCTTGTAGAACACCTCGTCATAGCCGAGCGAGGGCTGGGTGGCCAGCACATCCCCGATGCGCACGTCGAGCAGTTCGCCCGCCGCGGCACAGCCGTAATTCGTTCCCGCCGACAGCGTCTGCACCGGCAGGCACGCCCCCGCGATCCCGCCGGGCGCGGCCGCGCCGACCCCGCTGGTCAGCGCCAGCACCATCCCCCGCGACCGCGGCGACCAATCCGGCGCGCACACCCGAGCCAGTCCTCATCGAAACCTCATTTCCCGCGTGACTTCGAAAGCTGCCTCACCCTTGCGGGGGACGGTGACCGGGTGAGGACCGGATGCTGTTGCGGCAGCCAACAGTTCGTTAACTATGCGCGGGTACGACACGCCCGTGCAGCGCCACAGCGAGATCGCGCCGAGCACGCCCGAGGCGAGCGTCAGGGCGAACCACAGCCACTGCCAGGTCGGCGGAATCGGAATCAGCACGGCCGTCACGAGCGGATAGCACAGCGCGCTGCGACGCAGGCGGCGCTCGTCCGCCGATTGCCTCGGGAAATCCGCGCGCGCTCGCGCACCGTACGTCACCAGCAACCGCCAGGTATGGAGGGTGAGCAGGCACGAACCCAGCAGGAACCCCAGGCCGAGCAGCTGGGTCCAGTCCGGCGTTCGCGGCACTCCCGGGTGCACGAAGGGAACGGTGACGAGCGCCAGCACCTGTGCCGATGTCGCCTCGAGCACACGGTGACGTCCCATGGGATCCATGGTATCTATCATAACAAGTACGATCGTTTTCGGTTTGATAGGAGTTGAGATGAAGGTGCTCGCCTTGGGCGGCCCGGGCGCGATGGGCGCCGTGGCCGTCCGTACCGCGGCGCGACTACCGGGGATCGACGAGATCGTGGTGGCCGACCGCGATCTCGACGCGGCGCAACGGCTGGCCGCCGAGCTGTCCGCCACGGATCCCGCGGTCTCGGCTCGGCGGGTGGACGTCGATGACGCCTCGGCCCTGCGTGATTCGATGCGGGACGCCGATGTCGTGCTCAATACCGTCGGCCCCTACTACCGCTTCGGGCTCACCGTGCTGCGCGCCGCGATCGACACCGGCACGCACTACCTCGACCTGTGCGACGACTGGGAACCGACACTGCGGATGCTCGAACTCGATTCCGCCGCACGGAAAGCGGGCGTCTGCGCCGTCGTCGGCATGGGCGCGAGTCCCGGGGTCAGCAATCTGCTCGCGGTCACCGCCGCCCGCGAGCTCGACAGCGTCGAGAACCTCTACACGGCGTGGCCGGTCGATGTCCCGGCGGGGCATTCGGAGTCCTTGGAGCTCACCGGGACCGGAGGGCAGCCGCCCGCCGCGCTGGTGCACTGGATGGAGCAGATCAGCAGCACCATCGCCGTGGTGCGCCACGGCCGGATCGCCCATGAGGCACCACTGCGGCCGGTGGCCCTGGCGCTGCCCGGCGATCGCCGCGGCACCGGCTACACCGTCGGCCACCCCGAACCGGTCACGCTGCAACGCACCCTGCTCCCCTCGGGTGAGGCGGCCAACCTCATGATCGTCACGCCGGGCACGGTGGCGTTTCTCGACGTGCTGCGCCGTGATATCGACAGCGGGAAGCTCCGCAACGAGTCGGCCGCACTGGAACTGGTGAAACCCGGTCTGCGACGCGGCATCCGCTCACTGGTCGGGGCCGGGCGGTTTCCGGGGCCCGGCACGCTGCCGCCCTTCTTCGCCGCGGTCCGCGGCAGCAAGGATGGCCGGGCTCGGGTGGTGCTGGCCCAGCTGGCGGACGCGCCGGGATTGCCCCTGTTCATCGATGACATGAGCCGCGCGACCGGAATCCCGCTGGCGCTGGGCCTGGCTCAGCTCGCCGACGGGACGGCTCGCCGCCCGGGCGTGCATCCGCCCGAATCGGTCATCGATCCGGATCGCTTCTTCCGCGACCTCCGGCCCCACCTCGGTGACACCGGCGACGATCCGGCCGTGATCGTCGAGCACCGAGCCCTCACTCCCGCACACTGACCCCAGGAGCAGAACCGTGTCCCGACATACCCGCTTCAGCACCGCCGTGGCCACCGGATTCCTGGGAGCCGCACTGATATTCGGCTCCCCCGCCGCCACCGCCGACCCCGGCGTCCGGCCCCCGAACCCGCCACAGGCACCGCACGAACACGACACCACACCACCCACTTTCAAACGCGTCCCCCGCGCCGACGGCAACGGCTGGGTGGTGTGCCGCCCGCGTGCCCGCTGCCCCCGGCACTGATTCGCGGCGGCGCGACGAGTTTCGGGCCCCGGCCGAGCTGCGACCGGCCCTGCTGTCGCATGCTCGGCTCGGGGCTGGAAGCCGAGGACCCGGTGCCGCCGGTGTCTGCCGTTTTCACGCCTCCCGCCTGTCGAATTCGTACCGGACGAAATCCCGCACAGGTTCGTAGCCGATGGCACGGTAGATCTTGTTGGAAGTCGGATTGGCGAGATCGGTGAACAGACACACGCCATCGCTGTCGGCAAGCCCCCGCTGAGACAGATGCGCGGTAAGCACACTGGCATAACCGTGGCCCCGCGCCGCCGGTGGCGTGTACACCGGCCCGATCCGCCGCCACCCGAAACTACGCGGATGCAGCCCGGCCAGCGACACCGTCTCCCCACCGTCCTCCCACAACCACAACCACCCCTCCCCGACCCGAGCCCGCACCACCTCCTCCTCCATCCCGGACCCGCCGGCTTCCGCCCCGAACGCCGCGATCCACTCCGCACACAGCGCTACATCCGATTCCGTTGCCACCCTGGCGAATCCGGCCACCGCGGGAACAACCAGCTCGCCGAGCCTGAACAGCCGAGACGAGAACTCCCCGACGACCGGTTCGCCCCGCTCCGTACTCCACCGTTCCGCGAACGCGTGTGCATCAGCCGGCGCTCCCTCGACCGCACCGGCATCGGGCACAGCCGCCGCAAACGCGTCGGCCAATCCGGCGATCGCCTCGCCCGGCACCTCCCCGAGATACACCCCACGCCCCGCATACATCCCCCCCACCCACCGCGCCTGCCCCGGTGAGCACCGACGCAAAACGCCACCGCCCCGCACCGTTCCCCCCGCCCCCGACCGCACGCTCCACAACCGTGGCAATCACCGTGTGTCGCAGCGGATCCCGGCCCAGAAATACCCCGGCCCGCTCCCGGAACGCCGCGGCCTCACTGATCATCTCAACGCGCATACCCATATCCCCAGAATGCCGAAAAGCGGCTCACCCGAGCCGGCAATGACGCGCAGGGGCGTTCCGGTCTGGGTAGGTTGGCAGCATGGCACTCTCGGGAACCACCGACCTCATCGACACCGCGGTCTCCCAGCGATGAATCAACCTCCGCCCCACCGTCCCCCACAGCCACCGGCGCGCCGCCCCGTCCGCCCGCGCCTCGGCTATCTGATCCTGGCGGTCCTCGCGCTGCCCATGGTCCTCGGCGGCGGCGCGCTCGTCCTGATCATCCTCCTGGGTTCGCACACCACCGACAGCTCCGGCACCCGCCCCCAGCCTTCCCTCTCGACGTTCAGCACACCCGCGAACCCGCCGCCGATCCCCAGCCCCCACTCCTGCTACCCCTTCCAACCGAACTGCGTGCGCTACGAGGCGCCGAATTATCCCTTGGAGGTGAAATGACTCCAAAGTGATTGTGTCGCAGCATGATCGCTGTAGCTGAGGGCAGCCCGACCCAGGAGATGCTGGGGAGGGCGGGAAGCAGCCCTGACAAAGTCGGGACGTGCCAGCACTGCCGAATGGCACGGGTCCGGTGAGCGTGGAACAGAGGTGGACGAGAGGAACCGGTGTCATAACGTCCCTCAAGGTTGGAGCCAGCTCAAATTCGGTGGATATGGGCTGGATTGCAGTGCGCATCCGACCCCTCATCACGGGTCGGAGAACTCCCCCGACGGTTGCACTACCCGCCGGGGAGGTCACGGTGAATTTCTGCGGTGTAGCCGTGACGAGACTGCTGGGACAAAGCCGGCCGCCTCCTGTTCCGAATGGATGTCGGTGAACGTAGGAACCATCCCGTCTCGCCCATCGCGGCTCGCATCCAGCGAGTGGTCGATGGGCAGGCTCATCGTCGGCTGTTGGGGCGTGGATGGGGCGGAGGGGTCGTAGTACTCCGAGCCGGGGAAAGCCCGGTACATGGGGAAGGGCCCCAGTGTCCAGGGCTATCACTGGGTGCTGGAGGCGGACATCGAGGCGTGTTTCGATCGGATCGACCATGCCGCCCTGATGGGGCGGGTCAGGAAACGGGTCGCCGACAAACGCGTCCTAGTAC
>NZ_BJWY01000138.1 GCF_007990715.1 Nocardia seriolae NBRC 15557 | reverse complement strand
CGAGATACGTGGCAAAGCGGGCAATTGGGATTTGGAATCCGTCGTACGTCTTTCTGACCGGCATCGCGGGCGGTGCGCGGGCGGGCGTCGACGGGTTGCGGCTCGGCGATGTGCTGGTCCCCGAGCAGGTGGTCGGATACGAGTTGGCCAAGGTGACCGCCTCGGGCACCGCGCCGCGATACCAGGTGTACCGCCCGGACAAGCGCCTGCTCGACGCGGCCCGGGACGTGCCGCCGGATCGGTGGGCGGGGCGGGTTTCGATCGCTCGTCCGGATGACACGATCTCGGACCCCGCCGTCCACTTCGGGTCGGTGCTGTCGGGGGAGAAGGTGGTGGCGGACCGGGATTACCTCGATGACCTGCGCGGCGCCTGGCCCAAGGCGATCGGCGTCGAGATGGAGTGCCTGGGCGTGGCCCTGGCCGCCTACGACAGTGGTCCCGGATTCGGTATGGCGAAGGCCGTCAGCGACTTCGGCGAGGAGTCCAAGAACGACGCCTGGCAGGCGTACGCGGCCGAGACCGCGGCCCGGTTCACCGTCGCCGTGCTGGGTTCGATGCAGGCTCCGCCCCGCGGCCGCCACCATCAGTCCAGACCGGTCGGAGCGGTGACAACGTTCCCGGGGCCCGCGAAGCTGGCCGTCTGTCGGCGGCTCCTGGACGATTGGAAGGAGGTCGCCGACTATTTCGAGGTTCCGCCGCACGGCCGGGCGCGGTTCGGCCGCGGTGATGAGCCGCGAGAACTGTGGGCATGGCTCGAGATTCGCGACAAACTCCACGAATTGCCGGACGCTCTCGTTGAAATCGGGCGTGGTGATCTGAGTCGACTACTCCGGGATGAGGCCCCGTGACGGGCCCGGGCGAGTGGCGTCTGCTTTTTCATCGCCGGTTGGGTGACAGCTGGCGGGAGTTGGTCATTGTGCTGGGCGTCGCGTCTCATGAGACCGCTCGTTTTCCGCCGGGCGACGAAGCCGACCGGATCCTGAAATGGCTGGAGGAGCGTTGCCGACTGGGTGAACTTCCGGATGCGTTGCGGCGCATAGACAGACCCGATCTCGCCGCCGTGTTCGATGGGGTCGATTTCCTCGGCGAGAGATCGGACGGATACACGGACGGGCACGCACGCTTGCTCACCGCGACGCTGGAGCCCATTCGCCCCGGGCCGGATCTGTTCTTTCGCAGTGCCACGCTCAACGGAACTCACTACGGCGACAGCGTCGTTCACAAGTGCGCGTATTTCTGCCGCGACATCCGGAGCTCCGTCAGTTACGACCTGGGCGGAAGATATCGTTCGTTCGAATCCGTCGTCGGCGTGCTCGACGAGGCGGAGGAAGACGATCAGACCGGTTACTTCCAGGTATTCCTGGGAAAGTCAGCGGCTCCTACCGTCGCAGCGAAACACGGTGCACCCGAGCGGATACGGCTCGATGTCACCGGTGTGCTGCGCCTGCGGCTGGTCGCGTACCGGTCGGATGCCATAGGGAACCCGATATTGGTGGGGGCCGGGCAGGTCGTGGGTAAATCCGCGCGCCTGGCGGCGCTCGCCTGGGGCGACCCGACATTGTTCGAGTAGCAGGTGGTCTACCGCATGAGCAAGAATCCGCAACAGCGCATCGGCCGTGCCGAACGCGACCGGGCATTGAAGTTGCTGACACAGCACGAGAGCGCCGGCCGGATAAATCTGATCGAATTCGACGAGTTGTCGCGTCGCGGCCGCCAATACGCAGGCGGAAATCGATGCGGCCCTGAAAGATCTGCCGGCACCGAGCCGGTGGCGGCTGATCGTGGCCGTGTTGGCCGTGATCGTCGTCGTGCTCACGGTGGTGATCGTCCTGGCGGTCCGCTTCTCCGACAGCGGTGCCGCGCGACCCCTCACGACGACCGTGGTGGTGGTCCCATCCGGTGACCGGACCTCGGTGGCCCGGACGACGACATCTCCGGCGACGACGACCGGGACCTCGAGCGTGACGCCCACGACGCCCCTGACCACCGATCCGAGGTCCAATACCCCGGTCAATCCGGTTCAGTACCTGATGAATTTCAGCCGCATCGCCGGCTATGAGGACCTGCACTTCGATACCGGCCTGGCCTATGTGTCCGGCACGCCGTACCCGCGATCGGTGATGATCGACCCGCGGATCGGGGAACCGGCACACGCCGAGTACGACCTCGGCCGCAATTTCACCGTCCTCGACGGGGTCCTCGGTATTCGCGACGACGCCACCCCGACGGGAGTGTCGATGCAGGTCCGGATTCTCGCCGACGGCAAGATTCTCTTCGATCAACAGATCGCGCTCGGCGGCTCGGTGCCGCTGCACCTCGATGTCGCGCAGGCGCTGCGGCTGCGACTGGAGGTGACGAACCTCGCCAGGAACGGCGACGCCTACGCGGTGTTCGGGGATCTCGGCCTGACGCCGCGCTGAGTCCGATCGCGGGTGCCGAGTTCACCCGCGGGCACGCGCTCACCCGCGGGCGGAGCCGTGGAGCCAGTCGGGCCAGGGGATGGTCCAGTCGCCGTTCTGCCAGATGTCGAGGGGGTCGCCGCCGGTGTTGCGGACCTCGACGACGTCGCCGGGGGTGACGAAGTCGTAGAACCAGGTGGCGTCGGCGGGGGAGATGTTGAGGCAGCCGTGGGAGACGTCGGTGTTGCCCTGGGCCCAGACGGATTCGGCGAGTTCGTGGACGTAGATGCCGTCGTGGCTGATGCGGACGGCGTGGTTGATGGTGGTGCGGTAGCCGAGGCGGGAATTGGTGGGCAGGCCGTAGGTGGCGGAGTCCATGATGACGGGGTCCTTGCGGTCCAGGACGGTGTAGACGCCGGGGCGGGTCCAGAAGGACAGGACGCGGCCGCCGACCACGGCGGTGCCGCCCATGCCCATGGAAGTGGGCATGGTGCGCACCAGGTTTCCGTTCTCGAAGACCTGGATCTGTTTGGTGTCGTCGTCGGCGACGGCGACGTGGGCGGGGCCGATGGTGACCGAGATGCGCTGGTCGCGTTGGCCGTAGGCGCCGTCGCCGAGGCGGACGCCGAAGAGGTTGGCCTCGACGGTGATTCGGGCGCCGGGGGCGTGGTACCGCTCGGGCCGCCAGTGCGCGTTCTGGTCGTCGAGCCAGTACCAGGCGCCGACGGTGGCGGGCCGGGTGACGACCCGTAGGCAGGATTCGGCCGCCGCGCGGTCGACGGGCTCGTCGAAGTGGGCGACGAGGACGAAACCGACTCCGTAGGTGTCGTTCTCGGTCAGCTCGACCAGATTGGCCGAGCGCAGGGCGACATCGACGAGATGGTCGGGTTCGACGGTCGTGCAGGTCGCGGTGGCGGTGATATCGCCGGTTTCGCCGTGCGCCACGGCTTTCGCGGAGTAGCTGTGGCCGTAGCCGAGCGGTTCGGAGCTGATCCAGGTGCGACGGTCGGGCGCGGTGGTCCCGGGCAGCGGCCGGCCGGTCTCATCGACCCATTCGACCGAGGTCAGCGTGCCGTCGGTGACCGTCACCCGCGCGGGTGACCGCGCCCCGACATCGAGCAGCCCCGGCACCGGATCGAAGCCGATCGCCGCGGGCACGGGAGGTCTCGCCGGTTTGCCTGGTTCTCGTCCGCACCCGGCCAACACCAGGCCCCCCGCACCCGCGAATCCGAGCAGTAGCTCACGACGTCGTAATCCCACCGCGTGCCTCCCTTCGCCGGGTACCCACGAGCGCACCCCCACCCTGCCCCGCACCCCGCCGACCGTCGCCCCGGCAAACCGCACCTGCACCGATCCGACGTCCAACCGACACCATTCCTCGACCAAGATCGATATCGGGCGTGCCGCGGTCGCGCCCTCGCCGCGGTATTCCGGGCTGAGGGCGGTCGATCATTCGGAGTAGGTCGGCCAGTTCGACAGGGTCAGGTGTAAGGCGTCGATGATGTGGGGCCAGGAGGCGTGGGGGGAGCGGGAGTGGGCGAAGGCGCCGGTGGATTCGAGGGTGGCGAAGCCGTGGAAGGTGCTGCGGAGGAGGCGGGCGGCGTCGAGGGTCTCGGGTTCGCCCAGGTGGTAGCCGCGCAGGATGGCGGAGGTCAGTTCGATGCCGCGGAGCAGGGCCGGTTCGTCGGCGACTTCGGCGGGGTCCATGCGGATCTGGGTGGACGCGTAGCGTTCCGGATAGTCGAGGGCGTAGGAGCGGTAGGCGTCCGCGAATGCCACCAGGGCGTCCTTGCCGGATCGTCCGGCCACGGCCGAGCCGATCCGGTCGTTGAGCTCGGCACCGGCCAGCAGCGCCACGCGCACCCTTAGGTCGTGCAGATTGCGTACGTGCACATACAGACTCGGATCCTTCACCCCGAAGTGCCGCGCCAGCGCGGACAGCGTGAGCTTCTGGAAGCCGATCTCGTCGGCGAGTTCCGCGGCCGCGCGGACGACGCGTTCGGTGGTCAATCCGACTCGCGGCGACATACCCGCCTCCCTACCATGACAGCTCGGTCAGAACCTGAGCATCATAGGATCAGGGGGTCGGCCGACCGTCATTCCGGGACGGTGAACGCCGTGTCGAGCCTGTCCCACATGCGCGAAACCGTTGGCTGGTCGGTGAGGAAGCCGTCGAGGCGCGCCCGGAACTCCGGATGCTCGAAGTGATACACGGCGAGGAAGTCGGTGCCCGCGCTGGCCTCGACATTGGCGATCCGGTCGGCCAGCTCGAGCACGACGGCGGGCGGATGGAGCGCGATCTTGCGGTAGATATCCGCGTTGCGCTCCTTTCGGCTGGCGCCGATTCCGGTGACGGCCCACACGAGGTCGGTGACCTTCGCCCCGAACTCCGCTTCGAGCTCGTCCTTGGTGACCGCGGTGTCCTCCAGGACATCGTGCAGCCACGCCGCCACCGCGAGGTCGCCGTCGTATCCGAAGTCCCCGAGCACCGCCCGCACCGCGGCCAGCCGATGAACGGTCCTGGCGTGTAACGGTTTTGTGCCGGTGGCAGACGGACTCATCGATGAAGATCAAATCCTCGCGCCGCGCCGTCGCGCGCGCCTTCGCTGTGACACTCACCGCCGCACTGTCTTTGACGACGCTCGCGGCTACCGCGACCGCGGATCCGGAGAAGCCGTCGGCCGTCACCTCCGTCAGCAAGGACGGACGCAACTGGCATTTGAAGGTGTATTCGGCGGTGATGGGCAAGGACATCAGCGTCGATGTACAGCGTCCGGCCGACGAGTCCACCCCCGCGGCGAACCTGTACATGCTCAACGGCCTGGACGGCGGTGAGGGCACCGCGAACTGGAAGGCCCGCACCGATGCGTTCGCGTGGCTGGCCGACAAGCAGGTCAATGTCATTCAGCCGATCGGCGGATTCGGCAGCTATTACGCCGATTGGCTGAAGCCGGATCCGGCTCTGGGCGTGAACAAGTGGCAGACCTTCTTCACCGAGGAACTGCCCCCGCTGCTGGATGCGACATTGCACTCCACCGGTCTCAATGCACTGACCGGGCTTTCGACCTCCGGCACCTCGGTGCTGGCGCTGGCCGAGGCCAAGCCGGGCCTGTGGAGGAGCGTCGCGGCCTACAGCGGCTGCGCGCAGATCGCCGACCCGATGGGGCAGCAGTTCGTCAAGCTCTCCGTCGAAACCTGGGGCGGCGGCAATACCGCCAATATGTACGGCCCGTCCGACAGCCCGCTGTGGGCGGCCAACGACCCGGTCGTCAATGCCGAGAAACTGCGCGGCACCCAGCTCTACATCTCCAGCGGCAGCGGCATTCCGGTGGCCGAGGACGTGCGCTACTACCTGAGCAACGGCGGCCCGACGACCCTCGCCCTGGGCATGATCATCGAAGCCGCGGTCGACGGCTGCACCCACAATCTGAAGAACCGCCTCGATACCCTGAACATCGCGGCCACTTACCAATTCACTCCGGTGGGCACCCACTACTGGCCGTATTGGGAACAGGCCCTGCACGATTCGTGGCCGATGCTCGCCCAGGGAATGGGCCTGACCGCCTGACCGGGTGATGAGATCTTTCTAACCTCGTGGTTACATGGGGTGCGGTTGCGTGAAATCGGCGGTTCATACCGTATACCGGCATGTCGACGACGATGGATACTCGCGCTGATGCCGCGGGCAGGCACCTGCGGGACGTGGTGTATTCCACGCTGCGCGATGACCTGATGAACGGCCGGATCAAATTCGAGCAGCGGCTGACCGAGCCGAAAGTGTCGGCGCGCTTCGGGATTTCGCGCACGCCCGCCCGCGAGGCGCTGGCCATGCTGTGCTCCGACGGATTGGTGCAGCGCGACGAGATCGGGTATTGCCCGGTGCGGCCGAGCATTCCGCTGGTGCGCGATCTGTACGAGCTGCGGCTCACCTTGGAGCTCAGCGGAATTCAGCGCGGCATCACCAATCCCTCGGTGCGCCACGATCTGACCGCGTTGCGCCGGGAGCGGGAGCGGTGGCTGGCGTTGCAGGCGGATCCGCCCGCGCAGGAACCGAGTTTCGTGATCGTGGACGAGGAGTTCCACGTCGCCCTGCTGACGGCCTCGGGCAACAGCGAACTGGTGCGCGCGCTGATCGCGGTGAACGCGCGGATCCGGCACGTGCGGATGTTCGACTTCATGGTCAACAATCGCATCGAGGTGACCATCGCCGAGCACCTGGCGATCCTGGATGCCGTACTGGCGGGCGATCTTCCGCGCGCCCACGAACTGCTGCGCCTGCACATCGGCGAATCGCTGGATGTCGTTCTCGACCGGGTCAGTCGCGCGATCGTCGCGATGTCGCTGGCGGCCGAGCAGGAGTAGTCGGTGAGCCTGAGTTTCGACACCCTGCTGGTGGCCAATCGCGGGGAGATCGCCTGCCGCATCCTGCGCAGCGCACGGGGACTGGGTCTGAAGACGGTGGCGGTGTATTCCGACGCCGATCTGGGGGCGGCGCACGTGCGGCTGGCCGACACCGCCATCCGGCTCGGACCGGCGCCCGCGGCGCAGTCGTATCTGCGTGCGGAGCTGGTCATCGAGGCCGCGTCGGCGGCGGGGGCGGGTGCGATTCACCCGGGCTACGGGTTCCTCTCGGAGAATGCCGATTTCGCGACCGCGGTGGCCGAGGCGGGGCTGATGTTCGTGGGCCCGACGCCGGAGCAGTTGCGGGTTTTCGGGGACAAGCACGCCGCCCGGGAGGCCGCCCGCGCGGTCGGGGTACCGCTGGTGCCGGGGACCGGCGTGCTCGAATCGGTGGATCACGCGGCCGCCGAGGCCGAGCGCATCGGTTATCCGGTGATGCTCAAGGCCGTCGGTGGGGGCGGCGGGATCGGCATGCAGGCGTGCTCCGGGGCCGACGAGCTGCGCGCGGCCTACGCGCGGGTGCAACGGCTTGCGGCAGCGAACTTTTCGTCGGCCGGGGTGTTCCTGGAGCGATTCGTGGCGCGGGCGCGGCACGTCGAGGTGCAGGTCTTCGGTGACGGTCTCGGCCGGGTCGTGAGCCTGGGCACCCGCGATTGCTCGTTGCAGCGACGGAATCAGAAGGTGCTCGAGGAAGCGCCCGCCCCGGGCCTGTCCGCGCAGATCACCGCGGAGCTGCTGGAAACCTCGCGCGTGCTGGCACGTTCGGTCGGGTATCGGTCGGCGGGCACGGTGGAGTTCGTCTACGACACCGAGCGGGAAGCGGTGTCGTTCCTGGAGATGAACACGCGCCTGCAGGTCGAGCACCCGGTGACCGAGGCGGTGACGGGGGTGGATCTGGTGGCCTGGATGCTGCGGCTGGCCGGGGGCGACGCGACCATGCTCGACGGGCTGCCCGAGGACGGCCCGGCGATCGTCGGATCGGCCGTGGAAGCGCGCGTCTACGCCGAGGATCCCGGCCACGACCACCGGCCCAGCGCCGGATTGATCACGTGCGCAAGCTTTCCCGGCGACGCGCGGGTCGACACCTGGATCGGCACGGGAACCGAGATCAGCGCCCACTACGACCCGCTGCTGGCAAAGGTGATCACCCACGGTGAGACCCGGGCGGCGGCCTTCGAGCGATTGTCCGCCGCCCTGGCCGACACCCGCGTCTACGGCGTGCAGACCAACCTGCCGCAACTGCGTGCCGCGGCCGTCGCGCCGCTCGTGCGCGCCGCGCAGCACGTCACCTCCAGCCTCGCCGAGGTGAGCTTCGCGAGCCGTCGCGTCGATGTGCTGCGGGCCGGGACCATGACCACGGTGCAGGATCACCCGGGCCGAATCGGGTTGTGGGAAGTCGGTATTCCGCCCTCGGGCCCCATGGACGACCTGTCGTTCACCCTCGCCAATACCGCCGTCGGCAATCCGCCCGGCGCACCCGGGCTGGAATGCACCCTGATGGGGCCGCAGCTGCGGTTCTCCGGCCCGGCCTTGGTGTGCGTGACCGGCGCGCCGACCCTGATCACCGTCGACGGCGCACCGGTACCCATGTGGGAGCCGGTCACCCTGGCCGCGGGCGCGGTACTGGACATCGGCGCGCCCACCGACGCGGGCCTGCGCACCTACCTGGCGATCCGGGGCGGGATCGACGCGCCGCTGTATCACAGCAGCGCCGCCACTTTCACCCTCGGCGGTTTCGGCGGCATCACCGGCACGGCGGTCGCCGACGGGGACGTGCTCGGGATCGCGGCCCCCGACGGTCTCGGCCCCTGTCAGCCGGTCCCCGCCGAGCAGCGCCCGGCGTTCACCCACGACTGGCAGCTCGCCGTCGGCGAGGGACCGCAGACCGCACCCGCCTACTTCACCGACGCCGACATGGCCCGGTTCTACACCCACCCCTGGCGCGTCGGCAGCCACGCCAACCGGACCGGAATCCGTTTGGAGGGGCCCAAACCCGAGTGGTCGCGCGCCGACGGCGGTGAAGCGGGCCTGCACCCGTCCAACCTGCACGACAACCCCTACAGCGTGGGCGCGCTCAATGTCTCCGGCGGCACCCCGATCCTGCTCGGCCCGGACGGGCCCAGCCTGGGTGGCTTCGCCTGCCCGCTCACCGTCGTCTCGGCGCACCGCTGGAAACTGGGACAGCTGCGCCCCGGCGACACCCTGTGCTTCACGCCCGTCGGCGACGACGCCGCGACCGCGCTGCGCACCGCGCCCGCGGCCCGCGCCACCGCCGTGATCACCGATGCGGCCGCGGCCCTGCGGGATCGGGGCGTGCTGGGCCGTCGCCCGGCGGGGCCGGATCGCCCGCCGGTGGCCTACCTGCGCGGCGGCGACGACAATATCCTCGTCGAATACGGCGAGATGGTGCTCGACCTCGGGCTGCGGATGCGGGTGCACGCCCTGGCCCACGCGCTGGCGGCGGCGGCCCCGGCCGGGATCATCGACGTCACCCCCGGGGTGCGGTCGCTGCACATTCATTTCGATCCCGATGCGCTGCCGCCGTACCGGTTGCTGGGACTGCTGGCCGAGCTCGAGGAACAGCTGCCCGCCACCGGCGATCTCGTGGTGCCCAGCCGCACCATCCGCCTGCCGCTGTCCTTCGACGATCCCTCCATCGCCGAGGCGATCGACCGCTACCGCAATGGCATTCGCGACGCCGCGCCGTGGCTGCCGTCCAATACCGAGTTCATCCGCCGCATCAACGGTCTCGACAGCGTCGAGGAGGTGCGCCGCACGGTCTTCGACGCCGAGTACCTGGTGCTCGGTCTCGGCGACGTGTATCTCGGTGCGCCCCTGGCGGTTCCGCTGGAGCCGCGCCACCGCCTGGTGACCACCAAATACAATCCGGCCCGCACCTGGACGCCCTCGGACGCGGTCGGCATCGGCGGCAAATACCTGTGCGTCTACGGAATGGCCTCTCCCGGTGGGTATCAGCTGATCGGGCGGACCATTCCCATCTGGTCAAGTTACCGTCAGACCGCGCCTTTCGAGGCGGGGACGCCGTGGCTGTTCCGCTTCTTCGACCGCATCGTCTGGGAGCCGGTGACCGCCGAACAACTCCTGGAACAACGTGATGCCGCCCGGGCGGGCCGCTTCGACGCCGATATCAGCGACGGCACCTTCGCTCTCGCTGATCATCTGCGTCTGCTGCGCGACCATGCCGACGACATCGCCGACTTCGAAACCCGCCAGGCCGCGGCGTTTTCCGCGGAGAAGCAGGCCTGGCACGCCGCCGGTGAATTCGACCGCACCGTGGTCGCGCCGCCGCCGTCGGAGCCGCGCGCGGACCTGCTCGACGATCTGCCCGCCGGAGCCACCGTGGTCACCGCCCCGATGGTCGGCCACGTCTGGCGCGTCGCTATCGCGGCCGGTGAACGCCTCACCGCCGGGCACCCCGTCGCCGTGCTGGAGGCCATGAAACTCGAACTGCCCGTACCGAGTCCGGTCACCGGCACCGTGCTGCGCGTGCTCGCCGCGCCCGGCACCCAGGTGCAACCCGGAACCCCGCTAGCCGTGATCGGAGTCGACTGAATGAATCCCACCCGGTTCGAGAACGGTGCGCGGCCGACGGACCGCGTCACGGCCGCCTACGCGCGTATCGCCGAGGTCGATCGCCCGGAAGTCTGGATCGCCCTGCGCGATGAGGCCGAGGTTGTGGCCGACGCGGCGGCGATCGAAGGGCGGCTCGCGGCCGGTGAAGTGCTGCCGCTGGCGGGACTTCTGGTCGCGGTGAAGGACAATATCGATGTCGCGGGCCTGCCGACCACCGCGGGCTGCCCCGAATTCGCGTATGTCCCAACCGAAACCGCCGCCGCCGTCGAGCGGCTCACCGCCGCTGGCGCGATCGTGCTCGGCAAGACCAACCTCGATCAGTTCGCGACCGGCCTGGTCGGCACCCGCAGTCCCTACGGCGCGGTCCGCAACGCACACCACCCCGATCTGATATCCGGCGGCTCCAGTTCCGGCTCGGCGGTCGCGGTCGCCCTGGGTATCGCCGATATCGGACTCGGCACCGACACAGCGGGTTCCGGCCGCATCCCCGCCGCCTTCCACGGCCTGGTCGGCATCAAGGCGACCCTCGGCATCATCCCCACCCACGGTGTCGTCCCGGCCTGCGCGGACTACGACGCGCTCACCGTCTTCGCCGCCACCCTCGACCTCGCCACCGCCGCGGCCGCCGCCATGTCGGGCCCCGACCAGCGCGACCCCCGCAGCCGAACCTGGCCCGCCGACGTCCGCCTCGCCGCACCCCGCGTCCCCCGCCTGGCCGTCCCCGATCCCGCGCAGCTGGACGCATTGAGCGCCGACTACCGCATCGCCTTCGACAAGTCCGTCGACGCGGCCCTCGAAGCCGGATTCAAGGTCGAGCCGGTCGATCTCACGGCCCTGCTCGAGGCCGCGCGCCTGCTCTACGACGGTGCCATCGTCGCCGAACGCTATGCGGCCGTGGGCGAATTTCTCCGATCCCGCCCGGCGGGAGCCGATCCCACGGTTTCCGCGATCATCGACGCCGCCGCGGCCACCACCGGCCCGGCCTTCGCCCACGACCTCGACACCCTCGCCCGCACCCGCGCGACCACCGCCGTCCTGTTCGAATCCTTCGACGCCATGCTGCTCCCGACCGCCACCGAACACCCCACCCTCGCCGAGGTGGCGGCCGACCCCTTCGGAATCAACCGCCGCCTGGGCACTTTCACCAATTTCTGCAATCTTCTCGACCTGGCCGCGATCGCCATCCCCGGCACGCCCACCCCGGCGGGCACCCCCTTCGGAGTCATGATCGTCGTCCCCGCCTTCGCCGACCAGATCGCCGTGGATCTCGCCGCCCGCCTCCAGAACGACTCTCCCGCACCGATTCTCGTCGACCGCGGCATCCGCCTGGCCGTCTTCGGCGCTCACCTGCGCGGCCAGCCCCTGCACTGGCAACTGGAGGAACTCGGGGCCCGCTTCGAGGGTGGGATCCACACCACCGACGCGTACCGCTTGACCGCCCTGGACACCGTTCCCCGTAAACCGGGGCTGGTGCGAACCGCCCCCGGCGACGGTCTCCCCATCGCGGGCGAGCTCTACCACCTGTCCGAAGCCGCCCTGGGCCGCTTCCTCGCCACGCTGCCCGCCCCCATGGCACTCACCGCCATCACTCTCGCCGACGGGCGCACCGTCACCGGCTTCACCGCCACTCACGACGCCACCGCCGCGGCCACCGACATCACCGAATACCGAAGCTGGCCCGCCTATCTGGCCCACACGAACCCCTAGCGCGGTCGTCTGTTACCTGTCGGCGAGCCGGGCCTTCTTGACCTTGTTGCCGCAGGTGTTCATCGAGCACCAGCGGCGGTTCGCGCCGCGACTGGTGTCGAGGAAGAGTCCGGCGCAACCGGGGCCTTCGCACGCTTTGATCCGGCCGCGGCCGGGGCCTCCGAGTACCCGAATGGCATCGGCGGCAAGCACTCCGAGCGCATCCGATACCGGCGTCTTCTCGCTGAGCCGCCAGACGGCCCGCCCGTCCTCGAGCACGGGCTTCGAACGGCCCACGACCGCAGCTTCATTCAGGATCGCCGCGTCACCCGGATCGGGCTGCCCGGCGGCAGCGACAGCCAGCCCGGCACGGTAGATCGCCTCCCGCAGCTCGAGCGCATTCCGGAACTCGCGAGGTGAGACGCCGGGCGTGCGGAGCCCGACGGCATCCAGCCAGAGCTCGAGCAGACCGGGGTCGTTGAGCCGTTCCCTGGGCGTTGCGCCTCCCCGGTCACTCACCGTGGCAGTGAACCTGAACGCCAGCACCTCGTTGTCCAGCCGAAACAGTTGACGGGCGTCCACGGTCACCACCTTCCGCATTTCACGAACCGCTACTTGAACCATCTTAGACGGTTCGACATCGGCGTCGGAACATGCCACGATCGAACCGTTCCAGACGGTTCATATGGGAGGTTGTGCGATGGGTGAGGTTGCCGTCATCGGTCTGGGCGGGATGGGGCGGGCGATCGCGCGCAATCTGGCGCGGGCAGGCCACGAGGTGGTCGTGTGGAACCGATCGGCCGGGCCCGCAGCAGAACTCGCGGAGGAGGGCGCGCTGCGCGTCGCGAACGTCGCGGAGGCACTCCGATGCCCGGTGGTGTTCTCGGTCCTGGCCGACGACACCGCCTTCGCGGAGGTGTTCCTCGACTCCGGGGTCCTCGGCGCGGCCGAACAAGGGATGGTCCACGTCAACATGGCCACGGTGAGCGTCGCGCTGGCCCGCCGAGCCGTCGCGGCACACGCCGCTCATGGGAGCGGTTACGTCGCCGCGCCGGTGTTCGGCCGGGTCCCCGTTGCCGAAGCCGGTGCGCTGAACATCCTCGCCGCGGGAGAGCCCCGGTTCATCGACCGCGTCCAGCCATTCTTCGACGTGATCGGATCGCGCACCTGGCGCCTGGGCGAACAACCCGAAAAGGCCGATGTCGCCAAGATTCTGGGCAACTACCTGATCGCCTGCACGATCCAGTCCCTCGGCGAGTCGATCAGCGTCGCCGACGCGGCAGGCGTCGATCCGTCCCAGTTCGTCGAATTGCTGTCCGCGACACTCTTCCCCGGCCCCGTCTACTCCGGATACGGCTCGATGATCGCCGAGCGGAAATATCAACCGGCAGCCTTCACCACCGCCCTCGGCCGCAAGGACCTCCACCTGGCCCTCGAAGTCGCAACCGCCGAAGCCATCCCCCTCCCGTTCGGCGAACTCCTCAGCGGCGTCTTCGACCAGGCGATCACCGCCGGCCACGCGGCCGACGACTGGGCCGCAATCGCCGAACAACAGCCGCGATGACCGTCAGTAGTTGTCGAGGTGGATGGCGTTGGCGGCTTGGACCAGGGGTTTCATGATGGAGCGGAGGGCCATGGATTTCCATGGGAGGTAGCGCATTACGCGGATGGCGTTGACGTGGACTCGGAGGGCGGCGGGGGTGGCCGCGACCATGTCCTTGGCGTTTTTCCAGCCCAGGTCCTGGTTTTCGGTGATGTAAGGGCGGATCTTGTTCTCGTAGTTGGGGAATGCGACGGTGTGGTCGCCGTTGGCCGAGGCCAGCTCACCGGCCAGGACGTAGGCGCCGACGAGGGCCATGCTGGTGCCCTGGCCGGAGATGGGGGAGGGGCACCAGGCGGCGTCGCCGAGGAGGGCGATGCGGCCGGAGGACCAGTGGTCCAGGCGGATCTGGGATGCGGTGTCGAAGAAGAAGTCCGGGGATTCCGGCATGGATTGCAGGAGCCAGGGGACTTCCCAGCCGGCGTCGGCGAAGGCCGCGGTGACGGCGTGGCGTTGGGAGGCGATGTCGTGGCGGTCGGGGAGGGCCTCGGGGGCCGGGAAGATGAACTGGGCCTTGGCCGTCGAGTGGCGGGTGCTGTAGAGCTGGACGATGTGGCCGGGGGTGGGATGGACCAGTTCCCAGTGGTCGAGGTCGAGTTCGTTGGGGACCGAGAAGACGCAGACCGCGAGGCCGGTGGGGCGGGAGAACCGGTGTTCCGGGCCGAAAGTGATCGCACGGGTGGCGGAATGCATGCCGTCGGCGCCGATCACCAGGTCGAAGGCGCGGGGCGCGGAGTTCTGGAAGGCGACCATCACGCAGTCGTCGTGCTGGATCAGGTCGGTGATCGAATCGCCGAAGATGTATTCGACATCCTGCGCGGTGGCGTCGTGGAGAACGGTGGCCAGATCCCCGCGCAGCACCTCCTCGTCGGCGGCGGTGCGCAGGCCGATGAGATCCGGGCCCAGGGCGGCCAGCCGTTTTCCGCTGCGATCGACCCATTCGCCGCCGCGCATGGCGGTGGAGGCGGCCCGGACCTCGTCGAGCAGACCCATGCGCTCGACGACTTCCATTGCGACGCCTCGAATGTCGACCTTGTAGCCGCCCGCCCGCAGGGAGCTGGACTGCTCGACGACGGTGACGGTGAAGCCGTACCGGTGCAGCCAATACGCCAGCGCGGGACCGGCGATGCTGGCGCCGGAGATCAGGACGGTCTTGTTCGGGTTACCCGGAATCGGTGACACGTCTCGAACGCTAGTGGCCGCCTTCCCCCGACGAAGGGGGCCACTCGCGCCAATTTCGGGATCTTCGGCGCCAGCGGCTCACGCCCCGGGGAAGCCGGGCGGCAGCGGAGCGAAGGCGGCCATGAACCTCGGCCCGGCGGGCAGGCCGCGCAGCACGGCGCTGGTCCAGGCGACAGCCGGGATCCATCCGGTGACCGCGTTGGTGATGTGCTCCGGGACCGGCACGGTGGCGAAGCGGAGGTCCGCGCCGCGGTCCCAGTAGGCCTGGGCGGTCGGCAGGACCACTTCGACGGGCGGGATGAGCTCGTCCCACAGGCCGTGCCACCACAGCACCGGGGTGTCGGGGATGTAGTGGCCGAGGCTGTTGTCCTGCAACACCTTCACGACCTCCGGCGAGGATTCGAGGGACTTGCCCGGCTGGAAGTACTCGCTGATCGGCCGGTACGAGCCTTCCAGCGCGAGGGTGGCATAGCAGCGGTGCTGCATGTCCGCCACGATCTGCTGGCCCTCGGGCGTGAGCAGTTCGGCCGGGTTGAACGCCTCCGGGTATTCGCGTGCCAGCGAGGCGAATCCGAGCCACATGGTGAAGTTGCTGGTCCCGGTCAGACCGGGCTGCCGCTGGGTGGCGTAGCGGGCCTCGGCCATCAGATCACCCGGCGCACCACCGATGCTGGTGCCCAGCAGCCGCACATCGGGGGCGTAACCGGCCCGCAGTTCGGCCGCGCGAATCGAGCCCGAACCGCCGCCGGAGTACCCGTAGAGCGCGATCCCCGAATCCGAAAGCCCCAGCCCCGGATCGTTCTTCATGGCCCGCAGGCTGTCGAGGACCATCTTGCCCTCGGCGTAGGTGTTGAACGTGTTGAACTTGCCGTCGAAGTCCGGCACATTGATGGCGAACCCCTGCATCAGCCAGTACATGGACAGCGTCGACTCCTTCATGGTGCCGACCTGCAGCGTGTGCGACGGATTGCAGGAGGAGTCGGTGGAGTCGATGGCCTCCTGGAACGACACCACCGGGCGCGCGCTGCCCTGCCACGGAATGCCCGGCACGATGACCGTCGTCGCGGTGACGATCGGATTGTCGTGCACATCATTGGACCGGAACAGCAACTGCTTGGTGTACACCGGGATCGGCAACCCGAGCAGCCGGGTCTGTACCTCGCGGCTGCGCACGATCTGCCCCGGCGCATAGGACTCCAGATCCGCCGGATCGTCGTACCACGGATCCTGATCCGGCACCGGAATCGGCAGCGCCCGATAGATCTGCGGCTCACTCGGCAACTGCGGCAACTGGTTCTGATCCGGCGGGAACACCGGCGGGAACCCCGGATCCGCCTGCGCCACACCGGTACCCACCGCCATACACGCCGCGGCCGCCAAGGCTGCGGTCAGCCGCCGCCGGGACTTGCTCATGACATCCTCCGAATCGCGCTTGATCTGTGCGGGCGCCCTCACACGCGCACCGCATCTGCGTCCCAGCTCACCGGAAAGTGCTGATCGGCACTACCGACATGCGCCAAAGGCGAAGCGGGTGCGGATTGTGCAGATGCACAGAGCTATCGGTCGCAGGGCGCGTGGTAAGGGAGCTGGGGGAGGTAGCGATGCCAGAGATCCTCGGTCCAGAACACGCCCGTGACGGAGCAGATGCGGTCGACGGCGTGCCCGGCGTCGAGATCCCACAGGGCGAAGGTGCCTTCGGTGGTGACCGTGGCGAGGAGGTCGCGGCCGATCGCCAGTGAGGAGGCGTCGCTGTACCCGGCCGTGGGTGCGAGTGTCGCGAGCTCGGTGGCGTGGGCGCGATCGGAGAAGTCCCACAGCAGCAGGACGCCGTCGAAGCCGCGGGCGATCATGGTGCGCGAGTCCGTGGTGAACCCGGTCCCCGCGAGCCCGGAGATCTTCGCCGCGATCGGTTGCCCCAGTCGGCGTGGCGTGCGCGGCGCGCTGATGTCCCACGGCTGTATGGCGCCGTTGCCCGACACCACCATGGTGCGCATGTCGGGCGTGAAGGCGACGATGCTCACCTCGGGGCTCGGGCGGCGCGATAGTTCCGCGACCTGGGTCGGATGTGCCCGATCGGCGATGCTCCACAGCGTGGTCACCATTTCCGGATGATCCGTCGCGTCGGTGACCTCGATCTCGATCATGGTCTTGCCGTCGCCCCCGAATCCGAAGCTCGATGATTTCGGTGCCTGGATCGGATTGCCGAGAGGAGTCGCCCGGGGTAGGTCGGCCAGGTCCCACAGCTGCATCAGCTGATGCTCGTCAACGGTCTCGAGAGTGTGGAAGTCCGCACTGACGGACCAGCCGCGCAACGACGTAGGGTTGGGGAACGTCCAGGTGCCGCGCACGCGGGCGACCGGGCCGGAGACATCGACAGCCGACATGACACCCTTCGAACTATCGAATTCGAGCAGGGTGGCGCCATCGGGGGAGAGGACACTCGTTTCAGCACCCGAATCGGTGGGATACTCGGTGATCATTCTGGGCGCCTGCGGATTTCGCACATCCCACAGGGTGGTCGCTCGGGGGCCGACGGATCGGATCGCCACCTCGGTGCCGTTGGCGACGAAAGGGGAAGGCTGCTGCGAACCCGGCCGGGTCGGTGTGAACGCGGGCGGTAGCGACCAGGTGTGGAGGTCTCCGTTGGAAGCGCCGGCGATCAGAGCGTGCCCGTCGGCGGTGAAGGCGAGGGTGCGCGGGCTCGGGCAGCACTGGTAACGGTCATCGCCGAGCGAGGTGTGGCGGACCGCGGTGCGGCAGGGGGCGAGGCTCGCGGACAAGCCGTCGACCAGCAGGGTCGGGTCCCTGGGATCGGTGACGTTCCAAACGCTCACCGTCTTGCCGGTGGCAGCCGCCACGCTGTGGCCTTTCGGTTCGAAGTCCAGGGCGGTCAGGGTGCCGTGGTCGATCTGTCGGCTCGAGGTGAGCCGGGGATGCGCCGGATCGGCGAGGTCCCACAGCTGCACGATGGCATGCGAGCCCGATTCCGGGGCGATGCCGACGGCCAGCAGCGCGCTGTTCGGGCTGAACGCGAACGCGTTGATGCCGCCGCCGGTGGATTCCGCGGTGGTGGCGAAGCCCGGGGCGAGGGGCGCGGGGGCGTTCGGGTCCGCGACATTCCACAGCTCGACCGTGTCGAGGTGAGTCTGTGAGTCCCGATCGATCCGGGCGAGCATGCGGCCGTCGGGACTGAAACGCAGTGCGCCGGAATGCACCGAACCGCGCAGCGGACGGTCGGCCCGCCACACCGGTGCCGCCGGGTTGCTCACGTCCCACAGCGTGAGCCGATCCCAGGTCATAGTCGCGAGAGTACGGCCGTCGGGGGACAGTGCCAGATCGATTTGGCCCGCGTCGGTCGGCAGCTGGGCTACTTGACGTGGTGCCGGAGACCCCGAGATATCCCACAGTGTGACAACGCGATTCGGCGGCAGTTGGGTATTCCCGCTGACGATCGGAGCGGGGCTGGTGGCCATCGTCCGTGCGCTGGCATCGATGGCCATCTCGCTGATGTCGGTGAGTCGCTGCTCCAGTGCGCGTGGGTGTTTCGGATCGGTGGTGTCCCACAGCCGCAGGCTCCCGGCCATGTCCAGCGAGGCGAGCATCCGGGCAGCCGGTTGATACGCGATTTGCGCTACCGCATCGGGATGCGCCGGGGTGACCGACAGTAGCGGAGTCGCCTGGGATTGCAGCAGTCTCGAACGCGCGATCGGATCGCCGGGCCGCAGCCGCCAGGCGACGAGATTCAGCTGTGCCGCCAGTGAGGGATCCGAATGCTGCACCTGGTCGGCCGCGGCCAGCACGGCGGCGAACTCGCTGTCGGCGCGCCGCTGATCGGACAGCCGGATCTGCGCGTACAGCCCGATGCCCAGGACCAGCAGCCCGACGCCGAACAAGGCGAGAACCATCCCGGTCGCCGACTCGACCGTGCCGGTCGCCGACTCGACCATGGCCGCGAGCTCGGCGGCGGCGCGGGTGCGGCCGAAGACAGCCCGCGCTGTGCCGCCCCGTAGGCGCGCAACCCCTGATACGGGCAGGCCGCTTCGCTGTCCTGCTCCGGGATCCAGCTGGTCGCCTCCCGCCAGAGTCGTTGCCATTCCCCGGGATCGGTGAGCGTGCGCGGTACCGGATCGCCCGTCCTGCCCGCCAGTTCGGCCAGCGTCGGCACCACCGGCAGCAGCGATTCGAACCGCGCGGGCACATTGCGCCCCGCCTTCCAATCGCTGATGCGCTGCGCCGAGGCTCCGCCCGGGCGATTTCCACGCGCGGCCCGCATCCGATTCTCGGCCGCGCTCGCGACCCGGCGCAGCGTCGGATTCCCCGCGGCCGCATACAGTTCGGTGAATCGTTCGGCGAATACCGCACGCGGCGACCTGCTCCGGCCGCCGTCGATTTCATCAGCGGCCACGCCGTCCCCCGTACCCGATCGATCCCCGACAGTCTCCGGCCAATCTAGTGTCG
>NZ_BJWY01000137.1 GCF_007990715.1 Nocardia seriolae NBRC 15557 | reverse complement strand
CGACACTAGGGCAGCGCGATGTATTTGGTCTCCAGGTATTCCTCGATGCCCTCGGTGCCGGCCTCGCGCCCCAGCCCGGACTGCTTCACCCCGCCGAAGGGCGCGGCCACGTCGGATATGATGCCGCGGTTCACCCCGACCATGCCGGATTCGAGGGCCTCGGAGACGCGGAGCGCGCGGTCCAGGTCGCGGGTGTAGATGTAGGCGGCCAAACCGAATTCGGTGTCATTGGCGGCGGCGATGCCGGCGGCCTCGCCGTCGAAACCGGTGATGGCGGCGACCGGGCCGAACACCTCCTCGCGCAGGATGCGGGCGTCGGCGGGGACCTCGGTCAGCACGGTCGGTTCGTAGAACCAGCCCGGGCCCGGCACCGCGGCGCCGCCGGTCGCGACGCGCGCGCCCTTGGCGACCGCGTCGGCGACCAGCTCGGCCACCGAATCGCGTTGCTTCGCACTGATCAACGGCCCGACCTGGATTCCGTCGAGGTGGCCCGGCCCGATCTTCAGTCCGCGCATGCGCTCGGTCAGCCGCGCGGTGAACTCCGCCAGCACCGCAGTGTCGACGTGGAATCGATTGGCGGCCGTGCACGCCTCGCCGATATTGCGCATCTTCGCGACCATGGCGCCGCCCACCGCCGCGTCCAGGTCGGCGTCGGCGAACACCACGAACGGCGCATTGCCGCCGAGTTCCATGGAGGTGCGCAGCACCCGCGCGGCCGACTGCGCGAGCAGCACCTTGCCGACCGGGGTGGACCCGGTGAAGGTCACCTTGCGCAGCCGGTCGTCGGCGAACAGCGGATCGGTGAGCCGCGCCGCCTTCGAGGTCGGCAGGATGGACAGCACGCCCGCGGGCAGCCCGGCCTCGGCGAACACCGCACCCAGCAGCAGCATGGTCAACGGCGTCTCGGCGGCCGGTTTGACCACCATCGTGCACCCGGCGGCGAAGGCGGGTGCGATCTTTCGGGTTCCCATGGCCAGCGGGAAGTTCCACGGGGTGATGGCCAGTGTCGGGCCGACCGGCTGTTTGGTCACCAGAATGCGCCCGTTGCCCGACGGCGACGGCGTGTAGCGGCCGTTGATCCGCACCGCCTCCTCGCCGAACCAGCGCAGGAATTCGCCGCCGTAGACCACTTCGCCCTGCGCCTCGGCCAGCGGCTTGCCCATCTCCAGGGTCATCAGCAGCGCGAAGTCGTCGCGGCGCGCCATGACGAGCTCCCAAGCGCGGCGCAGGATCTCGGAGCGCTCCCGGGCCGGGGTGGCCGCCCAGGACGCCTGCGCGGCGACCGCGGCGTCCAGTGCGCGCGCCCCGTCGGCGGCGGTGGCGTCGGACACCTCGACCAGTACCTCGCCGGTCGCCGGATCGTGCACGGGGAAGGTGCCGCCGTCGCTCGCGGGGACCTGCGCACCGCCGATCCACAGTCCGGTCGGCACGGCCGCCAGCAGCTCGGCCACATCGCGCATTTCGGGTTCTCCTCTGTCTCTTGCTGTTTCGAACTCAGCGGGCGAGATCGCGGACCACGTCGGCCAGCACTCCGATGCCGTCGGCGAGCAGCTCCTCGCCGATCACCAGCGGGGGCAGCAGCCGGATGACGTTTCCGTAGGTGCCGCAGGTCAGCAGCACCACGCCGCGCGAGAGTGCGGCGGCGGCAACGGCTTTGGTCAGCACCGGATCGGGGATGTCGGTGCCCGGCCGGACGAGTTCGACGGCCAGCATGGCTCCCCGTCCGCGGACATCGCCGATAACGCCGGTGGCAGCGGCCAATTCGCGCAACCGCGGCAGGGCGGCCGCCTCGATGGCGCGCGCCCGCGCGGGCAGATCGAGCTCCCGCATCACCTCGATACCGGCCAACGCCGCCGCGCACGCCACCGGATTGCCGCCGTAGGTGCCGCCCAGCCCGCCCGCGTGCACCCGGTCCAGCAGTTCGGCGCGCCCGGTGATCGCCGAGAGCGGCATGCCGCCCGCGATGCCCTTGGCCATGGTGACGATGTCGGGCGTGATGCCCTCGTGCTCGCTCGCGAACCAGGCTCCGGTGCGGGCGAATCCGGTCTGCACCTCGTCGGCGATGAACACGACCCCGTGCTCGCGCGCCCAATCCGCCAGTGCGGCGAGGAATCCCGGCGCGGGCACGATGAATCCGCCCTCGCCCTGAATGGGTTCGACAATGATCGCGGCCAGCGAATCGGCCCCGATCTGCACCTCGAGTTGCGAAATCGCCCGCCGCGCGGCTTCTTCCCCGCTCAGGCCGTCGCGGTAGGGGTAGGACATGGGCAACCGGTAGATCTCCGGGGCGAACGGCCCGAAATGCGCCTTGTACGGCATGGATTTCGCGGTCAGCGCCATGGTCAGATTGGTGCGGCCGTGGTACGCGTGATCGAAGGCGACCACCGCGGTCCGGCCGGTGGCCAGCCGCGCCACCTTCACCGCGTTCTCCACCGCCTCCGCACCCGAATTGAACAGCACGGTCCGCTTGTCGAAATCGCCGGGCGTGAGCGTGGCCAGTTCCTCGGCCACCCGCACGTAGCCCTCGTACGGGGTGACCATGAAGCAGGTGTGGGTGAACCGCGCGGCCTGCTCGGCCACGGCCGCCGCGACCGCCGGGTGCGAGGCCCCGACCGAGGTCACCGCGATACCGGAGCCCAGATCGATCAGCGAGTTGCCGTCCACGTCCACGATGACTCCGTCGTCGGCGTCGGCCGCGTACACGGGCACCGACGAACCCACCCCCGCCGCCACGGCCGCTTTCCGGCGCGCGGTCAACGCCTGGGATCGCGGACCCGGCAGGTCGGTGACGAGGTTGCGCCGTTGTGGCAGGCGATGGCCGATCGAGGTCATGGTGAAGGTCTCCCGGTCGTGGGTTGGGTGGCACCGGTCACCAGTCTGGTCCATGAAATCCGCGACCACCCGTGCCGAATTGGACAACACACCGGGTGCGAATCGACACTCTGTACACTTCGGCCGATGCCCGTTTCCATTGGCTGGGTAGTAGCCCGGCCCGAGCTAGGTCTGCGGCTGCGCGGCGGGTCCGCGGGTCTGCGGCGCGAGATCGATCTGGTCGTCACCACCGAACTGGAGAGCCCGTTCCGCTGGCTGTCCGGCGGCGAACTCGTGCTCACCACCGGCATGCGGCTGCCGTCCGACGCCGCGGGCCGCGCCGAATACATGCGCGGATTGTGGCGCTGCGGGGTCGCGGGCCTCGGCTTCGGCATCGGCCTGACCCACGACGCGATGCTGCCGGAACTCGTCACCGCCGCCGACGAGCTCGGCCTGCCGCTGTTCGAGGTGCCCCTCGACACCGCCTTCGCCGCCATCGTCAAGCAGGTCTCGGCCCGCATCGCCGAACTGCAATACGACGCGGTGCTGCGCGCCGGTCGCGCCCAGCCGCGCATGACCCGCGCCCTGATCCGATCCGGAAGCAGCGCCATAGTCCGTGAGCTGGCGAGCTCGCTCGGCGCGACGGTGCTGGTCCTGGATCCGGTCGGCCGCGTAATCGACTGCCACCCGGCACAACTCGCGCCGGAAACACTCACGCGCGTCCGGGCGGCGCTCGCGGCCGGAGCCGCCGGGGCCGGAGTGCTGACCGACAATTCGGGTGCGTCCATCACCCATCAGCGCATCGGCATCGGCCGCCGTCACGACGGTGATCTCGTGGTCGTCGGCGACGCCCCGCTCGGTCACGTCGACCAGGTCCTGCTCGGCCACGCGAATTCCCTGCTGGCCCTGGATTTCGAAAAGCCGGACCGGCTGCACCGGGTACAGCATCAACTCGACGCCCAGGCCCTGAGCCTGCTGCTCGGAGCGGAAGTCGATCCGTCCGCGGCGTGGGCGCAACTCGATCGGGCGGCCGATGCCGACGGGCGAATCAAAGTCCTTGTCGCCGAATGTGATTCCACGGATTCGGCCGGGGCTGTGAACAAGGCCCTCGCCGCGGAGGTGCTCGCGGCCGGACATCCACTGTTCCTGCACCGGGATTCGAATCAGCTGCTGATCGTCATCGCGGCCGACTCTCCGGTCATCGACTCGCTTCGATCCGAAACCTTCGGCGGCACACGCAAACTCATCCGAATGGGGGTGAGCGGCCCGCACCCGGTCCGCGACCTGGCAGCCGCCGTCGATGCCGCCCGCTGGGCCGCCTCCGCGGCCGAAAAGGGTGGCCCACCCGCCGATTTCGCCACGCTGCCGTTGCTTTCCTTCGAACCCGCCCGCCAGGTCCTCGACGCCATGGCCCACACCGTCCTGGCCCCGCTCCTCGACCACGACCGCCGCCACGACACCGCCCTGCTCCCCAGCCTGCGCGCGTTCCTGGAAGCCAACGGCCAGTGGGAATCCGCCGCGGTCACCCTCGCCATCCACCGCCACACCCTCCGCAAACGCATCGCCGCCACCGCCGAAATCCTCGACCGCGACCTCGACAATGCCCGTGTCCGCGCCGAACTCCTGCTCGCCCTCCATGCCGAGGCCGGTCGGCGCGGTTCGACACGCCGATGACCGCCCCTTGTGTGATCGGACGATGATCGAGTAGGTTCTACGTATCTACTTAGTAGATACGTAGAAGAGCTCAGTCGCAGCGACCACCTGCGGCGGAGGGCGCCGCGGGACCGGCGTCTGTGTGTGGCGGCGGGATTGTGCGGACCCCTCATCGCGCGCAACACCGTCGACACGCCGAGGGCGGGGCCGCAGGTCAGCGGCCCCGCCCTTCGAGGCACGGGATGTCAGACGCGGGCTCTGATCCACTTGTAGACCAGCAGCACGATGATCGCGCCGATGATGGCCCCGATGAAGGCGTGCTTGACCGGGGGCTGGAGTTCGAAGTGATGGGGCGCGAACACCAGGCTGCCGAGGGTGCCGCCGACGTAGCCGCCGACAATGCCCAGGACGGCGGTCCAGATGATGCCGAAGTTCTCCTTGCCGGGGACCAGGAGGCGGGCGATCGCGCCCGCGATGAGGCCGATGATGATCATCGTGATGATGCCCATGGCGTGCTCCTTGCCTTAGAGATACCGCAGTGACGAAGGTAGCAGGGCAACCGGTACGGATGAGCGTGTCGCAATACATCAGCGTGGCCCTGCACCAGTGATGGGTGTACCGCTTTCACCGGCGGCGAAACTCTCGTCGGCCCGCGGATTTCCGGACCATGATGGATTTCGGACGACACCCACGCCGGCGGGGCCCATTCTCCGCGGCAGCGCGGCCGCACCGGTCGTCCGGTCTCGCCGGATTCCGAAAGGCCTACGCGCATGAGTGAGAATGTGCCGGAAGTCCCCAATCTCACCGGTCAGGGCGCGCTGGCCCGGACCATCGCCGCCCGTGGCGGGCTGGCCGCGCCGGAGGCGCCGTTCGTGATCGAACACCGCGAGGCGCTCATCTACATGCTCTGCCAGGCCGCCGAACTCGAGCACGGCATCATGTGCCAGTACCTGTTCGCGGCGTTCTCGCTGAAAACCTCGGCCGCGGAAGGGCTGAGCGCCGACGAGCTGGAGAAGGTGACGCGCTGGCGGAAGCTGGTGTCGCACGTGGCAACCCAGGAGATGCTGCACCTGTCGCTGGTGCACAACCTGTTCGCCCCACGTCAAAGAATCCGACGCTCAACTCCAAACCCTCGCCGACGCTGCCGTCGTATCGGGCCAGGACACGGCCGAGGCGTCCGAGTCCGTGTTGCCGGACGATGCCGAATTCCGTTCCACCTTCGCTGCTTTCGTGGAATTCGCCTCGTCCGCGGAGGGTGAAGCGCCGGACTGGGATTGGGGTCCGCTCGGGGCGCCCTCCTATCAGGCCGAGACTCCGGCCGAGGCGTCCGAGCCGGGGCTGCCCGGGCCGGATGCGGCGGTGGGGTTCGCCGCGCACATCAAACCCCTGTTCCGCGAGGAGGATCAGCGGTCGATGAGCTTCGTGTTCGACCCGTGGTCCCTCGATGACGTCACCAAGCATGCGGCCGAGATTCTGAACCGGCTCGCGGCGGGCACCATGCCGTGTGACAGCGCGTGGCCGGCCGAGCGGGTGGAAGTCTTCCGGCGGTGGACGGAGTCCGGCATGCGGCCGTGACACGAGATTGCGGGAGGCCCGGTGGCGCGAGCCGCTGGGCCTTTTCCATGCTGCGGCGGCGCCCGGAATGGTAGCCGAAAAGTGCTCGTCATACAGCGAAATCCCTGGGAAACAAACGGAATACGAATATCTCCGTTCCGGTTGACAGCCGTTCGGACCGGGCGGAGCTATCCGCTGTTGCAGATGTCGTGGAAGATCGCGCCCGCCCTGGCCGCCGGATGCACCATGGTGGCCAAACCCAGCGAGGTCACGCCGCTGACCACCATCGCACTGGTGCGGCTCATCGACCGGGCCGGAGTGCCGCCGGGCGTGGTGAACCTGATCCAGAGCAGCGGTGCCACGGTCGGTTCGGCGCTCACCGACACCCCCGACGTGGATCTGATCTCCTTCACCGGCGGCGCGGCGACCGGCGCGACCATCGCGGGCAATGCGGCGAAGCACATCACCCGCGTCGCCCTGGAACTCGGCGGCAAGAACCCTCACATCGTGTTCCCGGACGCCGAATGCGACAGCGCCGTGGACGCCGTCCTGACCGGAGCCTTCCTGCACTCGGGCCAAGTCTGTTCGGCGGGAACACGATTGATCGTCCACGAGTCCATCGCCGACGACTTCGTGGCCGCACTGGCCGCCCGCGCGAGCCGGATTCGCATCGGCCCCGGCCTGGATCCCGCCAGCGAGACCGGACCACTGGTCTCCGAGGCCCACCGTGCCAAGGTGGAAGCCTATGTGGCGCTGGGTATTTCGAGCGGATCCCGGCTGGTAACGGGCGGTGCACGACCCGGCGATCCCGCCCTGCGTGCCGGAAGCTTCTACCTGCCGACCATCTTCGACCACTGCCACCGCGAGATGCGCATCGTCCAGGAGGAAACCTTCGGCCCCATCCTGACCGTCGAACGCTTCAGCACCGACGACCAGGCCCTGACCCTCGGCAATGACACCGCCTACGGCCTGGCCGCGGGCGTGCGCACCGCCGACCCCGCCCGTGGTGAACGCTTCGCGCGCGCCCTGCGCCACGGCACCGTGTGGCTCAACGACTTCGGCTACTACACCCCGGCAGCCGAATGGGGCGGCTTCGGCCGCTCCGGAATCGGGCGCGAGCTCGGTCCCAGCGGCCTGGCGGAATACCAGGAGACCAAACACATCTGGCACAACACCGCACCCGCGGTGGGCGGCTGGTTCACACACAACTGAATATGGTTCCGCGTTAATTCTCGAAAGTTGGGCCGTCATGACGACTACCCGTCCCCCCGCTCCGACCAGCGCACCCACCCATGACCACGGACCACGGCATGGCCGAATTCGGCTACAAGGAATCCCTGAGCCGGAGTATCGGCAAATTCTCGAGTTTCGCCGTCGGCGTCAGCTATATCTCCATCCTCACCGGCACCTTCCAGATGTTCTATTTCGGCTTCGGCACCGCCGGTCCCGGCTATCTGTGGTCGTGGCCGCTGGTGTTCGTCGGGCAGCTCGCCGTCGCGCTGTGTTTCATGGAACTGTCGGCCAAATATCCGGTCGCGGGCTCGGTCTACAACTGGGCCAAGAAGCTCGGCAGCCGGGCCGTGGGCTGGTCGGCGGGCTGGCTCATGCTCACCGCCTCGATCGTGACGCTGGCGGCGGTGGTGCTGGCCTATCAGCTGAATCTGCCGCAGTTGTGGAGCGGATTCCAGATCATCGGCGACGGCACCGGCGCCCACGACTTCGCCACCAACGCGGTCCTGCTGGGCACCGTGCTGATCGTGTTCACCACCGTGGTCAACGCGTTCGGCGTGCGGCTCATGGCCATGATCAACAGCGCGGGCGTGTTCATCGAACTCATTGCGGCCGTGCTCATCGCCATCATCCTCGGCGTGCACGTCACCCGCGGACCGGGCGTGTTCTTCTCCAGCCACGGTTACGGGGCCGGGCAGAGCGGCGGCTACCTGAGCGCGTTCCTGGTCGCCTCGCTGGCGTCGGGCTACGTCATGTACGGCTTCGACACCGCCAGCTCGCTCGGCGCGGAGACCGTGGAGCCGCGCCGCACCGCGCCCAAGGCCATCCTGCGCGCGCTGCTGGCCTCGTTCGTGATCGGCGGAGCGATCCTGGTGTTCGCGGTCATGTCCGCGCCCGACCTCGAGGACGCCAAGCTGGGCACCGCCGACGGCGGGCTGCAATACATTGTCCAGCAGGTGATGTGGGGCTGGCTGGGCAAGGTGTTCCTGGCCTGCATCGTGATCGCGGTGACCGTGTGCGCGCTGGCCGTGCACACCGCCGCCATCCGGCTCACCTTCGCCATGGCCCGCGACAACGCACTGCCGTTCGGGGAGAAGCTGGCGCGGGTGCACGCCAAGCACAAGACACCGGTGATCCCGGCCGTGGTGATCGGGGTGTGCTCGGCGCTCATCCTGGTGATCAATATCGGTCAGCCGCAGGTGTTCACGGTGCTCACCTCCATCGCGGTCATCATGATCTACCTGGCCTACCTGCTGGTCACCGCGCCCATGCTGTGGCAGCGGATCAAGGGCGGCTGGCGGCACGAGGACCTCGCGGGGGACGGGTACTTCTCCATGGGCCGGTGGGGTCTGCCGGTCAACATCGTCGCGGTGGTCTGGGGACTCGGGATGGCGATCAACCTGGCCTGGCCGCGCTCGGCCGTCTACGGCGGGCCCTGGTACAACACGTGGGGCGCGTTCCTCTACATCGGCGCGATCTTCCTGGCGGGCCTGATCTGGTACACGCTCAGGGGAACTCGCGTCATCGGCATTCTCGCCTCGCACGCCGCACCGGTACCGGCGGAGGTACCGGCATCATGACCGGCACCTTCGACTATGTGATCGTCGGCGGCGGCTCGGCCGGGTGCGTGGTGGCCGCGCGGCTCAGCGAGGACCCGGACGTGACGGTCTGCCTGCTCGAGGCCGGGCCGTCGGATGTCGGGGACGAGCGGATCCTGCGGCTCGAGGACTGGATGCTGCTGCTCGAATCCGGTTACGACTGGGACTATCCGGTGGAACCGCAGGCCAGCGGCAACAGCTTCCTGCGGCACGCGCGGGCCAAGGTGCTGGGCGGGTGCTCCTCGCACAACTCGTGCATCGCGTTTCATCCGCCTGCTGAGGGGCTGGCGGAATGGGAGGCCATGGGCGCGACGGGCTGGGGGCCGGACGGGCTGCGGCCGTATCTGCCCAAACTCGAAGCGACCGTGGAGATCCGGGACATCCCGCCCAAGGATCCGTGCGGTGACGCGGTGCTCGCGGCCGCGGCGCTGACCGGGCTGCCGACGGTGCAGTTCAATCGCGGCACCACGATCACCAACGGGGCCGGATGGTTCCAGATCAATGCCGACGCCGACAACGTGCGCATGTCCTCGTCGCACGCGTACCTGCATCCGATCCTGGGGCAGCGGCCGAACCTGGAGGTCCGAACCGGCTGCTGGGTGAGTGAAATCGTCTTCGACGAAACGGATTCCGCGGTCGGCGCCCGATATCGGCGGCCCGATCTCACCGGATTCGACACGGTCCGGGCCCGGCGGGAGGTCGTCATCAGCACGGGTGCGATCGATACGCCCAAGCTGCTCATGCTGTCGGGTATCGGACCCGCGGAACACCTGCGGGACATGGGAATTCCGGTGCGGGTCGATTCCCCGGGCGTCGGCTCCAACCTCGACGACCACGTCGAGGGTCTGGTGTTCTGGGAATCCGCGCGACCCATGGTCACCAGCTCCACGCAATGGTGGGAGATCGGCCTGTTCGCCACCACCGAACCCGGCCTGTCCCAACCGGATCTGATGATGCACTACGGCAGCGTCCCGTTCGACATGAACACGGTGCGCTGGGGCTATCCCACCACCGAGAACGGCTTCTGCCTCACGCCCAATGTGACACAGGGGCATTCGCGCGGCACGGTGCGGCTGCGCTCGCGCGACTTCCGGGACAAGCCGCGCGTGGATCCCCGCTACTTCAGCGACCCGGACGGCCACGACGAGCGAGTGATGCTGCACGGCATCCGCCTCGCCCGTCGTATTGCCGAACAGCCGGTGCTGCGGGAATGGGTGGCAAGGGAATTGGCTCCCGGGCCGGACGCGGTCACCGATGACGAGATCGTCGAGTACATGCACCGCACCCACAACACCGTCTACCACCCGGCCGCGACCGCCCGCATGGGCGCGCTCGACGACCCGATGGCGGTGCTGGATCCGGAACTGCGGGTCAAGGGCGTGCGCGGCCTGCGCGTGGTGGACGCCTCGGCCATGCCGAAACTGCCCGCGGTGAACCCCAATATCACCGTCATGGCGATGGGTGAGAAGTGCGCCGACCTGCTACGGGCGGCAAAACCGATAAACTGAGCGGGTTATGGCGAAACAACCGGAATCCGGTGCCGCGGTCCAGTCGGTGGATCGCGCGCTGACCGCCCTGGAAATCGTGGCCAAGCTGGGTTCGGCCGGGATCACCGAGATCGCGGCCGAACTCGGCGTGCACAAGTCCACGGTGTCACGCCTGATGGCGGTGCTCGAGGCGCGCGGCTACGTGCAGCAGCTGTCCGAACGAGGCAAGTACCGGCTCGGCTTCACCGTGGTCCGGCGGGCCGGATCCACCAGTGCGCACATGGATCTGCCCCGGCAGAGTCAGGATCTGTGCGATGAATTGGCCGCGCGGGTCGGCGAAACCACCAATATCGCCATCCTCGACAACGACCGCATCATCAATGTCGCCGAGGCAGTCGGCTCCGCCGGGATCGCGCTGCGCACCTGGGTGGGCCAGCGCTGCCCCGCCCACGCCACCTCCAGCGGCAAGGTGCTGCTGGCGGAACTGCCCGCGGCGGAATTGCGATCTCGGCTCCGGAAGCGCCTGGAATCCTTTGCGCCCAATACGATTACGGATCCAGCGGTGCTCCAGGCGCAGCTCTCGCAGGTGCACGCCCAGGGCTGGGCCAGCTGCGAAGAGGAACTGGAGATCGGTCTCAATGCCGTGGCGGCACCCATTCGCGACAGCGACGGCCGCGTCATCGCCGCGCTGAGCGTTTCCGGTCCCTCGTATCGCCTTGGGGTCCAATGCGTCCCGGAGATCGCGCGCGAGGCGGTCGCAGCCGCCGACGCCATCTCCCGGCGGCTGGGCCACCACGCCTGATCCCTAGTTGGGCAGCGGCAACGACCCCGGCGCATACACGCCCAGCAGCGTCCCCAACACCAACCCGACCATCGCGGCCAGCAGCAGACTCAACGGCACCACCACCAGCATCACCGCCCGCCGCACAACAGGACTCGAACCATACCGCCTGTGTTGCCCTGACATTGCTACGCCAACCCTTTCCCCATGCACCCGAATCACGACCGTTTGTAAACGTAGCATTTTCGGCTCGAGTGATTCGGGGCGGGGTGTTTGCCGGGAGTTGCCGGAGTGGCTCCGGGTCAGGCCAGCAGCATCGGCATGGCGGCGATGTCGTTCTGGGTCATGACCGGAAGGTTGACGATCTCCTCGACCGGGGCGGCCAGCCGGAGGCCGGGGAAGCGGTCGAAGAGAGCGGGCAGGGCGATGGCGACCTCCAGGCGGGCCAGGGCCGCACCCGGGCAGATGTGCGGGCCGTAACCGAAGGAGATATTGCGGCTCGCGGTCGGGCGGGTGATATCGAAATCGTCTGCGTCGTCACCGAATACGGCGGTGTCACGGCCTATGGCACGGTAGGACATGACCACGCCCTCACCCTGCTCGATCACCGTGTCGCCGACGGTGATGTCCTCGGTGGCGAAACGCATGAGCAGGTGGGTGACCGGGCCGTCCCAGCGCAGGGTCTCCTCGATGACCTGCTTCCACTCCACCTCCTCGGCGCGCACCGCGGCCAGCTGCTCGGGACAAGTCAGCAAGGCGCGCACCGCATTCAGGATCAGGCTCACCGTGGTCTCGTGCCCGGCGGCCACCAGGGCCTTGAGGTTGCCGACCACCTCCTCCTCGGTGAGCGGCTCGCCGCCCTCGTCGGCCAGGATGAGCGCGCTGGTGAGATCGTCGCCGGGCTCGGCGGTCTTGCGACGGACCATCTCGGTGAAGTAGACGTCCATGTCCTCGATGATCTGCAGCCGCTCGTCCTGCGGGGTCACCATGGAGAAGAACTTCTTGTACCAGTCCAGCAGCATCGGGTGATCGGCGCGCGGCACGCCCATGAGCTCGGAGATCACCCGCATGGGCAGGGGATAGGCGAACACCGCCTTGAGATCCACGGCCGCGCCGTCGCCGCCCGCCTCGTCCAGATCGTCGAGCAGTTCCTTGGTGAGCCGTTCGATATTGGGGCGCAGCTCCTCGAGGCGGCGCGGGGTCAGCGCCTGGGTGGTCTTGATGCGCAGGCGGCGGTGCTCGGGGCCGTCCACGGTGAACATGGAGCGGCCCGCGTCGATCATGCCGATCAGCGGCCACTGCCGGGTCACCACGCCGTCGGTCCACAGCTTCCAGGCGTCGATGTCCTTGACGAGCCTTGTGTCGGTGAGCAATTGGCGGGCGACGGTGTGGTCGGTGACGGTCCAGGCGGGGACGCCGAGCAGCTCGATCCGGGTGACGGCGCCGGCGGCGCGCAGGCGGGCGGTCTCACCCGCGAGATCACCCACCATCGGATCGATACTGATGGCGTGCGGGCATGCGGAACTCACTGGAAACCTCCGAGAGCGCGAACAGGTGTGAAAACAACAGGCAGGGAAGTCATTCCGCGCAGGAACGGCGAGGGCCGCCGCACCAGGGTCTGCGCGGGCACTGCCAGATCGATATCGGGCAGCCGGTCCAGCAGCACCTCGATACCGGTGCGGGCGATGGTCTCGGCGATCTGCTGCGCCTGGAACGGGCAGCGGTACTCGCCGTGGCTGAAGGCGAAATGGGCGCTGTTGCCGGTGTAGGTGGCGGCATTGCCGACCGGCTGGCGCACGTGCGGATCGGCATTGGCGGCGGCGATGCCCAGCAGCAGCAGATCGCCCGCGCGAATCGTCTTGTCCGCCAGGCGGGTATCGCGTGCGGCCCAACGCCCGGCCAGGATCGAGGTGGGGGCGTCCTCCCACAGCACCTCGTTCATGGCCTGATCCACGCTGCGGCGGCCACCGCCCAGCGCGGCGGCGAAACGATCGTCGGTGAGCATCAGGCGCACCGAGTTGATCAGCCAGTCCGCCGTCGGCAGGTGGCCCGCGGCGGTCACCGCCATCAGGTCGTTGACGTATTCCTCATCGGTGAACGAACCCGGATGGGCCAGCATGCGCGAGACCAGATCATCGCCGGGCGCGGCCTTCTTCATGGCCAGCAGGTGCTGCATGTACTGCATGAACTGCAGGTGGGCCGCCTGCGCGTCGGCCCCGCCATCGGCCAGCAGCTTCAACGCGCGGGCCAGGCCCGGGCCCTCGGTGTCGGGGAAGCCGAGCAGCCACGCCAGCACCAGCACCGGCAGCGGCTCGGCGAACTCGGCCACCAGATCGGCGGACCCGCGACCGCAGAAGGAGTCGATCAGCCGATCCGCCGAAGTCTCACAGACCCGGCGCAATTCGAAGGGATCGACCGCCTCCAGCGCCGGTTCCACCATGGCCAGATGGCGGCGATGCTCCGCACCCGCCGTGAAATAGATCGACGGCATGGGCGAGCCGACCATGGGCAGCAGCGGCCAGTCCGGCGGGATATTGGGCCACTGGTTCCACAGGCCGACATCGCGGGGGAACAGCTCGGGCGAGCTGGTGACCTGATGCATCTCCCGATACCCGAGCACCAGCCAGGCCGGAATGCCGCCCGGCAGCTCGACCGCGGCGACCGGCCCGTGGTCGCGGCGCATTTCGCGGTAGAGGGAATTCGGGTCGGTGTGGAAGCGGGGGCCGCTCAGCGGTACGACACCGGGGCTGTGCGGCACGGGGCAGGCACCCTGCGCGGGCGAGGTCATGCGGGAGTACTCCACGGCGCGGTCTCCGGGTGATAGAGGTATTCGACCAGGTTGATCAGCACGTTCTTGCAGGAGTCGCGGACCCGGGCGTCACAGTCGACCAGCGGGATGTGCGGGTCCAGGTCCAGCGCCTCGCGCACCTCGGACATGGCCGATCCGGGCCCGAAGTTGTTGCACGCCACGATGAACGGGGTTCCCTGGTGTTCCAGGCGGTCGATGGCGTACCAGGAATCGGCGATGCGGCGCTGGTCCACCAGCACGATCGCCCCGAGCGCGCCGGTGAACAGGCGGTCCCACAGGAACCAGAAGCGTTCCTGCCCGGGCGCTCCGAACAGGTAGAGCACGTGCTCGTTGTCGATGGTGATGCGGCCGAAGTCGAAAGCCACGGTGGTGGTGGACTTTCCGGGGACTCCGGCCGGGTCGTCGACGCCGTGGCCGACCTGGGTCATGGTGGCCTCGGTGTCCAGGGGGCGGATCTCGGAGATCGAGCGCACCATGGTGGTCTTGCCGACGCCGAAGCCGCCCACGATGACGATCTTCAGACCCTGGCGGGCGTCGGCGTGCAGGGGTGCGTCGGCGCGCGCGGGCCGGGCGTCCATATTGCCGAGGTCAGCGCTGCGGCCGAGGTCAGAGCTTGCGGAGTCCAACGAGCACCTTTTCCAGGGTGGTGCTGTCGGGCACCCAATTCCATTGCCGTGAAGCATGATCCGGGTGACGTACCGTGATCTTGCCCGCGTGCAGCAGGTCCGACAGCAGAATGACGGTGATGCCGACCGGCAGGCGCAGCTCGGCCGCGATCTCCACCACCGCGGTCGGCGCGCGGCACATATCGAGGATGGCGGCGTGCTCGGATTGCATGCCGCGCACCGGATCGCATTCGCTGACCACCAGCGTCACCAGATCGAACGCGTCCGAATCCGGTCGGCTGCGTCCGCCGGTCAGCGTGTACAGCCGATCCGGGTCCTCGTCCGGCCTGGTCACGACACGCTCGCCCCCCGCACTCGCGGCGCCGCGGCCAGCTGGTCCCCGAGCTGCTCGACCAGCTCGCGCATATTGTGCCCGACCAGCCCCGCGTCGGCGTCCTCCGCCGCCACCACCGCGATATGGGCCCCCACCCCCGCCTCCACGATGAACAGAATCCCCCCGTAGAACTCGGTCATCGACTGCCGCACCCCACCGCGCGCGTCCCCGAACTCCACCGAAGCCCCGTGCGACAGACTCTGAATCCCCGCCGCGATGGCCGCGAGCTGATCCGCGCTGTCCACCCCCAATTCCGGCGTATGACAAATCTTCAACCCGTCCCCCGACAACAGCAACGCATGCCGCGCCCGCGGCGTACGCGCCAAAAGCTGCTCGAGCAGCCAACCCAAATGTGTCGCGGACGCAGTCATCGATCGGTCTCCCAGGGGGTAGCAGGATTGGAAAACGTGCCGGTGGAATACTCCCGCCCGTCCTCCGCGGAATGCCCCTCCGGCTCCGTCGAAAGCCCCTCCAGCCTTGCGGAAAGCACTGCCCCACCGAGCCTTTCACGCCGTCGATCATCACGCCGCAACGCGTCGATAATCGAGGACGGCAACAATCCGGTGCCCTCGTCGTCGGGCGTGGGAAGATCGCCGGGGACGAGCGGCGCCGCACCGAGATCGGTGAGCGGCGCAGGCGTCGGTGCGTCCTCGGAGCTGGTCGAAGGGGCTGCGGCGACGGGGTTCTCGCGGCCGCTGACGGCGCGTTGGAAGGCGGCCATGGACGACGGCGGAGAGGCCGGGCGGGGTGGGGCGGTGGTGGGGGAGGACAGGCCCTCGGGGTGGACCGCGGCGAGGGTGACGCTGCGGCGGCGCTTGGGCAGGCCGCCGGAAGTCGGTGCGGTGCGCGGGGATTCGTCGAGACTCGCGGACGCGGGCAGGTCCACGGCCGGGGTGGGGCGGGAGCCGGGGGCCACCGTGTCGAGTGGGCTCGCCGCGGTTCCGGGTCCGTCCGCAGCTGCTCCGGGCCGGTTCGCGCCGAAGTCGGGCCGATTCGTGCCGCCTCCGGATTGGTCCATGCCGAATTCTGGGCGGTCCGAGGTGGTTTCGGAGTGTCCGGGCAGGACTATCGGGGAGGAACCGGTGTTGGCGGGGGAGAGGCGGCTCAGGGTGCCGGAGGGGCGTTCGAGTCGGGTGATGAGTTCTCGGGGGACCACAACGACTACGGCGGTGCCGCCGATGGCGGAGGGGCGGTAGCTGACGGTGAGGTCGTGCTTGCGGGCCAGGTGGCCCACGACGGCCAGGCCGAGGCGGGTGCCGGAGAGGGAGGAGAGGTCGGAATCGGCGTCTCGGCGGGAGACGGCGGATTCGGCTCGGCGCAGGGCGGATTCGCTCATGACCAGGCCGCTGTCCTCGATGGGGATCACGACGCCCGCGGGGACCTCGGCGGCGTAGACGTGGACCTCGGTGGTGGGCGGGGAGAAGTTGCAGGCGTTGTCGAGGAGTTCGGCCAGGGCGTGCATGATGCCCTCGGCGGCGTGGCCGGCGATGGCGATCTCGGTGACGGCGCGCAGCCGGACCCGCTGGTAGCCCGCGACCCGGCCCATGGCGCCGCGCAGGATCGATTCCATGGCAATGGGTTTGGCCCAGCGGCGGCCCGAGCGCGCGCCGCTGAGGACTGCGATGCTGTCGGCCAGGCGGCCCGCCTGCGCGGTGCGGTGGTCGAGTTCCAGCAGGTCGGCCAGCACCTTCGGGTCGGCGTGCCGGTGTTCCATCTCGCGGAGTTCGGCCAGCATGCTGGTGCTCATGGCCTGCATTCGCCCCGCCGCCCCGGCGAACGCGGCCATGGCGGCCGCCCGCCGGGTCTCGCTCTCCTTGGCCGCGCGGGCCTGCTCGACCAGCTGCTCCCGGATGCCGTGGATATTGGCCTCGGACTGCACGATTCGCGCCTGGGTGGCGGACATGGCGGTGGCCAGCTGCGCCTCGGCCAGCACCGTCGCGGCCAGCGCCTCCTGCCGGGCCGAGCGCACCCGCTGCCGATAGTGAGCCGCCAGCGCGACCGCCACGGTCAGCAATACCGCCGCGACGCCGCCGCCGATGGCCAGCGGCGTTCGAAAATTGCTGGGGGCGAAGAACACCCCGGCCGCCACCGCGACCGCGCCGCCCGCCAGCGCGCTCGCTCCGGCCGCCACCGTGCCCGCCGAACTCGGACGGGTGTCGGCGGGGATCGCCCCGGCATTACCGGGGTTCGCCCTGGAGTCAGCGGCGATCGCCCCGATGTTCGGCATCGCCCCGATGTTCGTCGGCATGGCCGCGGGATTCGCCGACAGCGTTGCGGGATTCATCCGGACCGCTCCGGGGTTGGCCGATATCGCCGTGGGAGTCGGCGGGATCGACTGGGGGACCGCGCTTGTCGCGGGGTCGTGGCCCGGCGACGGATAGGGCGGGCGCTGGTGCCGAACGGATTGTTGCTCGCCGCTCGGCGGATTCACTGATTCCGACACGCTCCGCACTTCCGCACCTCGTCCACCAGGGCGAACGCCCTGATGCCCCCGACCGCGCCCGCGTGCGAAAGCCGTGCCAAATGCGCGGACCGACAAGCGGATTCGGATCTGCGGGACCGAGCATAGGCCCACCGGGCGGGGTCCGCTACCCGAGCGCGAAGCCGCTGGCAAACCCGGGTCCCGGTGGCCGGGAAGCCGATTCAGGCGCGGGTGAGAACGTGGTTGCGAGTGCTGGTGTAGCCGTAGCCGAGCACGGCCGCCAGATACAGCAGCAGCGCCGCCGCGGGCAGCAGCAGGCCGATCGCCGCGATCACGTCGAACATGACGAAACCCGCTACCGCCTGAAGGCTTTCCCGCCGCGCGTACTCGGCATCGTAACCGGGCTCGAACAATTCCGGATTGCGGCGCACGGCGATCCACATGACGAACCAGGCCGCCGCCTGCACCGCACCCACCACACCGTAGAACGCGGTGGCCACCTTGGCATTCCAGCCGCCGTCCTCGAGATGATGGGCCAGCACCGCGGTCGGGAACGGCAGGAATGCCACCGCCAGCAGCAACAGCAGATTGCCGCAGTGCAGCAGTCCGTCCATGCGCCGGATCCGGCCGAAGAACCGGTGATGACACAGCCAGATCACCCCGACGGTGAGAAACGAACCGGCATAGGCGAGATAGCTGGGCCACAGCCCGGTCAGTTCCCGCCACAGATCGCCGTGATCGGTCTCCGGGAGCCGGATCTCGATGACGAGCAGGGTGATCGCGATGGCCATGACACCGTCGCTGAAGGCTTCCACGCGGGTGGTGTCGGTGAGCCGGGAGTCGAGCTGCATTCCGGCATTATGGTCAGGTCCGCCGTCAGGCGTCGATGTCTTCCACTTCCTGCTTGCGCATGCGCAAGCTGGCGACCAGCGAGCCCAGCGCGAATCCGAAGATCGGGATGGAGACGATCGGCGACCAGGCATTCACCTGCGGTCCCGCCGGGTGCAACAGCGTCACCACCCGGATCACCGCCAGTGTCATGCCGGTCAGACCACCGAACATGAACAGCGACAACGGCAATCGGAACCGCTGCGCCACGGTGCGATAACTCAGTGCCGACGCGGCGATCACCGCCGCGTTCACCGCGATGCCCGATACCGCCAGAATCCAATTGTGGGTCTGGATGGTCAGATACGAGCGCTCCAGCGGACTGTAGGTCAGCAGCATCGCGGCCTCCACCGCGATCAGCCCCAGATAGAACGCCCGCCGCAACAGCGCCCGGCCCCACGCGTCCGCCACCGTGACCCCGATCAACGCCCCCGCCCCGGCCAGGGCCATGTTCGCGATCAGCCCCGGAAAGCCCTCGAAATGCCCATTGGGCAGCGACATCTCATTGGCGGACCCATTGATCGCCGGTGTCCGGATCAGCGCGTAGACCGCCAGCAGCACCATGCCGATGGTGAACGGCCGGGATTCGCGGGACTTCCAGCGCGGCAGCCGGGCCGCCGCCGCGGCGAGCGCGGACAGGGCGGCCAGGATGGGCACGATGCTGCTCACCTGAACAGCCTCGCACCGGCCTCCCCGCGAGACGGTTTGCGCCGCGCCGATTCCTCCGCCTCTTTGTCACGCCGCAGCAGCTCGGTGAGCAGCTGCCGGGTCGTGGCCTGGCGGATGGCACTGCCCGATCCGGCCCGCTGGGCTTCGGCCTCGGTAATGATCCCGGCCGCCACCTGCACCTCCACCGGATTCGCGCTGTAGGCCCGGGCGATTTCGATCAGCGTCTCCACCGGCGGTGTCGGCAACGCCAGATGCCGGGCCAGGGTGGCCTGCGGAATCCCGGTCACCACAGCCATGGCTCGAGTGCTGTCCCCGCCCGTCAGCTCTTCGATCCGCTGTTTCAGCTGATCATGCACCCGGTGATTCTCGCACGGGCCGCCCCAGGTTCGGGGCATGGCGCACAAGTTCAGAGATCGATCCCGGCATCCGGGCGAGCGCTCGGCCCGTCATCCTGGCGTGTTGTCCGGCCGGGATCTTGCTCTCCGCCGTGGATTCCGGCCGAAAGCGTGCCGGAACTAAGGGCGGGGACGGGGGAGGGAGGGGAGGTGGCAGCGGATGCTCAGCGGCTTCCGGTGCGGACGCCGTCCCGGATCTGGTACACGCGGGAAGTGGTGATGTCGCCGGCTGCCTTGGCGATGAGGAAGACCCGTTCACCGGCGGCGGTAGCGTCCTTGATCTTGTCCCGCCACGCGGCGTCCGCGGCCTGGGCGGCCTGCTTGGCGGCTTCGCGAGCACGGGTGGCCTCGCGGATCTCGGACAGCAGGGTGGTCATCGGACACCTTTCGTCGTCCCCGGAATGGGCGGCGGGTCTCGTCGCGACCTCCAACGTAGGCACGGAGTGAATCGAAGTCAAGGCTGCTTGCCTCGAAAATGGATCACATCGAGTTCGCTCTCGGAGGAATCTTCACTACCGCGCTTGACCTCAACCTTTGTCAAGGTTCCATGCTCGATGGATCGTCACGGATCGAGATCGGCTGGGAGGCAACGACATGCGAGTGGTGCAGGCGAAGGAATTCGGCGGGCCCGAGGTGCTGGGGGTGACCGAGGTCCCGGACCCGGTGGCCGGGTCCGGCGAAGTGGTGGTCCGGGTCGCGGCCGCGGACGTGGTGTTCCTCGACACCACGCTGCGCAGCGGCTAGTAC
>NZ_BJWY01000136.1 GCF_007990715.1 Nocardia seriolae NBRC 15557 | reverse complement strand
GTCCGAAATGGGCGGTTCGGAATTGTTCCGGGGTCTCTACCCACAAAACTCATTGCGAGGGTTGCGAATCGGGTCCTCGGGGACCGGTTTCAGGCTGCGGCGTACCCGTCGTCGGCGGTGAGATCCGACTCGATGGACCGGTCGGTCGCGCCGGAAATCGCGGCGGGAGCTGCGGATTCGATCATGTCGAGCACCAGCCAGCCATCCGCGGTCCAGCCGCCGTGCACCTCGGTGCGCACCAGCCGCCCGCCCGGTACGAACGGGTCGTCCACGAATCCCGGCGCGGGACCGTCCAGTTTGAGCGCCAGCGCCGAACCACCCACGTACACCCGGCCGGACCTGCCCGGCGGCACCAGCCGCAGCGACTCGTCCAGCACCAGCAGCCGCGCGCCCGGAATCGGGCGCACCCGGCCGGAGCCGTCCAGCGGTCCGCGCGCCGCCACGCCCGCGTATTCCGGTGCGGTGTAGGCGAATCCGGTGCACGAGCCGGGAGCCAGTTCTCTCAGGATGTCCGAAAGCGCTGCCGGGCAGTCGTTTCCGAAGACATCCCAGCGCCGCACCGTGGGCAGCGCGGGGGAGGGCAGGAAGGTCAGGCCCGCGAGGGTGTCCGCGTCGGCCACCACGTGGGTCGGGGCGCTCAGCGCGATGAGCTCGGCCAGCGCGGCGGCGTCGGCGCGCTGCCCGGCGGTGGCCAGCACCAGGGTCGCGCCGTCGGCCAGGGCGGCCAGCAGTTCCACCGCGGCGTCGGCGGTGTCCCAGCGGGTGGCCAGCAGGCGCACATCCGGGGAGCCGTAGGCGCGGTCGATGGTGCGGGAGCGCTGATCGGCGGCCACCGCGCGGCGGTCGTCGGCGGCCGCGGCCACCGCGACCGGCTTCAGCCCGGTGCCGTCCGGGCCCAATTCGGCCAGCACCGCGCCGAATTCGGCGGCCGCGGCGATATCGCAGAGCAGGCGGGCCAGATCGTCGAGGGTGGGTCCGGCGGTTCCGGTGACGCCGCCGTCGAGGCGTTCGTAGAGTTCGGCGTAGGTGAGGATGTGGTCCCCGCAGCGCACCGCGGTCCGCAGCGACGGCACGCGGCGCCCGCAGTCGATGAGCATGGCGACCGACGGCACGTCGTACAGTTCGACGCCGTTGGCCCATTCGTCCACGAGCCGATGACGATCGACCGCGGACAAACTTTCCGGCACGGCACGCTCCATCGTTCCAAACTCCCGGATTCTAACTTATGCAGCCCTAACCTAATCGATCGAGAGCACGATAGGCCACCCCGATCGGGATCGAATCGGCGACATCGGTGCGTGCTCCCGAAAGAAATTAGGCTAGGCTCACCTACTGCTCGGCCGAACGGGCGGGTATCCGCAGACAGGAGAGTCACGATGAAAATCACCCTGCGAGTCGCCCTCGCGGCCCTGGCCGCGGTGCTCGCGGTCGGGCTCACCGCCTGCGGATCCAAGAGTGACGACACCACCGCGGGCGGCGGCGAGCCGGTGACCATCACCCACGCGCTGGGGCAGACCACCGTGAACGGCACCCCCAAACGGATCGTGGCCCTGGGCAATCAGTGGCTCGACACCACCCAGGCCCTCGGCGTCACCCCGGTCGGCTACATCGACAACATCGCGGTGCTGAGCAAGGGCGCGCCGCCCTGGGAACCCGCCGCCCTGTCGCAGTCGAAGGCGTTGCAGACCACCGGCAATCTCGCCGAACAGGTGGCCGCGCTGAACCCGGACCTGATCCTGGCCGACCCCTTCATCGCCGACGCCAAGACCTACGCCGACCTGTCCAAGGTCGCCCCCACCCTGCCCGCCCTCGGCAAGGAGACCATCACTCCCTGGCCCGACCAGATCCACGCCCTCGGCCAGGTCCTCCGCGAATCCGAGGCCGCCGACAAACTCGTCGCCGACCTCAACACCCGCATCGACGGCATCGCCCAACGCAATCCGGGCCTGAAGGGCAAAACCTTCACCAGCTCCTGGCTGGCAGGCCCCTCCCAGCTCATGGTCCTCACCGACCCCAAGGACGGCTCCAGCCGCCTGTTCACCCAACTCGGCATGACCATCCCCCCATCCCTGGTAGCCCAGGGCGGCAACGGCGGCCGCCTGGCTCTCTCCCCCGAACGCCTCGACGAACTCACCTCCGACCTCCTGCTGGCCGGCTACTCCCCGGGCATGGACGAAAAGTACCGAGTCCTACCCGGTTTCAACGACCTCCCCGCCGTCAAGAAGAACGCCACGGTCTTCCTCACCGTCCAAGAAATCAGCGCCATCAACCAGCCCACCCCCCTCTCCCTCCCCTACCTCCTCGACAAACTCGACCCCGCCTTCGCAAACGCGGCCAAATAGCTACGGACAGGCACCGAACGGCTAAGGATTTACTCCGAACGGCTACACGCAGAGCAGTTATGCTGGCTACTGTGCACGGACAGGCACCCAGATGTGTACGTACGCCTTGCGACATCGAGGAGGCGCTGTGAGTGCTGCACTCGATATCGGCCTGCCGTTCGGCCACGGCCCATACACTCCGGATGATCTGCACAACAGCCCGGAGGAAGGCAAGGGCTACGAGCTGTGGAACGGGTGGCTGATCGAGAAGATGTCGCCGTCGGGGCGTCACAATCGGATGGGGCGGGGACTGCGTCGGCTCTTCGTCGACGCGGCAGAGCGTGCTGGTGCGGACGTTTTCGTCGATGGCGGTGAATACGAGTTCCAATTCCCTACCGCTGTCCGAAAGCCGGACGCCTTCATCCTCGAAGGTGCGGCGGAACGAGAGCTGACCGAGGCCGACGCGCTCTACCTGGATCCTTCCGACCTGTATCTGGTCGCCGAAGTCGTTTCGCGACGTAGCGGGAGTGAGGCGCACGACCGAAAGGTCAAACGCGAGGAGTACGCCGCCGCCGGAATCCCGCAGTACTGGATTGTCGATTTCCGACCGGCCTTCACAATCCAGGTGCTCAACCTGGAGCACGGCCGGTATGTCGATGGCCCATGCGTGACCGGCGACGAACTTCTCGTCGTAGAGCAGCCTTTCGAGATCTCGGTTACTCCGGAAACCGTGTATCTGCTCGGGCGATGACCGGCTGTCATACCCGGCTGGGAGGATTCGGGCATGACGGTAAGCGGGGATGAGGTTCGGGCGGTGGCGCTTTCGCTGGCGCGGACCACGGAGCAGTTCGAGTGGCAGATGCCGACGTTCCGGGTCGCGGGGAAGTTGTTCCTGACACTGCCGGAGAACGAGACCTCCATGGCCGTCCGCTGTCCGATCGTCGATCGTGACGAGCTGGTGCAGGCCGAGCCGGAAAAGTTCTGGATCGCGCCGCACGAGGCGGGGAACGCGTGGGTGCGGGTGCGGCTGGCGGCACTGGACGACGGCGAGGAGTTGGCGGCGATCGTCACCGACTCCTGGCGGCAGGCCGCGCCGCGCGAACTGGTTGAGGGAGTTTGACTTCGGGTCGCCTCGTTCGCTCGCGCGGCACGGCCGGGGGTGATCAGAAGGTGACGCGCTGGTCCTGGGCGAGGAACAGCTTGTCGCCCTCTTTCACGCCGAAGGTGTTGTAGAACTCGGTCAGATTGCGCACCACCTGGTTGCAGCGGAACTCGTCGGGGGAGTGCGGGTCCGAGAGCAGTTCGGCGGTGAGTTCGGGGGTCTGCTTGGACCGCCAGCCGCGGGACCAGGACAGGAACACGGACTGGAAGTCCGGATTGTCATTGCCCGCACGCTTTTCGGCGATTCGGTAGGCGGCCAGCGCGATCTGGAAGCCGCGCAGGTCGGCCAGGTTCTCGCCGAGGGTCAGCTTGCCGTCCACCTTGTGCTCGCCGGTGAGTCCCTCGGGCACCAGGCCGTCGTACTGGCCGACCACCTTCTGCGCCCGCGCCTCGAAGGCCGCGCGGTCCTCGGGGGTCCACCAGTCCTTCAAGTTGCCGTCGGCGTCGTATTTGGAGCCCTGATCGTCGAAGCCGTGCCCGATCTCGTGGCCGATGGTGGCCCCGACCGCGCCGAAGTTCACCGCGAGCGTCGCGTCCTTGTCGAAGTACGGCGGCTGCAAATAAGCCGCGGGGAAGACGATTTCGTTATTGGGCGGCGAGTAGTAGGCGTTGACGGTCTGCGGGCTCATGCCCCATTCGCTCTTGTCTACCGGCGTGCCGAGCCGGTCCATGTCCTTCTTCGAGCTGAAGGCGTTGACCGCGCGCAAGGATTCGATCAGCTTGCCGCGGGTGATCGTCAGCTTCGAGTAGTCGTCCCACTTGTCCGGGTAACCGATCTTGACCCGCATCTTGTCCAGCTTGGTCAGCGCCGCGTCCCGGGTGGGGTGCGACATCCAGCCGTTGTCGCGGAAGTTCTCGCGGTAGGCGGTCAGCAGATCGTCGACCATCCGCTTGACCTCCTCCTTGGCGGAGGCCGGAAAGTGCTTGTCCACATAGAGTTTGCCGAGCAGATCCGGCAACTCGCCATTGACGATGTCGATCCCGTACCGCCACCGCTCCTGCCGTTGCTGTTGACCCTGCATGACCGTGCCGAAGAAGTCGAAGTTGGCGTCGTTGATCGCCTTGGGCAGGTACTTGGCATAGCCCCGGACCAGGTAGATCTTCAGGTAGTCGCGCCACACCGCGATATCGACCTCGTTCCACAGCTGCGCCGCCGCGGTGATGAACGACGGCTGCCGCACCACCAGCTCCGCGAAGAGCTCCTTGGGCCGGTCGGTGCTGCCCGCCAGCCACGGCTCCCAGTCGAATCCCCTACCCAGCTCGGTCAATTGGGCCCAGGTCATCCGGTTGTAGGTGGCCTCGGCGTCACGGTTGCGGACCTTGTCCCACATGCCCGCCGCGATCCGGGTCTCCAGATCCAGTACCCGCTGCGCCATACCGGCCGGGTCGGCGAAGCCCGCACCGGCCGCGATCTTCTCCAGATACGGCCGATAGGCCGCCAGCTTCTGCGCGTACTGAGGCTTGCGGTAGTACTCCTCGCCGAGCCCGGTGCCCGATTGCGCGACGATCGGGACGTACTTGTCGGAATGCTTGCTGTCGATGCTCACGCCCAGCCCGATCAGCCCGCCGATCGGCAGCGCACCCATCACCTTGGCCAAATCGGGCTTGGTGGCGGCCTTGTCGATCTGATCGAACAGATCCTGCAGCGGCGTCATACCGAGCTTCTCGACGGTGTCCCAGTCGACGCGCGCGTCGTAGAGATCGCGGATCTTCTGCGCGTCCGTGCCGTCCTTCGGATCCTTGATGCCCTCGACGATCTCGCGCAGCTGACTCTCGGTCCGCTCGTTCGCCTCGCTGATCGCGCCGAAGGAGGTCTTGTCCGGCGGCAGCTGGTACTCCCGCAGCCATTTGCCGTTGACGTGCCGGTACAGGTCGTCCTGCACGCGCACCGCGTCATCGGCGCCCGAAAGGTCCGGTCCGGTCGGCTGTTTCGGCGTCGAATCCCTGCCGCACGAGGCGAGTGCGGCCGCGGCGGGCACCAGCCCGAGCGCGATCAGGAATGCGCGGCGATCCAAACGCGCCGAACCCGATGAAGTCACAGGCACTACCTCTCGTGAAGCTGCGATACCAGCGCGAGGCTACCGGGGATGGCAGCCCCGCGCGGGATGTCGCGAACCTCCTGTGGCTCCGGAGAGGCTCAGAGGGTGACGCGCTGGTCCGGCGGCAGGTACTCCTTGTCGCCTTCCTTCACCCCGTAGGTGCTGTAGAACTCGGCGAGGTTCTTCACCACCTGATCGCAGCGGAATTCCGCGGGCGAATGCGGATCGTTGGCGAGTTGATTCTCCAGCGCCTGATCGGTCATCTTGGTGCGCCAGGTGCGGCCCCAGGACTCGAACATCGGCTTGTAGTCGGGAGCATCGATGCCCTTGCGCTTCTCGACCATGCGATAGGCGGCCAGCGAAATCTCCAGTCCGCGCAGATCCGCGAGGTTCTCGCCGACGGTCAGCTCGCCGTTCACGTGCTGGTCCGGCCCCAGGCCCTCCGGCGCCAGCGCGTTGTACTGGTCGATGAGCTGCTGGGTCTTGGCCTGGAAGGCCGCCTTGTCCTCGGGCGTCCACCAGTCCTTCAGATTGCCGTCGGCGTCGTACTTGGCACCCTGATCGTCGAAGCCGTGGCCGATCTCGTGCCCGATGACCGCGCCGCCCGCGCCGTAGTTCACCGCCGGTTCGGCATCTGGGTCGAAGAACGGCGGCTGCAGGAACGCCGCCGGGAACACGATCTCGTTGCCGCTCGCGTTGTAGTAGGCGTTGACCGTCTGCGGCGGCATGCCCCACTCCGACTTGTCGACCTTGGTGCCCAGCCGGTCGAACATCCGCTTCGCCTCGAAAGTGTCCGCGGCGCGCAATGAGTCGACGAGTTTGCCCCGGGTGACGGTGAGCTTGGAGTAGTCCTCCCACTTGTCCGGGTAGCCGATCTTGGCGTCGATCTTCTCCAGCTTGACGATGGCGGCCGCCCGGGTGGGCGGCGACATCCACGTCGAATTCTGGAAGTTCTCCTTGTAGGCGGCCCGCAGGTCGCCCACCATCTCCAGCGCCCGCTGCTTCGCCGCGGGCGGGAAATGCTTGTCCACGTACAGTTTTCCGAGCGCTTCGCCCACGGTCCCGTTCACCGTGGACACCGCGGCCTTCCACAGGTCCGGCCGCTGCTTCAGTCCCGACATCTCCTTGCCGAAGAAATCGAAGTTCGGATCGGCGATGGCCTTGGGCAGATAGGCCGCGAAGGCGCGCACCAGCCCCAGCTTCAAATACTCACGCCAGGCGGCGATATCGACCTCGGCCCACAGCCCGGCCGCGCCGGTGATGAACGACGGCTCACCCACATCGATCTTGTCGAACAGGTTCTTGGGCCGGTCCGTGGTGCCGGAAAGCCAAGGATCCCAATCGAATTGCGGACCCAGTGCGGTCAGCTCGGCCCAGGTCTTCAGGTTGTAGGTGGCGTCGGTGTCACGCAGTTTCACATTGTCCCAATGGAATCCGGCGATCCGCTTCTCCAGCTCCACCACCCGGCCGGCCAGCGCGGTCGGATCCGGGAACCCCGCACCGGCCGCGATCTGCTCCATGAACGTCCGGTACTTGGCGAGCTTGTCGGCGTACTTGGGATCGCTGTAGTACTGCTGATCCAGCCCGAGCCCGGCCTGCGAGACCGCCGGCAGATAGGCATTGGAGTCCTTGGGATCGGGTCCCACGCCGATGCCGATCAGCCCCACGCCCGGCAGCCCGCCCATGACGCGTGCCAGATCGGGCTTGGCCGCGGCCTTGTCGATCTGATCGAACAGATCCTGCAGCGGCGTCATCCCGAGCTTCTCGATCCCGAACTTGTCCATCCGGCCGTCGTAGAGATCGCGGATCTTCTGCTCGTCCGACCCGGACTTGGGGTCGCGGATCCCCTCGATGATCTCCTTGAGCTGCTGCTGCACCCGTTCCTGCACCTCGTCGAAGGTCCCGAAGGAGACCTTGTCCGGCGGCAGCTGGTACTCCTTCAGCCACTTGCCGTTGACGAAGCGGTACAGGTCGTCCTGCGGCCGGATGGCGGGATCCGACCCGGACATATCGGGCACGATCAGCTGTTTCGGCTTGTCGTTCTTGTTGCAGGAGGTCAGCACGGCCACCGTGGGGGCCAACCCCAGCGCGATCAGGAACCTGCGGCGGTCGAGAGCGGGACGCTCGGACGTCAACGCGAATCTCCTCTACCGGATAATCGGATAGCTCGGACATTGCTCGCGCCGACGCTAATCCAACGGTCTGAGGAACACCTGAATCCGCGCCCGGGTGTGTGTCCCGGCACCCCGATTTGGGCCCGACCTGCGGTTTGGTTACACTGGACCGGTTGCCTGCGGGAGCTCTGCCCCGCGCTTCGGCCGCGAACCCACAGTGGTTGATCTCCAGTCTGGTGAAAAACCGCTGGCAGGCGTGCGTTTGAAGGGCAACTGACCATGCCCGCCGGGTCGGCAATCCGGCGTGCATTTCGTCCAGGTCTAGGAGGAGCTGAAGTGATTCAGCAGGAGTCGCGACTGCGCGTCGCCGACAACACGGGTGCGAAGGAAATCCTCTGCATCCGCGTGCTCGGTGGTTCGTCGCGTCGCTATGCCGGCATCGGCGACATCATCGTCGCCACTGTCAAGGACGCCATCCCCGGCGGCAACGTCAAGAAGGGCGAGGTCGTCAAGGCCGTCGTCGTGCGCACCGTCAAGGAGCGTCGTCGCCCGGATGGCTCGTACATCAAGTTCGATGAGAACGCCGCGGTGCTCATCAAGGCGGACAACGATCCGCGTGGCACCCGCATCTTCGGCCCGGTCGGCCGTGAGCTGCGTGAGAAGCGCTTCATGAAGATCGTCTCGCTGGCCCCGGAGGTGCTGTAACCATGAAGGTGCACAAGGGCGACACGGTCATCGTCATCTCGGGCAAGGACAAGGGCGCCAAGGGCAAGGTCATCCAGGCCTACCCGGCGACCGGCAAGGTCCTGGTCGAGGGCGTGAACCGCATCAAGAAGCACGTCGCGAACTCCGCGAACCAGCGTGGCGCCAGCTCGGGCGGCATCGTCACTCAGGAAGCGCCGATCCAGGCCTCCAACGTGATGGTCGTCGACTCCGACGGCAAGCCGACCCGCGTGGGCTTCCGCACCGATGAGAACGGCAAGCGGGTCCGCATCTCCCGTCGCAACGGGAAGGACATCTGAGATGACTTCTACTGACAAGGTGCAGCCGCGCCTCAAGGCGCGCTACCGCGCCGAGATCAAGCCGGCTCTGAACGAAGAGTTCAACTACGCCAACGTGATGCAGATCCCGGGCGTGGTGAAGGTCGTCGTGAACATGGGTGTCGGCGACGCCGCCCGTGACGCGAAGCTGATCAACGGTGCGGTCGCCGACCTCACCCTGATCACCGGCCAGAAGCCCGAGATCCGTAAGGCCACCAAGTCCATCGCGCAGTTCAAGCTGCGTGAGGGCATGCCGATCGGCGCGAAGGTCACCCTGCGCGGCGACCGCATGTGGGAGTTCCTGGACCGCCTGATCTCCATCGCGCTGCCGCGTATCCGCGACTTCCGCGGCCTGTCGCCGAAGCAGTTCGACGGCAACGGCAACTACACCTTCGGTCTCTCCGAGCAGTCCATGTTCCACGAGATCGACGTCGACAAGATCGACCGTCCGCGTGGTATGGACATCACCGTGGTGACCACGGCCACCAACAACGAAGAAGGCCGTGCCCTGCTCAAGCACCTCGGCTTCCCGTTCAAGGAGAACTGATCCATGGCTAAGAAGGCTCTGATCAACAAGGCCAACGCCAAGCCGAAGTTCGCGGTGCGTGCCTACACCCGCTGCCAGCGCTGCGGCCGCCCGCACGCCGTCTACCGCAAGTTCGGCCTGTGCCGCGTCTGCCTGCGCGAGATGGCCCACCGCGGCGAACTCCCGGGCGTCCACAAGTCGTCCTGGTGACCCGAAGCTCCTCGTGAGCTGACAGTCCCGAACCCTAAGGCCCCCACCGAGATCCGTCCCGGTGGGGGCCTTCGGCGCGTTGTGAGGGTGTGTCGGTGGAATCGGAACCGTCACGATCAGCGGTCCGTGAGAATCGATACGTGCCGGGCGGCGACGAGTTGTTCAGCGAATTCCCGCTAGCGGAGGTTGCGCTTTCGGCGCAGAGTCCAGATCTTCTCGACGAGGCCGAACATGACGCCGTGGAGGCGTATGCCCTCGGTGGATACGAGCAGGTCAATCGTGCCTTGCGCGGAACGATACCCATGACGTCCAGCCTCGAGCGTCGCATCGCGAACATTCGCTCGGGACTCGCGAAGTGCCCTCTCCCGCAGCCTGTTCGAGTGACTCGCGAGACCAAGGCTGCGATCTTTCGGATCGCGGATGAACGTTCGGCTCGCGCGCTCGTGTACGAGGAATTCGCCGAGTCGGGATTCATGTCGACCAGCGGAATGCTGAACCCGCCTCATTCGATCCTGCACGTTGACCCGGTGATACTCGACTTGATCGTGCCCGCGGGCACCCCGGTTCTCAGGCTGGGTGAGCTCGCTGCCGTACCGGATGAGCGGGAGGCGCTGGTCATCGACGCTTGTCGGTACCTCGTTATCGACGTCGAGCGAGACGAAGCGCGTAGCTACGCGATCGTCATGGAAGGTGAGCCGTGAGTGCACTTACCGGAGATCGGCTGGCCCCTGTTCGAATTGAACTGACCGCACAGCAAGTCGAGTCGCGCCGTCGGCAGGCCGAGAAGATCTTGGGCGCGAAGCTCCCCGAGCGGCTGCCCGAGTCCGAGGCTCGCGGCCCGGCGGAGAAGTCATAGACGTCCTGATCCGGCCGGGTGAATCACATGACATCCGAGTCCATGCGGAACGACTCACCGACTTCAACCGGCGAGGCCGCGAACCGGGCAAACCGAGCCAGGGCGCTCGCCGAGCTGGTCGTGATGGCTGAGCACGGTGACTTCGACCATCTGCTCGACAAACAGAACTACCGGGCGCGGCCGCCCTGCTGGAAATTCTTTTTTTTTGGGGGGGGGGGATCGCCAGCGGGTTGTTCAGAGGCACCAGTACAGGTCTGCTGATCCCGGCATTGGGATCGTGAAACAGATGCCGATCGATCCGTCTGTCGGTGTGGCCTGGGATGTGCCTGCGGACGCGGTGGGCGCGCCGAAGGCGCCGAGGGAGAGCACTATTGCGGTCACGGCTGCTGAACCGGCAACTCTTGTGATCATTTCATCAACTCCTGTTTCGTGAATTCAGCGTCGTCTCGATTCATTCGTCTGAAAGCGTTCCCTTTCAACGGTAGTGATCCGCTCCCTTCGCGGTAACCGTCGACGCGCGCCCGGATAAGTGGTGGCCACCCGCGAGTGCCCCCACTGCGGATCGACTGTGCATGGTGGGGCCTGCAGCGGCCGAATCCTCGAAATGCTCGTCGCATGCGTGACAAGTTCCGTATCATGACGTCATGACGTCATCGAACTTCCCGCTGCGCGGACTTACGGACTCCGACCGTTACCTACTCAAGCGTGCCGCGCTGGAAAACGGCGTCTCGGCCAACACCCTGGTTCTCGATATCGTCCGGCGCGAGCTGGACCGGATGCTGCCCGGTGTTCGGGATGTGTACGATCACCGCGTCGAGATTGCTGAGCAGGCATTACGCCGTCAGGGCATCGATCCGGCGTCGCCCGACTACGCAGAGGCTCGGCGTGATGCCCGTGCGGTACTCGCGCGGGCAGATCAACTGCGCCAAGGGAATACCGCATGAGCGCACCCGTCCTGCTGCTGGACTCGACAGTCCTCATCGCCTATGAACGGGACCTGACCCGCCGAGCCCAGACCGTTGTGCTCGAGGCGACGGTCGACGGCCGCCTGCTCGTTACGACAGCGATATCCCTGGCCGTCGCGTGTACCGAACTCGGAACGCAGACAAGAGAATTGGCATGGCTGGTCTACGACCGTGAAGGCCCCCTCGCGATCCTGCCCCTCGCGCTCAATGCCCTCGAAATCGGATCCGCGGCAACCGATTCCAAGACCATCGTCGATCTGGAAGTCGCGAACGTCGTGCATGAGGCCCACATAGCCTCAGCAGTCGTCCTCACCTACGATCCTCCCCGCTACGCAGGGAAGCGAATCGATGTACTGGATCTGAGGCCGTGATTTTTCTTCCCATTACGCTCATCGACGCGGTGGCCACCATGCAGCGGGCCGATGGCACGGTGGAAAAGGTTGGCTCCGAGAGTTTCGGGGGTTGTAAGTCCGCGCACACCAACGTGTTTCGGATTGGTGGTGGCGTACGCTCGGTGCGTTCGGGGTTGTCGGCGGCCTGGTAGGGAGGGGTTCGAGTGTCGAAGGATTGGGTGGGTGAGGCGGGGCGGGTGGTTCGGGAGGCGCTCGATGGGAGCGCCAGGGAGGTGGATCGGGGTGGGGTGATTCCCGAGAGCCACTTCGAGGCGTTGGCGGGGGGTTATGGATTCGTTCTGGAGGAGGGGATGCGGCCGGATGTGCTGATCGATACCGCTGCCGCGATTATTGGGGGTTGTCTGGCAACGGGTTTCGTGTGGGCGCAGCATTTGGGGGCCTTGCGGGCGGTGGCGTTCGCGGACAATGCGGAGTTGCGGGACGCCTATCTGCCGGGGATGCGGGAGGGGCGGTGTCGGTGCGGGGTTTCCTATGCCGGGGCCCGGACCGCGGCCACGCTGTTCGGGGAAGCGGTGGGTGAGGATTACGTGCTGACGGGGAGTGCGCCGTTCGTTACGGGGTGGCGGTACCTCGATGCCGTGGTGACGTCCGTGCGGGTGGGGTAAACTGTTGCAACGCTGTTGATTACGGTGCGGGAGACCGAAGGGGTCGTCGCCGAGGCGCTGCCGTTGATCGCGGCCGACGCCAGTTCGACGGTTCGGCTGTCGTTCGAGGGAGCGCGGGTTCCCGCCTCCCGGCTGATCGGCGTGCGGTCGGTGGGCGAGTTCGCGGCGGGGCGGGGGAGCCTTACGGACTGGGTCAACGGTGCGCTCGCGCTCGGAGTGCTGTCGCGTTGCGTACGTCAGCTGCGCGACCTGGGCGTCGAATCAGCTTCGTACGAGGATCGATTCGCGGAGTTGCGAGGACATTTCGCCACGGCGGCGGGAGACGCCGAGGCCACCTACGCGTTGCGTGCCGATGTCGCCGAGGCTGCCGTGATCACCGCGGCCGCGGGCGTGGTGGCCGCGGGAAGCAAAGCCACACTGGCGGGTTCGACACCCGAGCGGATGATGCGGCAAGCAACCTTCGCACTGGTCTGCACCACCCGCGACCCGATTCGGGACGCACTCCTGGACCGCCTGGATCCGGCCGGTACGTCGCGGATCCGCCCAGCGGTCTAGCCCGATCATGCCCGAGGCATACTGCCTCGGCTCTCGCTACTGACGGCGAGGTCGGCGGTGCGCAGCCAGTCGGCGACGTCCTGCATGACCTGTTCGGTGCCGGGTTCGTCGATGATCCAGTGGGCGTGGTCCGGGTAGATGTGGGCCGGGCAGCCGTAATGCTCGGCGGTTTTGCGGGCCAGCTTCGCCGAGATGATTCGATCCTCGGTGCCGCTGCCGACGAATACCGGCACCGTCACCTTGGCGGCGTCGACTCGGATGGAGCCGAACATCAGCGCGCGGTACACCTTGCCCGACTCGTGTGTCAGCCGGGCGTGGATCGGCGGCCGTAGTTCCTCCGGGACCCGATTGAGTGCGAGCACCGAGCAGGCATCGTTGGCGACGATGAAAGGCCTGCCGCTCAGGATCTTCGGCATTTGCGGCGCGAATTTCGGGAGCGCGATCGGCTGCGCGGTGAGCATGGCCGGGGGTGCCGGAGCCAGCAGCGCGATGGCCGCCGCCTTGCCCTGCTCGGCAAGTCGCTGCGCGAGCAGTGCGCCCAGGCTGTGTCCGACGATCACCGGCGGCCGTCCGATCTCGGCGATGACCGCGTTCGTGTCGTCGATGTAATCGTCGAAGTCCAAGCCGGCGGCGTGGTCGGGGCCGATTCCGAGTCGTCCGCGACGGGCCGGCGCATAGGTTTCGTAGCCCCTGTCGGCGAACCATTGGACCCACTTCTGGAATCCGTAGTGGTCGGCGAAAGCGCCGTGCAGGAACAGGATCGGCGGGTTGGTCGGTATCTGGGTGGTCGGCGTTCCACGCAGTGCCGGGAACCCGGCCAGCGAGGTTTCGGCGACTGTCGCTGTGGTCATGACAGTATTGTCAACCACCTTGCGTTTTTAGGCAAGTGGGTTGCGTATTTGAATGGGAGATGAGATGGACTTCGCCACGATGTCTACGGATCAGATCCGGACGCGCCGCGAGAACGTGCTGCTCCGTCTGCTGTTGCGGGTGACGCAGATCGAGACCGACGACCTCGCGGAACGCCTGCGCCGGCTCGGTCATCCGGCGGTCGCGCCGAGCCACATCCGACTGCTCGGGAACGTCGACACCGAGGGGACCCGGCTGATCGTGCTCGCGGGCCGTATCGGCACCACCCGCCAGGCGGTCAGTCAGCTCGCGGCCGAACTCGAGCGCCGCGGCTACCTCGAGCGCATACCGGACCAGGGCGACCGCCGCGCCACCCTCGTCCGCCACACCGCCCAGGGCCGCGGGCTGCTGAATACCGCACTCACCGAGATGTCCGACATCGAAGCCGGCTACGAACACATCATCGGCCCCGACGCGATGCGCAGCCTCAAGGAGTCACTGCAAGCGATCGCGGCCGCCGCCGACCCGGCATCACGGCTGGGCCGGTGAACCGGCGCCACCGTGGCGCGGGGTGTTGGGCCAACTGGAGATAGGGGGCATGTAGGGATGGTGGGCAGATTTGCATTTCGTATGGACGCGGAGGCGGCTGATTTTTTCGGTCGATAGCGACCGAGATGACGAACGCTTACGGAATTGCCGAAGATGAGGCTATGGCCAGGATAAACGAGAGATTCATCGGGCTGGAATTTGTGGGTGAAAGTCTCATTTATCATGAGGCGGAACAGTATTGGGCGAAAGATGTGTTCTACGGACACGATGTGTGGTGGAAGGGCGAGGAGGATTCTGCTCCTTTGCCTCCTCCGGGGCGGTGGCAGCGATGGCTGCACAGTCGGTCTTGGTGGCAGCATTGGTGCGTTTGGCGTCAACGAATGCAGACAGCGCGATTACGTCGAAGTGTGAATTGACAAGTTCCTGGGCTTGAAGGCGGTCTTCGCTATTTCGGTTGCCGGAGCGGGTCGACGATGCCGTCGCCCTGCCAGTTGGATTCCCGCACGAGGGTCCCAAAGATCACTAGGGCTGATCTCTAGTCGCTTCATGGAAGTTGCTTCACCGGGCGAGGGTGCGATCCAATTCGTTCGTGGGGCCCTACTTGATTAACTCCAACTGGTGCTTGAATGCCTGCACAGCTGCAGGGTCATCGTCGAAATATGATTCCCAGAATCCAGGACGAAGGAACTCTTTGGGCCCTATTTTCAAACTGCCTTCGGATAGTTGTAAAATCCAACCATCCGGGATATCGTTCGAAACAGTTTCAAACATTTCGCCATTCCAAAAGCTTGGGCCTTCGTCGGTGAGGATCTGTAGTTGCAGTCCACGACTGGGCCCTATGCTGACCGACAGTAGGGGGTACTCCGCACCGATTCGAATGGACGGATGCGAGTCCATTGACGAGCCATCGATAGGGCTGATTATTTTAGTGCATTTGATGTGCATTCGTTCCCGCCCTTTCAGTTAAATTTGCTTTTGTAGTCTCCACCATAATAGATATCGCCAGTTTTTCCATTGCGGTAGAAATGGACTTGAAAATCACCCGAAGGGCTTCTGGCGGTTGGCGTGGAGTACTTTGCCCAGTCTTCGATCTTACTGCCGTCCGCGGTCAGTTGTTCGATCAGCCCCGGGTTCCCCAGGTTCTCGCCGGGAATGATCAGGCGAGATTCTCCCACGATTGCCGAGGTGAGGGTTCCATCAACGTTGAAGATCGATGCGGCTTCCTCGAACGTGAGTTGCTCACTCAGACCCACTCCCGCACCATAGCTCGACGCCGGAATTCCCGCGGCAGCTCCGGCGCCGTCAAGACCGGCGGCGCTTTGGCCGGTGCCGATGAGGAATTGGGGGTCGGATTTGGCGAGTTGGCTGGTGACGAGCAGGATCTCGGCTTGCGACATTCCTTGTGCTGCCAGTTCGCGGGCGATGAGTTCGGTGCCGATCAATCGGCCTGCGGTCCAGCCGAGTTCGCCGACGCCGGTGACCATCATGGCGGCGTTGAACACGTCGCTGGCCTTGTCTTCGACGTTGCCGGCGTCCATTTTGGTGGTGCCGACCAGGCGGGTGACACCGTCGATGGTCTCGAACTTCACGATGGTCGCGCCGGTGTAGTCGGAGCTTTGCAGGAATGTGAGGTTGCCGTGGCTGTCGAACATTGCTGTGGCGGAGCGTTCGTCGCCGTCGGGGCCGCGGTAGAACCATTGCTGGGTGCTGGTGCCGTTGGGGTTGGTGAGGATGGGTCCGCGGTGGGTGATGGGGTCGCTGCGCCAGGTGCCGGTTTCGGGGTCGAATTGGTTCCAGTAGTTGGGTCCGTCGAGGGCGTCGCCGTAGCGGTCGATGGGGACGAGGGTGCCGTCGGGTTCGCGCACGACGCGGGTGCCGTCGGGTTGGGTGATGATGCTGACCGGCTGTCCGTCGAGGCGGCCGGGCCCGGTGGTGACCTGGGTGTGGCTGCCGTCGGGGTTGGTGATGTCGGTGCCGATGTAGTTCCCGGCACCGAGGTGGGAATGGGCGCTGCTGGTGGTGCCGTCGTCGTTGTGCACGACGGTGTCGACGGTGGTGCTGTCGGGGCTGACCTGCGCGGTGATCGGGGCCGGTGCGTCGGTGTCCCCACCGGGCGGGACCACATAGAGTTCCCCGTCGGGGTAGCGCACCGAGTGGGAGCCGTCGGGGTTGGCGGTCCAGGTGGTGATACCACCGTTGCCGTCGGGGGTCGACCGCATCTGGCTGGTGGTGCCGTCGGGGTTGCGGATGGTGGTGTCGACGGTGCCGCCGCTGTCAGGCACCGGCACCGACTGGGCGGTAGATACGCCGCCGTGTCCGTCGTCGTGGGTGGTGAACACGCCACCGCCGGGCTGGTTGCTCGAGGTGATGGTGCCACCGTGCCCGTCATCGGTGATCGAGCAGGAGGGCACCGTGTCCGGATCGGCCAGGATCGGAAACACGTTGTCCGGATCGGGCTCGATGTGCTGGACGATGGTGTCGCCATCGACCTCGTACCACGTGCGTACCAACCGCCCCAGCGCGTCATAGGCCCAGGGCGGGTTCGTGTGGGACACCATTTGCCCGTCGGCGTCGAGTACGTCGACCGAGCCGTCGGGGTTCTTGCGCAGCTGCCCGCCCGGCGGGACGTCTTGCGGGAACCGATATTCGTGCGGCGCGGACGGATCGTCCATGAGGATGAAGGTCTGCTGACCGCCGTCCCAGGGTTTGGTGATCGTCAACTGCTGGGCTGAACCACCACCGCCGCCGCGCAGCCGCAACGCGGGCGCGACAAACGCGGCGGCACCGGCCAGCAACAGCCACGGAATCCGCCCATCGCCACCACGCGCCGGGATCGATGGCGCATCCGCCTCTACGTGCGCCGGTACGGGCGTCGACGTGGCAGCTGGCGTGGGTGCCGGGGTTCGCGCTGGTGCGGGCTCCGAATTGCTGGGATCGGGCGTCTGATTGGCTGGGGGCGGGGGTACCGGAGAATTCTCGGGTGCCCGTGGTGGTATGGGCGGAGCTGGGGCTTGATTGCCGGGCAGCACGGGGGTTTCGGCTCCGGGGACCGGAACGATCGGCGTTCCGTTGCCGGGCGGAATCGGCGGAGGGGTCAGCGCACCCGCGCCGATCCCGCCACCGTTACCCGGCTGGCTGGGGATACCCGGGGATTGAGAGGGCAGAGGCGGCGGGGTGGACACCGTAGGCGGCCCGCCAGGCGGTACCGGCGGCACGGTCGGAGTATCGATGCACGGCCAGCCCGGGTGCATGGCCTGCCACTGCTCACACGGCACGTATCCCTGCGCGGCGGCCGTCGGGGAACCGGACACGATCGCCCCGACTCCGAGCCCGAGGGCGGCCGCGGCCGCGGCGAGCGCAGCGTACCGCGCGAGGCGGGCCCTCATCGACGCTCCCGCCGGTTCTTGGCCTGCTCGCGCAGGGTGTCGATCGCCCACCAGGTGAGTCGTCCGGCGATGGACATGTACAGGAAGAACGTCAGATAGACCAGGATCGCACCGTAGTCGTCGGCCCATCCCGGCATCCGGTTCAGGTTCGCGAACGCGACGATCAGCAGCAGCAGACCCAACACGAGACCGCCGACCGCAACGACGGTCGGGTTCAACGGTTCCGACGCGGAGTCGACGCGTTGAACCCTGGGAGTCTCAGCTGTGCGAGTAGTGTCGGTCATCGGTGTTCACCTTCCTGAGCTACCGTGCGCCGTGACGAGCGGCAAATATGCTGGGGCACAGCATGTTTCACAACCAGATGGGGTCGCCGTAGACGGAGATGTTGTTGTCGGCCGACGGCGTCGAGATCGCGGCAGTGGCGAACGACCTGATGGTCACGGGCCCAGCGCAGGCGTCGACCTTGACTTCGACCTGCTCGGCTGTGATCGAGGCCCGCGCTCCGGCAAGAGGTTTGGACCCGAATGCGATCGTGGCGATTGCACCCGGTTTGAGGGTGGTGGAGATGTTCGGGGTCACCGCCGCCTGTCCGCCGATCGTCACACCCGGGAACTGGGAGATGGTGACGGAGGCGTTCGGGCCGATCGAAAATCCCAGACCCAGTGTCAGGCCGTTGGAAACGTCTACGGCGCAACCGATTTGATAGCCCAGCGTGACGGTTCCGGCGGTAATCGGCTGTCCGCCCCTGCCGGTGACCTCGGCGATCGCCTTGAGGCTGACGAACCCTTCGCGGCTGACCGGGGAGCCGGCCAGGTTGGGCCAGCGGTCGAGGTTCTCGCCGGTCTTGGTCACCGCCAGGGTCCAGCCGTCATCGGTCACCGTTTGGCGATACTTGTCGGCTGCTACATCCGCACTAGCCGAGCCTGCCACATAGACACCTGTCAGCAACATTACGGTAAGCACGCCTGCGCAGGATGCGATCATTGATCGCGTAGTCACCACGAGGAATCCCCCACATTCAGTAAACTTTCAGCTATCTTGCTCAGGCTGGCACGGGGAGCACTATTACCAATAGGCAAATGAGACGGCCGCCACTCAGAACTACCGACATGCACCGCATCACATCCTGCGCGAGCGGGTCGCGAAAGATACTTGGGCGCTTGGATATTCGCAATCAAGGAATCAGCCGCCCACAGACGGCGCCCGGTCGCGTATCCAGATTGTTATTGAGTCGGGATGCCTGGCCACCCTGGTAGCGAGACGGAATTCGGTGGGGTGGTCGCCGATGTACGAGCGCGGCGTAGTTGGCCCAAGAGGCGCCTGAGCGGTCGACCCGGCCGTCGGCGGCGGATGCGCTGATGCCGAGGTGATCGGGGATTACGGCGGCGGGCAGGTGGGTGCGGGACGATGCGGAGCCTGTGCAGTGTGCGGGGGCTCGGGGAAGGGGTGTTCGATGACTACGCGATGCCGCGTTGCTGGTTCCACTACCGGCATGTGTACGACCTCCTCGGGCGCACCGCGGTCCCGGTGCCGTTCTCGGCGGTACCCGCTCTGCCGCTGTCGCGCATGTTCGGCAGTGATCAGGTCTTCATCTGCAGTGACATGAACTACAAGTTGTTTCCCGCAGGTGTCCATGCGGTTTCGGAGCTGGGGAACTGGATCGAGACTTACGGCCAGTACCGGGATGAGCTCACCGTCTTATCCGGTCAGCCGTACCTCCCGTCCCCGAGCATGTCGTGGTTTCGCGGAGACCGCGGCTGCGCGACTGGGCATCCATGGCTCGAACGTCGCCGACTTCATCGCCGCGATGGAAGCCGAGACCCTGTCTCGCGCAGGCCTCTACGGTGTCTGACTTGGCCCACCCGTAGTTTTCGGCTTCACGAGGTATCGACGCAGTTCGCATTCGGCACGCTCGCAGTCCTCGCCGTGTGCCTCCAGCAGGAGTTCGATCTCGTTGTCGGACAGGGATTTCGGTCGATCGGTCTTCGGGATGTACGCGAACGGGTTGGTCATGGTCGGCTCCTGAGCTGGTGGTCTTCGTGGATCTGCAGCAGTTGGGTGCGGGCGCTGCAGTCGTGGGCGGTGTGGCCGTGGCCGGGGGTGCAGGATGCGTGGCGGGACAGCAGGGCTCGCACCTCGAATGGGGTGAGTTGCCGGGTTGTGGGGATGCGGTAGTGGGACACGGTGGAGAACACGGCGTCACAGGGCTCGGTGTCGGCCGTGGACGCGGTGGCGGTTGTGGAGGGGGACGCGGGGGAGGGGGTGGCCGCCCGCGACGAGGAGCGCGTCGCTCGGCGCGGGCGGGGTCGGGGCGCTGTCGTCGGAGACGCTCCAGCGGATGGTGGCCACGATGAGCGCGCAGCACAGGACGACCAGTATGAAAGCGCAGGTATCTAAGGACATTTCGGACTGCTCCTCGTGAATGTGTCACGTGGACAAAGGACATGATGTCGAGGGGCGGCTGCGCGCTGTGCTCGCCTGACGATGGCTACCAGTAAACGCTGGAAACCACTCCGATTTCGCGTCTTTCGTAGACGTCCTCG
>NZ_BJWY01000135.1 GCF_007990715.1 Nocardia seriolae NBRC 15557 | reverse complement strand
TTGGTGCCAAACCACTATCGACCTGGCACATTCCCGCAATAAACGTCAGCTATCCAGGAGTTAGTTACCGAATTCGCTCGTTTCGAGTGCTGGTCCTGGGGATGTGCTGATGCGCACTCGATTTCGTTGTGTGTCCGTGACCGGACTCGTTTTGGCCGCCATCCTGCTGTTGGTCCCCGGGGCCGCGCGTACCGCGCCGGAATGGCGGGCCGGTGTGCTCGGGAGCGGATTTCTCTGGGGTGTGGCGGCTTCCGGGTTTCAGTCCGAAGGGCAGTCACCCGATAGCAATTGGACCCGCTATATCGAGGCCAATGCGGGCTGGGACCGGCTCGGGGATTCCGTCGATTTCCGGGACCGGTTTCGGTCCGATATCGACTCGGCCGCGCAGCTGGGGGTCAGGGTATTTCGGATCGGGTTGGAATGGGCGCGGTTGGAACCCACGCCGGGAGTGTGGGATCCGGCTGCTTTCGCCTTCTATGACAAGGTGGTCGATGCCATCGTCGCGGCCGGTATGCGGCCCATGTTGACCCTGGATCACTGGGTGTATCCGGGGTGGGAAGTCGATCGGGGCGGCTGGGGCGCACCCGGCATGGTGGCCGACTGGCTGGCGAACATGCGGAAGGTCGTGGATCACTTCGCGGGGCGCGATCCGATCTGGGTGACCGTCAACGAGCCGGTCGCCTACATCATGCACGAGGTGCGGCAGAACGGGACCGATGCCGACCGGATGCTGTATCGAGTCGCGCAGGCGCACAACGGGATCTACGACTACATCCATCGGGTACAGCCGAACGCCTGGGTGACCAGCAATGTCGGCTACGTCGCCGGTGCGGAGTCACAGGTCAACGGACCGCTGCTGGACCTGATCGGCGACAGGCTCGATTTCGTCGGCGTCGACTACTACTTCGGCTACGAACCGCCGGAGCTCGCCGCGCTCACCGCACCGGCGGGCATGTGGGATCTCCCGGTCCGTCCGGAGGGTATCTACTATGCGCTGCAACACTATTCGCGGCGGTTCCCGGGTAAGCCGTTGTGGATCGTGGAGAACGGCATGCCCACCGAGAACGGGCGGCCGCGCGCGGACGGCTACACCCGCTCCGAGCATCTGCGCGACACCGTCTACTGGCTCCAGCGCGCGAAGGCCGACGGCATGAACGTCATCGGCTACAACTACTGGAGCCTGACCGACAACTACGAGTGGTCCTCCTACACACCGAGATTCGGCCTCTACACGGTGAACGTGCGCACCGATCCGGCGCTGACCCGCGTCCCCACCGACGCGGTCGACACCTACCACGCGATCATCGCCGCCAACGGTGTGCCCGCCGACTATCGACCCTTCCGCACACCCGCCGCGTGCGAACTGGTCGATCCGCCGGCCAGCTGCGACACCCCGATCACCGCACCCTGAACCCGATCAGTACACGGTCCCCATGGCCGCGCGCACCTCGTCGAGGGTGCGTTCGGCGATCTCGTTGGCGCGTCGATTGCCCGCGCGCACCAGGGTGCTCGCGTAATCGGGGTCGGCGGCCAGTTCGGCGCGGCGGGCCCGGTGGGCGGCGAAGTAGTCGTTGACCGCGTCGGTGGCCAGTTTCTTGAGGGCCGCGCCGCCACCGTCACCGAGCTTGTCGGCGAGGGTGTGCTCGTCGCTGCCCAGGCACAGGGCGGCGGTGGTGAGCAGGGCGGAGACGCCGGGGCGGGTGCCGGGATCGAAGGTGATGCGCCGCTCGGAGTCGGTGGGGGCACGCCGGATCAGTTTCGCCGTCTCGTCGGCGGTCATCGACAGGGAGATGGCATTGCCGTAGCTCTTGGACATCTTGCGGCCGTCGAGGCCCGGAATCTCGGGGGTGGAGGTGAGCAGGGCCTGGGGTTCGGGGAAGACCCGGCCGTAGCGTTCGTTGAAGCGGCGGGCGATGACCCGGGTCACCTCGAGATGGGGGAGCTGATCCTTGCCGACCGGCACCAGATTGCCCTTGCAGAACAGGATGTCGGCGGCCTGATGGACGGGGTAGGTGAGCATCAGCCCGCTCAGCGCCCGCTCGGAGGCGGCGAGTTCGGCCTTGACCGTCGGATTGCGGTGCAGCTCGGACTCGGTGATCAGGCTCAGGAACGGCAGCATGAGCTGATTGAGGGCGGGCACCGCCGAATGGGTGAAGACGGTCGCCGTGCTCATGTCGATCCCGGCGGCGGCGTAGTCGAGGACCGCGCTGTAGACGTTGTCGCGGACCTGGCCGAGGGTGTCGCGGTCGGTGATGACCTGGTAGTCGGCCAGGATCACGAACAGGTCGACACCCAGGCCCTGCAACCGCACCCGTTCCCGGATGGTGCCGAAGTAGTGGCCCAGATGCAGTCTGCCCGTGGGCCGTTCGCCGGTGAGGACGCGGAAGCGGCCGGGATGGGCGGCCACTTCGGCGGCGAGCTCGTCGCTGCGGTCGCGGGTGGCATTGAGGGAATCCGAGGGGGTGGTCACCGTACAACTCCTGAAGGTCATCGAGGACTGCACGAGCTGCCGGTCCGGTCGGGGGACACGGGCTGCGTACAGCCCGTGGTCATGGTTCATCGGGCTGCTAGCGCAGCCGACGCCAAGCCTGCCGGGTGGAAATCACGTGTCCACCTTAACAAGCCGCGTGCGCCGCGTCCCGGGGCATATGTCACGGGTGCGCCGACACCGCGCGCGGCATGGGCGCGACCGAGCCCGGGCAGGGCGCGGGGCACAGGTGCCCGGCCAGTGCGGTGTGCGGGTTGCGGCCCGATGTGATCGGACAGCGACCCGTCGAACAGCAGGGTGACCAGCAGCGCAATGGCATTGGCGGCATACACCCCCGTCGACACCAGCGACGAGTAATGCCACATCTGCTGATACACCGGATACATCGGCGACGGCGCGGCCGACGCGAACAGCAGCAGCCCCAGTGCGACGGCCAGCAGCCAGAACGCGGAGCTGTTCGACATCCGGTAGCGCACAGGGGATTCGGTGCGCAGGTCGTTATCGGGAAGGTTCTGCATGATTCCTGGATCGGATCGTCGGATACGTGCCGTTCGAGTGTGACCCATCGGGCCACACCGTGCTCGCCGCCGCCGGCACGGCCCGTCCGCCGGCTCGACCGGCACCCGGGTCGGACCCGTCCGGCCGAGTTAGGGCCGGCCGCCCGAGCCGGTGCCCTCGCCCTTGCGGTAGCGCAGCGGAGGCACGTCGTACTTGCGCCGGAAGGCCCGGCTGAACGCCGCCTCGGAGTCGTAGCCGACCTGATGCGCCAGCGCGGCAATGGGAATCGTCGTGCTGCGCAGCAGGGTTGCCGCCCGGGCCAGTCGCCGGTCGGCCAGATACGCGGCGGGTGAGCGGCCCAGGCGGCGGGTGAAGCGGTCGGTGAAGGTGGTGCGCGACATGGCCGCCAGCGCCGCCAGATCCGAGACCGACCACGGGGCGGCGGGGAAGCGATGGATGGCGGTCAGCACCGGGGCCAGCGCGGGATCGAGTGCGGCGGTGAGCCAGCCGGGCGCGGCGGCATCGGTGGACCAGGCGCGCAGGGCGTGGATGAACAGCAGATCCAGAATGCGCGAGATCATGGCCGCCGCCCCCGGGCGCGGATCGGTGACCTCGGCCAGCAGCAGATCCAGGCTCAGCGGCAGCCATGCGCGGCCGGGACCGGTGCCGGAGATGGTGATGGCCGGGGCCAGCACGGAAAGCAGTGGGGCGGCCTGGGGTTCGTCGACCTGGAAGGAACCCGTCACCCAGCGGGCCGGGCCGTCGAGGGCTTCCAGCGTGTGGGCGTCACCGCGGGCCAGCACCACCATGTCACCGGAATGCACGCCGGTGTCCGCGAATTCACCGTCCACCCGGATGCGGACCGTGCCCCGCTCGACGATGTGGAGCACCCGGCGGCCGCTCGGAACACGCAGCGGTGCACCGGGTTCGGCGTCGTGGCGGGTGACGGACCGGCCGCGCAGCCGCACGGTCTCGAGGATCTCCGACAGCGCATCCAGCCCACCGGCCTCCCCACCGTCCGGTGAATCGGCAAAGTTTCGCGGCGAATCCGTCATGGTCTTTGCTCCATCATCCGAATAGCGTAGATCTCGCAACCCGGGAAGCGCGCAAGGATCGTCATTACGCAAGGAGACACGCCATGGCGGACAAGCCCGCGATCGTTCTGGTGCACGGATTCTGGGGCGGCGCGGCCCACTGGGCCAAGTTGATCGTGGAACTGCGGCGGCGCGGCTACGAGTCGCTGCACGCGGTGGAGAACCCGCTCACCTCGCTGGCCGACGATGCCGAGCGCACGCGGAAGATGGTGTGCCAGATCGCCGGACCGGTGCTGCTGGTGGGACACTCCTACGGCGGCGCGGTCATCACCGAGGCCGGGGACCTGCCCAATGTCGAGGGCCTGGTCTATGTCGCCGCCTTCGCGCCGGACACGGGGGAGAGCCTGGGGCGGCTCACCGAGCAGCTCCCGCCCGCCGCGGGCGACGCCATCGCACCCGATTCCGACGGCTACGCGTGGATCGACCAGGAGAAATTCCACGGCAGCTTCGCCCAGGACCTGCCCGAGGACGAGGCGCTGGTCATGGCCGTCACCCAGAAGGCTCCGCTCGGTTCGGTCTTCGGCGATACGGTCACCGTCCCGGCCTGGCGGTCCAAGCCGTCCTGGTATCAGGTCTCGACCGAGGATCGAATGATCAATCCGGACAACGAGCGTCGCATGGCCGAGCGCATGAACCCGCGCCGCACCGTGGAGCTGGCCGCGAGCCATGCCTCCCCGGCCTCGCAGCCGGTCGCGCTCGCCGATCTGATCGACGCCGCCGTCGCCGATCTCGGCTACGACTAGCACTCGACCGGCCCGCGGCGCACCCTGGAAGGGGGCGCGCCGCGGGGGCCTTGACTTTCCTCCTTCGCCCGCGCATCGTGGAATAGTTAGCTAATCTAATCGACTGGGAGAAATCCTGTCGCCCGAACGCGATTCGCGGTTCAAGATGGCGAGGATCCAGGGAGGCAATTGATGGTCGAGGACACCGCGCGGGCCGAGATCCACCGGCGCATCGCCGAACGGCTGCTACAGGCCGAAGTCGCGAAACTCTTCGAGAAGGTGCTCGCCGACGAGCAGGTCCGGGTGGCCATGCCGCTGCCCGAGGTGAGCGAGGCGGCCCGGCAGCCCGGACTGGGACTGGCCCGCGCGGTCGAGGTGCTCATGGTGGGCTATGCCGAACGCCCGGCCATCGGCGAGCGCGCCGCCGAGATCGTGACCGGCGCGGACGGGCGGCGCATCCGGCGACTGCTGCCCGAATACCGGACCATCACCTACGCGGAGCTGTGGTCGCGGGCCGGGGCGATCGCCGCCGCCTGGCAGCACGACGAGCGAAATCCCCTGCGTGCAGGGGATTTCCTGTGTGTACTCGGCTTCGGCAGCGGTGACTTCGCGGCCCTGGAGATCGCCGCCATCCGGCAGGGGCTGGTGACGGTGCCGTTGCAGGCCAATGCCGCCGCAGCGCAATGGCGCTCGATCATCGAGGAGACCGGGGCGCGGACCCTGGCGGTCAGTCTGGAGCTGCTCGATTCCGCGCTGGACGTCGTCCTGGACGGCTCGCCGGTCACCTCGATCGTGGTCTTCGATTTCGAACCCGAGGAGGATCGGCAGGCCGAGATCCTCGTCGGCGCCCGGGATCGCATAGCGGCATCGGGAAGCACGATCACGCTGGAATCCCTTGCCGCCGTGCTCGAGCGGGGCGCGACGCTGCCCGCGGTCCCGCTGCACGTGCCCGCCGACGAGGACGAGGTCGCGCTGCTCATCTACACCTCGGGCAGCACCGGGACACCCAAGGGCGCGATCTACCCGCATCGCCTGGTTACCGGAATGTGGTTGGGCCCCAACGTGATTCCGGCCCCGGTCATGAACTTCTGCTACATGCCGCTGAGCCACGTGGCGGGCCGCATGGTGCTGTCGGGGACCTTCGCGCGCGGCGGCACGGCGTACTTCGCCGCCTCCAGCGATATGTCGACCCTGTTCGAGGACATCGCCCTGGTCCGGCCCACCGAGGTGTTCTTCGTGCCCCGGGTGTGCGACATGCTGTTCCAGCGCTGTCAGAGCGAGGTCCAGCGCCGCACGGCCGCGGGGGAGTCCGTCGAGGACGCCGATGCGGCCGTGAAAACCGCGCTGCGCGAGGAGTTCCTGGGCGGGCGGCTGGTCCGGGTCATGGTCGGCAGCGCACCGGTCTCCGCGGAGATGAAGGAGTTCATGCGCTCGGTCATGGGGCAACCGGTCATCGACGGCTACGGCTCCACCGAGGCCGGCGGCGGCATCCTCATCGACAACGAGATCCGCCGCCCGCCCGTGATCGACTACAAGCTCGCCGACGTACCCGAACTCGGCTACTTCTCCACCGACAAGCCGCACCCGCGCGGAGAGCTGCTGGTGAAGTCCACCCAGCAGATCCCCGGCTATTTCAAGCGTCCCGACGTGACCGCGGAGATCTTCGACGCGGACGGCTTCTACCGCACCGGCGATATCGTCGCCGAGGTCCGCCCCGACCATCTGGTCTTCGTGGATCGGCGCAACAACGTGCTGAAACTGTCGCAGGGCGAGTTCGTGGCGGTGTCCAAGCTGGAGGCCGTCTACGCGACCAGCCCGCTCATCGCCCAGATCTTCGTGCACGGTTCCGGTGAGCGCTCGCACCTGCTGGCCGTGATCGTGCCCACCGCGGCCGCCCGCGCGCTCGCGCCCGCCGAGCGGACCGCGGCCATCGCCGAATCGCTGCGGCAGATCGCCAGGGACGCCGAGCTCGAATCCTACGAGATCCCGAGGGATTTCATCGTCGAGGACGAGCCGTTCACGCAGGAGAACGGGCTGCTGTCCGGGATCGCGAAACTATTGCGGCCCAAGCTGAGGGAGCGCTACGGCGCTCGCCTCGAGCAGATGTACGACGAGCAGGCGCAGCGGCAGCGCGACGAGCTGGCCACCCTGCGCCGGGAAGCGGCCGAACTGCCGGTGCTCGAAACGGTGTGCCGCGCCGCCCGCGCGGTACTCGGCGGCACGCAACCTCCGCCGGACGCGCACTTCACCGATCTGGGCGGGGATTCGCTGTCGGCACTGTCGTTCTCGACGCTGCTGGCCGAGATATTCGGCGTCGAGGTGCCGGTGGGCGTCATCGTCAGCCCGGCCAACGCCCTGACCGAACTGGCCGCGCACATCGAGGCCGAGCGGGACTCCGGCGGCTCCCGGCCCACCGCGGCAACCATCCACGGCGGCAGCGAGATTCGAGCCGCCGACCTCACCCTCGACCGGTTCATCGACGCCGCGACCCTGGCCGCCGCGCCCGCGCTACCGCTCGCGCCGCAACCACCGCGCACCGTCCTGCTGACCGGTGCCAACGGCTACCTCGGCCGCTTCCTGTGCCTGGAATGGCTGGAGCGACTGGACGATACGGACGGCACGCTCGTCTGCGTCGTTCGCGGCCGGGACGCCGAGGCCGCGCGGCAGCGTCTCGACGAGGTGTTCGACAGCGGCGACCCTGAGCTGACGCAGCGCTACCGTGAGTTGGCGGCCCGTCGGCTGCGGGTGCTGCCCGGCGATATCGGCGAACCGAATCTCGGGCTGGGCCAGGCGGATTGGCAGGAACTAGCCGACACCGTCGACCTCATCGTGCACCCGGCGGCGCTGGTCAACCACGTGCTGCCCTACGGTCAGCTGTTCGGCCCCAATGTCGTCGGCACCGCCGAGGTGATCCGCCTGGCGCTCACCACCGTCCGCAAGCCGGTCACCTACCTGTCCACGGTAGCGGTCGCCGCGCAGATCGACCCGGGCGTCTTCACCGAGGACGGCGATATCCGTGAGATCAGCGCCGTGCGCGCCGTCGACGACGGCTACGCCAACGGCTACGGCAACAGCAAGTGGGCCGGTGAGGTCGTGCTGCGCGAGGCGCACGAGCTGTGCGGGCTGCCCGTCGCGGTCTTCCGCTCGGACATGATCCTGGCGCACAGCGAATTCGCCGGTCAGCTCAACCTGCCCGACATGTTCACCCGCCTGCTGCTCAGCGTCCTGGCCACCGGCCTGGCCCCGAAGTCGTTCTACGCCTTGGATTCCCACGGCAACCGGCAGCGCGCCCACTACGACGGCCTGCCCGCGGATTTCACCGCCGCCGCCATCACCGTCCTGGGCGCCCAGGTGCGTGAGGGCTTCGAAACCTACGACGTGCTCAACCCCCACGACGACGGCATCTCCCTCGACGAATTCGTGGACTGGCTCATCGACTCCGGCCACCCCATCGACCGCATCGACGACTACCGGGACTGGTTCACCCGCTTCGAGACCGCGCTGCGCACCCTGCCCGAACACCAGCGCAGTGCCTCGGTGCAACCGCTGCTGCACGCCTACCGCCGGCCGGGGGTGCCCATCCCCGGATCGATGCTCCCGGCCAAGCGTTTCCACGCCGCGGTCCAGCAGGCCGAACTCGGCCCGGGCGGCGACATCCCGCACCTGACAAGGGAACTCATCGACAAGTACGTCGCGGATCTGAAGCTGCGCGGCCTGCTCTAGCGCGTGCCCGCGAGCTCGGTCATCCGGCGAATGGACCGAGCTCGCGGACCCGCAGGTAGTGGCCGAGGCGGCCGGAGGCGTCGAGCATGGCCAGGCTCTGTGCGGTCAGCCGGGCTCGCCAGTCCCGCAGCGCACCGGCCAGGGAGTCGGTACCGCCCGCGGCACGCACCTGCTCGACCACGGTGGCTATGCGCTCGAGCGGATAGCCACCGCGGCGCAGCAGGTGCGCCAGTTCGGCGTCGCGGCGGTCATCGGCGGTGTAGCGGCGGTAGCCGGTGCCGGATTCCCTTGCCGGGAGCAGGATTCCGGCGCGTTCCCATTTGCGCAGGGTGGCGGCGGTGACCTGGAGGTGGTGGGCCAGTTCGCCGATGGTCCAGGCGGTGGGCTCCGCGGGTGGCACGGTTGCGGGCGTGGCGGTCAGGTGATGCACCGCCCGGTGGACGGTGTCGAGGGTGTCGCGGTCCTGGAGGGAACGCTGGTGGCCGCGATCGATGATCAGCAGTGCCGTGTCGAGGTCGTCCTCGTGGATCGCGGTCATGACGCGGCCGCCCGCCGCGTGCCCGTAGGCGCGCACGAGCGCGAGATAGGCGTCCAAGGCGGCCGCGTGCAACGGGGTATAGATCCGGTAACCGCTGTCGGTGAGCCCGGCGGGCGGCAGGAACCCGTCCTGTTCGTAGTTGCGCACGGCCTGAGTCGAGATGCCGTGTGACCGGGCTAGGTCGGATGGCCGCAGGGTGATCATCGGTTTGAGAGTTTACCGGGCATAGATGCGGCTTGACAGCGTGAGTCTTCGACCCAAGTATCAACCGTCGTTTCAACGATACGATTCATATACATGACTCAGGACATTCGAGACTTCGTACCCGCATCTTGTGACCTGCTCGGACTGGGTGAGCCCACCCATCTCGAACCGGCCTTCGCCCGCATCCGCAACGAACTGTTCGCCCGATTGGTCGAGCACGGCTTCCGGTCGATCGTGCTCGAGATCGACCGCGTCCGCGCGCTGACCGTCGACGACTACGTCCAGGGCGGACCGGGGAACCTCGATCAGGTTGCGCGCGAAGGCTTCTCGCACGAATGGGGAGACCGTGAGGCCAATCAGCAACTGGTGGCCTGGATTCGCGAGCACAATCTGACCCGGCCGCCGCAGGACCGCGTCACCTTCCACGGTTTCGACGCACCCACCGAGAACTTCAGCGCGCCCAGCCCGCGCCTCTACCTCGAATACGCCCGCGACTACCTGAAACTCGATCACGACATCGCGGGCCTCAGCGGTGACGACCACCGCTGGAGCCGCACCGAAGCGGTCATGGACCCAGCCATGTCCCCCGGCCTGACCCCCGAGGCCGAGCAGCTCCGCGGTATCGGCGAAGACCTGCTCTTTCTGCTCTACTACCGCGCGGCCGATCTCATCGCCGCCACCTCCCGCGCCGAATGGTTCAGGGCCGAAACCCATCTCACCGCCGGACTGGCCCTGCTTCGCTACCACAGGCAGTGCGCGCAACCCCTGCCGCAGCACGAACGCCTGACCCCGCTGATCGCCACCCGCGACACCATCATGGCCCAGAACCTGCTGGCCATCCGCCGTCTCGAGGCCCATCGCGGCCCCACCCTCGTCTTCTCCCACAACCTGCACCTCCAGCGCGGCCGGACCACCATGCCGGTGGCGGGTCAGGACCACAGCTGGTCCAACGCGGGCTCGATCATCGATGCGCTGGGGGAGGTGAACTATGCCTTCATCGCCGGAAGTCTCGGCCGCAGTGCGTCTTTCGGACTCGACGCCCCCGGCCCGGACAGTTACGAGGGCCGCCTGAACACCCATACCGACGGCTGGAGCCTGATACCGACCAGCGTGGCAGCCACCGCCGGGCCACGCACCGACACCGTCCCGCACGGTTACTTCCCGCTGACCGCGGATCTCCTCGAGCGGGCCGACGCCATACTGCACATCAACGACGGCGCGACAGTGCTCCGGCCCGCCGCCCGCTGAGCATCGCAGCTCAGGGCTCGACTTCTGCTGCCGCCGCAGGGATTTCGAGCCCGTGCTGTAGCGCCGCGACGGTGGTGTCCAGGATCTCGTAGAGGCTGCCCACCGAGGGATCCGGCTGCGCCACCCACCGGTCGAGGCCCACCCCGAAGGCTGAAAAGCACGTGGTGGCGGCAAGTTGCGCGCGCCAATCGTCCTCGGGCAGCCCCGCCCGGTGGGCGAAGCTGCGGGCCAGGGCGTCGCGGCGGCCGAAGGTGCCGGTGAAATTCTCCTGGCGCAGTTGGGGATTGGTGATCAGCACCAGGCGGGCGCGGCGGGCGGTGTCGGCCTGGTGGCGGCGCAGCTCCGATTCGGTGTCGTCGAGCAGGAAATCGCGCAGGGCCGCGCGCAGGGCGACGAAGACCGCCTCGTGTGGCGGGCGGCGGTCCAGGGCGGCCAGCAGGAAGGCCAGCACGCCCTCCTCGTGAGCGAAGACGACGGCCGTCTTGGAGGGGAAATGGCGATGGAAGGTGCGCCGCGACACATGGGCGGCGTCGGCGATCTCCTGCACGGTGGTCTGCTCGAAGCCGCGGCGTTCGAACAGCAGCAGCGCGGCATCGATCAATTCGCCTCGCACCCTGGCCTTTTCCCGTTCCCGCAATCCGGTCGGTGCCGTCATCACGTCCTCTCGTCGCTCGTGTCGCCACCCCTGGTGTCTCAATGTGACACTTCACAGGATAGTCTGACTGAAGTGTCTCACTGTGACACCAAAGTATGACGAGGACGAGAGGACTCCGATGACCCGACGCACCGTGATCACCCTGGTCTCGGCGGCACTGCTGGCCACCGGCCCGCTGACCGCCACCGCCCTGGCCGACCCGCCCGCCTCGGCCGCCGCGCCGGGTGCCGTCATCGGCGATGAGGCGCTACCCGGGAACCTATGGATCGCGGGCACCGGTTCGGCGCGCAAGCTCACCTACTGGACCCGCGATTCGGCCGATCAGCCCGCACTCTCCACCGGCGTCGTGTTCACCCCCGCCGGCACCCCGCCGCCCGGCGGCTGGCCCGTGCTGTCCTGGGAGCACGGCACCGTCGGCATCGGCGACGACTGCGCCCCCTCGGTCGCGGGCCGCACCGAGCGCGACATGGGCTTCCTCGCCACCTGGATGAAGCAGGGCTACGCCATCGTGGCCACCGACTACATCGGCCTGGGCACGCCCGGCGTCCACGCCTACCTCGACGGGCGCGCCGAGGCCCACGCCGCCATCGACATGGTCCGCGCCGCCCGCGCCGTCGACTCCTCGCTGGCCTCGAAGTGGGTGGCCATCGGCCAGTCCCAGGGCGGCGGCGCAACGGTTTTCACCGCCTCCCTCGCGACCCGCTATGCGCCCGAACTGGATTACCGCGGCGCGGTGGCGACCGGCCCGGCCTCCAATGTCGTCGACGCCGCGACCCTGATCGGCCCGGACACCCCGGCGATCGGCTCCTCGCACATCACCGCCTACGCCACCTACGTGTTCAACGGTGTGAAGGCCGCGCGCCCCGACTTCGATCTGGACAGCTACCTGACGCCGCTCGGCAAGCAGCTGGTGACCGACGCGCAGACCCTGTGCTTCACCCCGCTCGCCGAGCGCGCCACCGGTGTCTCGCTGAGCCAGCTGGTGTCCAAGCCGCTGGCCGAGGGCGATTTCGTCGCCGTGGCGCGCTCGGTCATGGATGTGCCGCTGACCGGTTATGATCGCCCGCTGTTCATCGGCCAGGGCACCAATGACACCGACGTGCCCGCGCCGCTGACCGCCAAGCTGGTCGCCGATATGGCCGCCGCGGGAACTCATCCCGAGGTGCACGTGTACCCGGGCAAGGATCACAGCGGCGCGATGCTGGCCTCGCTGCCCGACAGCGTGCCCTTCGTCGCCCGGCTCTTCGCCTGACCGTATCGACGTGAAAGGCCGAGTGGCGCAACGCCACTCGGCCTTCGGGGTTTTGCGCTGTCAGCCGATGGTGACCGTGGTGTCGATCAGGCCGAAGACCTCGCCCTGCGGCCCGGCCACGATGGCCATCCGGCCGAACGGGCTGTCGGCGGGCTCACCGAGAATCGTCGCGCCGAGCTCCTTGGCCTTCATCACGGCGGCGTCGGTGCCCGCGACCTGGAACCAGGTCAGCCAGTAGGCGGCGTCCGAGCCCGGCTGGCCGGTCGAGTCGCCGATGCCGCCCATCGGACGGCCGTCGGGTCCGGCGAAGGTCGAGTACGGCATCTGCTCGCTGCCGATCTCGTCGTACTTCCAGCCGAAGACCCGGGTGTAGAAGTCCTGCGACGGCACGTACGCGCCGGTGTGCAGATCGTTCCAGCAGTAGGCGCCCGGCTCGTTGAAGATCCCGGCCCCGGTGTGCGCCTTGGCTTCCCACACACCGAATACCGCGCCCGCCGGATCCGCGGCCACGAACATGCGGCCCACATCCATGACGTCGAACGGCGGCATGAACACCGCGCCGCCCGCCGCCTGCACCGAGCCCGCGACGGCATCGGCGCTGTCGGCGGCGAAATAGGTGGTCCACACCGACGGCATGGCGACCTCACCCATCTTGGGCCCGATGCCGGCGGCCGGGCGGCCGTCGAGCATCGCCATCAGGTATCCGCCCGCTTCGGGCGGAGAGTCGAGCACATCCCAGCCCAGCAGCTGGGAGTAGAAGTCCCGCGCGGCGGCGGGATCGTCGACCGAGCAGTCGACCCAACACGGAGTTCCTTGTGGCCAAGCTTTGTCGGTGGTGGGCATGGGCGTCCTCCCGTAAACGGTCGGTGGCGGCCTGCCGGAACGCAGGCACCCGGCCAGCTAACCATCCTTTCCGGCAATTCGGTCGTGGAATACCGACTGGTCGTGAACCGATGTCGAATATTCACCCGGTGGTGGACCCGGGGTCAGGCGCGATGCGGATACGCGCCGCCGTCCACCACGATGCGCTGGCCGGTGAGATAGCCCGCCGCGGGGGAGACCAGGAACGCGACCACCTCGGCGACCTCCTCCGGGCGGCAGACATGACCGAAGGGCGAGGTGTCGTCGAGGTCGGCGGCGTGGCGCAGGCTGCCCCCGCTCAGCGCGGCGGTGAGCCGGTCGCCCATATCGGAGGCGACCAGGCCCGGGGCGACGATGTTCACGTGAATCCCGTTGGCGGACTCCTCTTTCGCGAGGGTGTGCGCCAGGGCTTCCAGGGCGGCCTTGGCCATGTTGTACGGAGCTCCATTGGCGCCCAGCGCATGTGCGGCAACACTGCTGATCATCGCGATGTCGCCGCGCGCGCACCTGCGCATCTCGGGGAGCACCAGCTTGGTCAGGTGATGCGGGCCGACGGCCTGAATACGCAGCAGACGTTCGACTTCCGCGGGATCGGTGTCGGCCACCGTGCGGCCGCGGCTGGCGATGCCGCCATTGTGGACCAGGATGCTGATCGGGCCGAGATCGGCGGTGACCCGATCGACCATGGCGGCGACGGCTGCCGCATCGTCGACCGGCGCGTGCACGGCCAGCGCGGTGGCTCTGGTCGAATTCAGTTCCGCCACAGTCTTGTTCGCCGACTCCTCGTCGCGCGCCCAATTGACCGCGACCACCGCGCCGCGGGCGGCCAGCGCATGGCTGATCGCCCGCCCGATGCCGCGTCCGCCGCCGGTCACCAATGCGACCCGGCCCGCCAAATCACCCGCTGCTGCATTCATCCGGTCAACATAAGACAAGCCACCACGATTGCGGTCGAGAGTGTCGGCCATGACAGTTCGATGCTGTCGCTGGTCTGCGGTATCGGCTGAGGGGGAGAAAGAGGCCCTGCCGTCGGCGTGGACGGCAGGGCTTTGCTCGGGACTCGTCAGGATTCGAGCACCACATCGGCCGGGGCGATCGCATCCTCGCCGCCCACGACGTCCTCGAACGCATCGCGCGCCAGCAGACCGGCGTAGAACCCGTTGCGCTCCAGCAGCTCCCGGTGCGTGCCGCGTTCCACCACCCGGCCGCGGTCGAGCACCACGATCTGGTCGGCGTCGCGAATCGTGGACAGCCGGTGCGCGATCGTGATGGTGGTGCGATTCGCCGACAGCGCGTCGATGGCCGCCTGCACCTCCCGCTCGGTGCGCGTATCGAGGGCGCTGGTCGCCTCGTCCAGCACCATGATCGGCGGGTTGCGCAGGATGGCCCGCGCCACCGCCAGCCGCTGCTTCTCGCCGCCGGAGAACCGGTAGCCGCGTTCACCGACCAGGGTGTCGTAGCCGTCGGGCAGGCTCACGATGTGCTCGTGGATCTGCGCGGCGCGGGCCGCGGCGTGCAATTCCTCCTCCGTCGCATCGGGTTTGGCGAAGCGCAGATTGTCGGCGACCGAGGCGTGGAACAGGTAGGTCTCCTGCGAGACGACACCCACCGCGGCCGACAGGTCCGCGAACGACAGCTCGCGCACATCGATGCCGTCAACGGTGACCCGCCCGGAGGTGACGTCGTAGAGCCGCGCCACCAGATACCCGAGAGTCGTCTTGCCCGAACCGGTCTCGCCGACGATCGCCAGGCTCGTCCCGGCGGGCACGTCGATGTCGATGTCGCTCAGCACCTCTCGATCGGCATCGTAGGCGAATCCGACGGCCTCGAACCTGACCGCCCCGGACACCTGCCGGGGCAGGGGGGTGGACCGGGTCGGCTCCTCGATATCCGGTCGCAGATCCAGGTATTCGAAGATCCGCCCGAACAGCGCGAGCGAACTCTGAATGTCCACACCCGTGGACAGCAGCATGACGGTCGGCCGCAGCAGCCCGCTCTGCAAGGTCGTGAACGCGACCAATGTGCCGATAGACACCAGCGGATGCCCCTGCGCGACGGTCATTCCGGCCGCCCAGTAGATGATCGCGGGCATGGCCGCCATGACGATCGCGATCGTCGACTGCCGCCACCGTCCGGCCATGCTGGACCGGATCTCCAGATCCACCAGCCCCCGCGATTCCCGCGTGAAGTCCGCGACCAGCGCCGGAGACCGGCCCATGGTGCGCGCCAACAGGATTCCGCTCACCGACAGCGATTCCTCCACGATCGCCGACATGCCCGCCAGCTTGCGCTGCTTCTCGGCGGTGATGCGCCGCCGCTCGGACCCGACCTTGCGGCTGATCCACACGAACAGCGGCAGCATCAGCAGCGACACCAGCGTGAGCCGCCAATCCAGCGCGAACATGGCGATGACGGCCGCGACGACCGAGGTGAAGTTGGAGACCAGCGAGGTGATGGTCGAGGTGACCGTGGACTGCATCCCGCCGATGTCATTGGCGATGCGCGACTGCACCTCGCCGGTGCGAGTGGCGGTGAAGAACGACAGCGGCATGGACTGCAGCCGCGCGTACACGGCCGAGCGCAGATCGTGCATCACGTCCTGCCCGACCGTGGTCGAAATATAGGTCTGCAATACGCCGAACACGCTGTTCAGCGCGGCGACGGCGATCATGCCCGCGGCCAGCAGAGTCAGCAGTCCGGTGCGACCGTGCGGCAGGGCGTCATCGATGATGCCGCGCAGCAAGAACGGTGAGGCCAGCCCGGCCAGCGAGGCCAATCCGACGAGTGCCGCGACCAGGGCCAACCGCCCGCGATAGGGATGAAAGAGCCGGACGATCCGGCGAAGTTCTGTCTGTACAGCCATAGCGCCTCCTTTCCAACGGAGTCACGCGCTATAACTGAGTTTGACTCATAATTGTTCCAGGGACAATGAGTTATGCTCTGGATCATGCCGAGCAGCCCCGGAACCGAGCCGCGCGAGACCGCCGGACCCGACGATGAACTCGCCGAACTGTTCCTGCGCACCATGAAACGACTGCGCCGCACCCAGTCGGCGCGACTGTCTCCTCTCGGCCTGACCCCGGCCCAATCTCGCGCATTGCGCATCATCGGCCGCGCCGACGAACACGGCGACGAGCCGCTGCGGATGTCCGCCCTGGCCAAGCATCTCGGCATCGTGCCGCGCTCGGCCACCACCGTGGTCGACGCCCTGGCCGCGGCGGATCTGGTTGCCCGCCAACCCGATCCGGCCAACCGCCGCGCCACCCTGGTCACCCCGACCGCCGCCGGCCGCAAGGCCCTGGACCGGATGTGGGAGGCCCGTCGCGACGCCTCCGAGGAGATCTTCGCCGTCCTCTCGCCCGACCAACGCCACACCCTGCGCGACCTCCTCGCCACGCTGGCGGGCGATGAGTCCGCGCCACCTCGGCGACCGTCATAGCCGGGCCGCATCGAACGCCGTCGAGTCGGCGGGTGCTGTCGGGTGGCTCGAGTACCGTCGGATGCGCGCGTGCCGATCCACCTCGACCCGACAAGGAACCCCTATGCCATGGGAGCTGGCCGACCTGCCCTTCGCGCGTTTCCTGGAACGCCAGGACACGCTGCTCGACGAGGGTGCCTACGACTGCGCCCACTTCGAGGGCCTCTCCCTGGAGGACCCGCAGTTGCGCGGTGTGACCTTCACCGAATGCGCGATCTCGGCCACCACCGTGACCGGCGGCTTCTTCCGGTACTCGCGCTTCAACGACGTGTGGCTGGGCAGTACCCGCTGGATCCGCACCGATCTGTCCGAAACCAATTGGATGGATGCGGAATTCGTGCTCGCCGCGCTGTCCGGAGTGGAGGCGTTCGGTTCGACGCTGCGGCGAGTGAGCTTCCACAACTGCAAGTTCGACTCGGTGAATCTGCGCGGCGCGGTGCTCTCGGACGTGACCTTCGTGGACTGCGTGCTGCGCGATCTGGACATCAGCGAGGCCAAGCTGACCTCGGTCACCTTCCCCGGATCGGAGATCTCCGGGCTGTCGCTGCGCAATGCGAAGTTGAAGAAGGTCGACCTGCGTCAGGCCCGGTCGATCGGTGTTTCCAGCGGTGTCGAGTCGCTGTCCGGTGCGACGGTCACCAACACCCAGCTGTTCGAACTGGCCCCCGTCTTCGCCCACTCCTTCGGGATCACCGTAAAAGAACTGTAGTCAGTAGCGTAATTGAACTGACTCGAGTTACGCTCCTCACATGACGGAGTGGCAGCCCACGGCGTGCATCCTGTGCGAGTGCAATTGCGGCATCCAGGTGCTGCTCGGGCCGGACGGCCGGTCCTTCGAGAAGATCCGCGGCGACAAGCTGCACCCGGCGTCGGAGGGCTATACCTGCAACAAGGCGCTGCAGCTGGACCGGTACCAGAACGGTCACACCGGTCGGCTCACCTCGCCGCTGCGGCGGCGCGCGGACGGGACGTTCGAGGAAATCGATTGGGACACCGCGATTTCCGAGGTATCGGCCCGCCTGCTGGAGGTCAAGCACCACTTCGGCGGGGAATCGATCTTCTACTACGGCGGCGGCGGTCAGGGCAATCACCTGGGCGGCGCGTACGCGCCCGCGACCATGGCGGCCTACGGCATCAAGTACCGGTCGAGCGCGCTGGCGCAGGAGAAGACCGGTGACTTCTGGGTGGGCGCGCGCATGGCGGGCTATCCGATGCGTGCCGATGTGGAACACGCCGAGGTGGCGTTCTTCATCGGCAAGAATCCGTATCAGTCGCATGGCTTTCCGCGGGCGCGCACGGTGCTCAAAGAGATCGCCAAGGACCCGGCACGGTCGATGATCGTGCTCGATCCGGTGCGCACCGAGACCGCCGAGCTGGCGGACTTCCACCTGCAGCTGCGACCCGGCACCGATGTCTACCTGTTGTCGGCCATGGCTGCGATCCTGTTGCGCGACAACCTGATCGATCACGAGTGGCTGGCCGAGCACACCGTCGGGCTCGACGCCGTGCTGCCGGTGCTGCGTGCGGTTCCGATCGAAAAGTACTGTGCCATTGCCGATGTCGACCTCGACCTGGTGACCGCCGCGACTCACCGCCTGGCCCGGGCGAGCTCGGTCGCCGCGCTCGAGGACCTCGGTGTCCAGATGAACCGCTACTCGACCGTGGTCAGCTACGTCGAGAAGCTGGTGTGGATTCTGACCGGCAATGTCGGAAAGCCCGGCACCCAATACGCTTTCACCAGGCTGACGAATATCGGTCACGATCGCGGGCATCCGGCGGGGGAGGGCCCCAAGTCCCCGGTGGTCGGCGCGCACATCGTCAGTGGTCTGGTGCCGTGCAATGTGATCAGCGAGGAGATCCTCACCGATCACCCCGCCCGCTACCGCGCCATGCTCATCGAGTCCGCGAATCCCGCTCACTCGCTGGCGGATTCGGCTCGGATGCGCGAGGCCCTGGAAGCGCTGGAACTGGTGGTCGTCATCGACGTGGCCATGACCGAGACGGCCCGCCTCGCCGACTACGTCCTGCCCGCCGCCACCCAGTTCGAGAAGTACGAGGCCACATTCTTCAACTTCGACTTCCCGCGCAATATCTTCCACCTGCGTCACCCGGTCCTGCCCGCGCCCGAGGGCGTACTTCCCGAACCCGAGATCCACGCCCGCCTGGCCGAAGCCGCAGGGGTTGTGGGTGAGGCGGATTACGCGCCATTGCGCGCCGCGCTCGCCCAGGGCCGCGAGGCCTTCGCCATGGCGTTCCTGGGGATCCTCGGCGATCCTTCGCGGTCGAAACTCGCGCCCGTGCTGCTGTACCGCACGCTGGGGGAGACCTTGCCCGACGGTGCCGCGTCGGCCGCGCTGCTGTGGGCGGCGGCCTACAACATGGTGCGCAGGTTCCCGGCCAGCGTCGAACGCGCCGGGTATGGAACGGGTTTGGAGGCGGGGGAGCGGCTGTTCACGGCGATCCTCGAGGGCAAGCACGGCGTCGTCATCTCCGAGGACGACTACGCCGAGACGTGGAACCGAGTGCGCGACAAGGTGATCCGCCTGGAGATCCCGGAACTCCTGGACGTGGTGGCGACCCTGCCGGATGTTCCCGAGGACCTGGCCGACTGGCCGTTCATCCTCTCGGCGGGCGAGCGGCGCGCCTTCACCGCCAACACCATCTTCCGAGATCCAGCCTGGCGCAAGCGCGATGCCGCCGGGACCCTCCGCATCAGCACCACCGACGCCGACCGCCTCGGCCTGACCGCGGGCGACCTGGTTCGCATCACCACCCGTCGCGGCACCGCCCAGGTCCCCGTCGAACCCACCGACCGCATGCGCCCCGGCCACCTCTCCCTGCCCAACGGCTTCGGGCTCTCGGTCGCCGCCGCCGACGGCACCGAAATCACCACCGGCGCCGCCCCGAACGAACTGACCTCCTTCGACGACCGCGACGAATGGGTCGGCACCCCCTGGCACAAATACGTCCCCGCCCGCCTGGATACCGTGACCGCATGAAACGAACGAGTTTCGCGAACTGGCCGTGCACCGTCGCCCGCACGGTAGACCTGCTGGGCGACTGGTGGACGCCCCTCATCCTGCGCGAAGCTTTCTACGGCGCAAAGCGTTTCGACGACTTCGAAACCACCCTGGGCCTGAGCCGAAATATCCTCACCCAACGCCTCACCCGCCTGGTAGAAGCCGGCCTCCTGACCAAGGTCCCCTACCAGGATCGCCCGGTCCGCCACGAATACCTACTGACCGACCAAGGCCGCGACTTCTTCCCCGTAATCGCGGCCATGATGGCCTGGGGCGACCGCTACCTGGCCCCCGCCACCGGCAAACCGATAATCCTCCACCACGCCACATGCGACCACGACACCCACGCCGAAGTGGTCTGCTCCCATTGTCGAGAACCGCTACGCCACAAAGACATTTCAGCTCAATTGGGCCCGGGGTTCCCTTCACGCCTACGCGAATCTGCCATGGCCACAGGAAGATTCACTGATCCGGAATCCGCCTAACAAGAGAAATTCTGAAAAGATAAGCAGCACC
>NZ_BJWY01000134.1 GCF_007990715.1 Nocardia seriolae NBRC 15557 | reverse complement strand
GGACACTAGGTTGCCCCGCGCCCCTGATGAATTCACACGACGTTGGCGGCGATCAGCAGGTTCCAGATCTCGCCCTGGTCGACGACCTCGACGCCGAGCTTCTCCGCCTTGGTCAGTTTGCTGTCGCCGACTCCGGCGCCGGTGATGAGCAGATCGGTATTCGCCGACACCGAGGACGCGGCGGTCGCGCCCGCCTTCGCGCACAGGCGCTGGAAGGTCGGGCGGGCGACCTTCTCCCCCGAGCGCGGGTCACTGATCGCGCCGGTGATCACCACCGTCTTGCCCGCCAGCGGCGCACCCGCGGCGACGACCGGGGGTAGGTCCTCCTCCCGAACATCCAGGGAGACACCGAATTCGCGCAGTCGTTCCAGTTCCGGGCGCAGCCGGGTGAGGTGGGCGACCAGCGAGGCGGCGACCTTCGGCCCGATATCGTCCACCGCCACCAGCCGTTCCTCGCCCGCGTCGGCGACCTCCTCGAGGGTGGCGAAGCCCGCGCGGGCCAGGCGGGCGGCGGTGCCGTCGGAGGCCATGGGGATGGCCAGGCCGATCAGCGCGCGACGCAGGCAGACCCGGCGGCTGACGTCGATCGAGTCGATCATGCGGGCGGCGGAAACCTCACCGACGCGGTCGAATTCGAGCAGGCGATCCTTGGTCAGGGTGTAGAAGTCCGACGGGTTCTCCAGGATCCCGGCCTCGGCGAGGCGCTCGATCCACACCGGCCCGATGGCGTCGATGTCCGCCGCGGCGCGCGACGCCCAGTGGATGAGCCTGCGCACGGTCTGGGCCGGGCAGGAAACGTTGGTGCAGAACAGCTCTCGGCTGTTGCCCTGTTCGGTCACCGGTTGCCCGCAGGAGGGGCAGACGGTCGGCGGGACGATCTCGCGCTCTTCGCCCGTGCGTCGGGAGGCGTCGAGCACGCCCGCCACGAAGGGGATCACGTCACCCGCGCGGCGGACCAGCACCGTGTCACCGATCTTGATGTCGCGGGCGCGGATCACCTCCTGGCTGGCCAGCGTGGCCTTGGTGACCGTGGTGCCGCCCACGAAGACCGGGTCCAGCCAGGCGACCGGCACGATCTTGCCGGTCTTGCCGACGTCCCAGACCACATCGGCGAGCAGCGTGGTCTTCTCCTCGGCGGCGAACTTGAACGCCAGGGCACCGCGCGGGGAGCTCGATCGAGTTCCCGCCGCCGCGTAGGCATCTCGGTCCGCCAGCCGCAGCACCGCGCCGTCGAGGTCGTAGGCCAGTGCGTCGCGGCCGCGCTCGATGGCACCGATCGCGGTCTGCGCCTGCTCGGCATCCTCGCAGTGCCGCATCTGCGCGCCCGCGATCCCGAGTGCCCGCAGCCCGTCCTCGAGGTCGGCGACGCCGCCCTCGGCGTCCAGGTCGAACCCGAAGAACTGCAAGCGCCGTTCGGCGACGGTGGCCGGATCCTTCGCCCGCAGCGTGCCCGCCGCCGCATTGCGCGGATTGATCAGCGGCTTGTCCGGATGCGCGGTGTTGTAGGCGGCGAAGGTGGACCGCAGCATCACGGCCTCACCCCGGACCTCCACGCGTCCGGGCACCTCGATCCCCTCGGGAATCCCGTCCACCAAGGCCGCGACCAGCAGGGTCACGTCATCACCGGTGGTGCCGTCGCCCCGCGTCACCGCCCGTACGAACCGCCCGTCCTCATAGACGAGTGCCAGCGACAGTCCATCGAGCTTCGGCATCACCACCACCGATTGCCCCGGGAACCGGGCGAAGAAGGCGGCGACCTGCTCGGCCGTGGTCGCCTTCTCCAGCGAGAGCATCGGCCGCGAATGCCGCACGGGCGCGTGCAGCACCCCGGGCGCGCCGACCTGATCCAGCGGATTCGGATCCGGCGTGAGCTCTGGATGCGCCTCGATCAACCCCCGCAACTCGTCCTCGACCGCGTCGTACTCGGCGTCGGCGACCAGCGGCGAGCCCTGATAGTAGGCCTCGCGCAGCGCCACGATCCGGTCCGCGAGCTCTTGAATACGTTCCCCAGCTTCCACGATCGACGACGCTACCGACCCCCACCGACACCGCCACGACGACACTCGGCGAGCAGAATCGGGTGGTCCCGCCGCGCGGGTGCCGCTCGACGCTTTCCGGTGCGGCGATGAGTTTCGGGCGGGACCGCCGTCGATAACTCCGAATGTTGTGACAGACAGGAGTTCAGCTATGACGAGACCGTTCCGCTTCGGGGTCGTCGCCCCGCTCAGGACCGATGTGCCGACGTGGCGAGATCGGGTGCGCCGCATTGCCGATTGCGGGTACTCGACGCTGCTGGTACCCGACTTCCCGCTGATGCAGCCGGCGCCCGGGCCCATGCTGGCCACCGTCGCGGCCATCACCGACCTGCGCGTGGGCAGCTGGGTGTACGCCTCGCCCTTCCGCCCGGCGTGGCTGACGGCGTGGGAGGCGCACTCGCTGTCGCTGCTGACCGAGGGCCGCTTCGAGATGGGAATCGGCACCGGCAGACCGGGAATCGAGGACGAGCTCCGCGACAAGGGCATGCCCGGCACGCCGCCGCCGAGTGAGCGGCTGGCGTCCATCCGGGACACCGTCGAGCGACTGCGCGCCTTCGACGGCCCGGACCACCACACGCCCGTCGCGATGGCCGTCTACGGCCCGAAGGCCCGCGCCCTGGCGGCCGAGGTCGCGGACACGGTCACCTTCGTCCTGGGCGATCACCCCCGCGCCGAGGTCACCCGCATGGCACGCGACTTCCGCGCGACCAGCGACGCCGAACTCGCCCTCGCCGTCCCCTGCATCGGCGACTCCGTCGCACCCCACATGGCGGGCCCCGGCACCGACCCCGCCGCCTGGCGCGCAGCCGACGCCATGACCGTCCTCCCCGACGACCCGGCCGCCGCCATCGACGAAATCCACCGCCGCCGAGAGGAAATCGGCTTCTCCTACTTCGTCTTCGGCGCCGACTACGCCGAACGCTTCGCCCCCGTAGTCGCCGAACTCACCGGCCGCTGATCCGGTGCTATCGGGGTAGGCCGGACCAGAAGGCGCAGCGGTGATCGGTGGCGAAGGTGTCGGTGAGCCGGTTGCCGCTGGGGCGGAACGACATATAGGTCGGCGTGTTCGGGGAGTACTGCGGAATTGGTTGCAAAGGGGCGGGGTCCGCGGAGGTCGTGGTGACGAAATGCGCCCAGTAGCGGCGCATTTCGGCGGCGAGGCGTTGCTGGTCGGGGGTCATGATGCCGTGCAGGAGGGGGCCTGCCTGGGTGAGGTCGAACAGGGATGGGAGTTCGGAGGCGTGGAAGGCGCCCATCGGGAAGGTGGTGGGTGGGGCCAATGGGGACGGGTCGTCGAATTGGTAGACGTAGGTGGGGTTTCGGCGGCTGAAGTCCTGGATCTGGGTGCTCAGGTCGCAGACGACCTTGTCGGTCCAGGCTCGGCTCAGGGCCACCGCGGGCTGGGGGTAGTCGGAGAGGGGGTACTCCGCCGTGATCCGGTCCACGACGGCCGGGGCGAGTTTCAGTTGTGCGGCGAGGACCGCGGGATAGTCGGCGGGGGCGAGACGGGGGCCGAGGGGGTTGCCATAGCGCATCCAGACCCACAGGGCCATTTCGTCGTAGTTGGAGCCGATGAAGGTGGGAATCCGCAGCAGGCGACCGGCTTTCAGCAGCGCCACGGGGCTCTCCGGCAGGAAGGCGTTGCCGTACACCACACTTGCCGAATCGGGGGCGCGGTCGATCAGGGTGTCCGGCGGGAGGGCACGCAGGCAGGCCCCGGAATCTGGTCCGGCGCAACCGAGTCCGGCCGCCCAGGCATCGCCGTCGGCCTCGGCGTCCGGAAGGGATTGGCCGGTGCACGGGCCGCTCTGGAGCACGGCGGCGCGGAACAGCTGCGCGGCGGCGGGGACGGCCATCTGGGCGCAGATCGATATGCCGCCCGCGGATTCACCGGCCACCGTGACCCGGTTCGGGTCGCCGCCGAAGGCCGGGATATTGCGCTGCACCCAGCGCAGCGCCGCCTGCTGATCCATCAGGCCGTAGTCGCCCGCGCCGGCGCCCTCGTCGAGGGCCGAGGCGGCCAGGAAGCCCAGCGCGCCGAGGCGGTAGTTGATGGTGACCACGATGGCGTCGCCGTCCGGCTGTGCGACCAGAGGCGCTGCGCCGTAGGTGCTTCCAGAGCCGACCTGCAAACTGCCGCCGTGAATCCACACCATGACGGGCAGCGCGCGGCCGTCGGCGGGCAGGGTGCGCGGGGTCCAGACGTTCAGGTACAGACAGTCCTCGTCGGTGGAGCGCAGGCCGCCCAGTCCGGTCGTCTGGGGACAGTTCGATGCGGTATCGCGGGCCTCACGAATGCCCGGCCACGGTGCGACGGCCTGCGGCGGCCGCCAGCGCAGCTCGCCCACCGGCGGTGCGGCATAAGGGATTCCATTGAACACGCGGTAGTCCTGGGCCAGTACCCCGTGCAGGCCACCGCTGTCGATGGTGACGATGTCCGGGGCCGCCGATTCGGCTCGAGACACCGGCCCGTTCACCAGAAAACCCATGACGAGCAGGGCTACCGCCGCAATCACCGCTCCGGCTCGTCCCGCCCACTTCCGTCCGCGCACGATCACCCGAGCCTCCTGGGCCAGCAGCGTTTCGCGTAGACGTTCGATACTAGACGGCCGTCTCGGACCGCAGTCCGGAGTCTCGAGACGGGCGGGAAAGCCCAGCTCATCGCTGAGCCGGTCGGGTAGCCTCGTCTCACTGCGAGACGGTTGTTGACAGTCGGTTCAGGCCCGGAAACCGTGGGCCGCATGACGCTGATCTCACCCGATGCCGTCGACCTCTTCGATCCGGCGCACCTCGACGATCCCTACCCGCTGTATCGGCGGCTGCGCGCGGAGTCGCCTGTGTACCGCATCCCGGGCAGCGATTTCTACCTGGTGACATCGTGGGATCTGGTGACGGAGGCGGTGAATCGGGCCGGGGAGTTCTCCTCGCACCTGACCGGTGCGCTGCTGCGGCAGCCGGGGCAGCCGCCCCTCACCTTCGATATGGACGGCGGCGGCCAAGCCATCCACGTGCTCGCCACCGCGGACGACCCGAGCCATCAGATACAGCGCAAGCTCGTACAGCCCTTGCTGGCCAAACGGATTCGCGGGCTCGGACCCACCGTCACCGAGCTGGTGGACCGGCTCTGGAGCGAGGAGCTGCGCGGCGATCGCATCGAGTGGGCCGCGGGCATGGCCGACCGGCTCCCGCTGACCTTGGTCGCCGACATCATCGGCCTGCCGGATACCGATGTGCCGCAACTGCTCTCGTGGGCCTACGACAGCACCGAGATGCTGGGCGGCCTGGTGGACGCGGACCGCTTCGTCCACCTCGCGACCGCCGCGGCCGATCTGGCGGCCTACCTCCACATCGAATTCCATACCGCCCTGGCGAACCCGAAGGAGGACCTGCTCGGCGTCCTGGCCCACGCCCACCGGGCCGGTGGGATCACCGACACCGTGGCCGTGCTCATCCTGGTCCAACTCGTCGGCGCGGGCGGCGAATCCACGGCGGGCTTGATCGCCAATGCCGCCCGTCTGCTCGCCACCCGCCGGGAGCTCCAAGAAGAGCTGCGCCGCGAACCCGCGCTGCTGCCCAACTTCCTGGACGAGGCGTTGCGCCTGGAATCGCCCTTCCGCGGCCATCATCGACACGTCACCGTCGATACCGCGCTGGGCGGCACCGAGATTCCCGCAGGCAGTCACGTGCTGCTGTCCTGGGGCGCGGCCAATCGGGATCCGGCACGCTTCGAGCATCCGGACGCCATCGACCTGGACCGCCGCAGCGGGGCCGACAATCTCGCCTTCGGACGCGGCATCCACTTCTGCGTCGGCTCGGCACTGGCCAAGCTGGAGGCCACCGCGGCCCTGACCGCCCTGCTGGAGCGCACCGCCGGCTTCGCCCTCGTCGAAGACGCCCCGCCGCAGTGGTTTCCGAGCATTTTCGTGCGCCGCCACCGCAGCCTGCCGCTGCGCGTGCGCTGATTCCGCAAACCGCGCCGATTCTTTCCGCGCGTCCCCGGCGTGCCGGACGCCCCGGCACGGCATGATCGTCGTCGATCGGGGGGCGTCTACTGCTGTGAACTCATGAAAGGGGTTTTGTTCGTGAAGACCGTGTACCTCCGCCGCATCACCCTGGGAATGCTCGCGTGTGCGATGTCCGGCGCGTTCGCCGCACCGGCCTCGGCCGACGCGGCCCCGCAGCGGCTCACGCTCGACTACTCCAAGGGCAAGTGCGCGCAGACCACGCTGACTGCGCGCTCGTTCACGCCCACCACGCTGGAGGTCACCACCTCCAACAACTTCACCGACGACGCCAAGATCGATATGAACGGCCAGCGCGTCGCACTGCCCGACACCTACGCCGCGCAGACCACCAAGATCGACCTCGGCACCCCGATGCCCGGGGCCATCCCGTTCAAGGTGTCCGGCTCGGATTGGCCGGGCAGCGCCGGGACCGGCTGCGAGGGCTGGATCATCATCGCCTGAGCCGGATCGACGACGGCCCGAGCGCCGCGAACATGCCTGAGCCCCGGGGTGGCTCCCCGGGGCTCAGGCATTTCGACAGCTCACGTGCCGCAGGGCCGGGCCGGTCGGACGCGGAACTATCGCCTACTTGCCGTGCGTGCGCAGCTGGTAGAGCCCCTCGGTCTCGGCGACGACCACACCGTTGGCGTCGGTGACGACGGCCTTCAGCGTGTAGTCGGCCTTGCCCTTGGACTCGGCCTCCTCGGCGATGCGCGCGATCTCCTCCGCCGACAGCGTCGCCTCGGCCCGCACATCGGTGGCGGCGGGCCTGCGGAAGTAGATGTGCAGATCCTTCACCAGCGGGAAGTACTTGCTGGTGTCGAAGCTCGCGAGGGCGAGCGCACCGCCGAGCATTTCGGCGACGGTGAACAGCACCCCGGCGTACATGACCCCGAAGTGATTGCCATTGCCCTCGATCGGCACGGTGCTGGCCGCGAAGCCGGGGCGCACCTCCTCGGCCCGCACGCCCATCTTGTGCGCGACCGGAACCGTGAATTCCAGCGCACTGTTCACGACCTCGTTCAGCGGCGGGGCGTCGTTCGCCATGCGGACCTCCTCGTCCTGGACTCGGGCACTTACTGACGTAGCGCCAACAGGATGAATCATTACGGCTGAGAGGGTTGCGGCGCAACTCCCTCAGCTGTTCGCATTGCCGAGCGCCCGTCGCGTGAACCCGGCCACATCCCGGCAATTCGTCCCATGTTCGCATCTAGTATGCAAGTCGTGTCCAAGACGCCTTCCGCCGCCGAGCGGGCCTATCACGAGATCAAGGAACGCATCCTCAGCGGCAAGCTACCGGGCGGGGAGCTGATCAGCGAGAACGAGATGGCCGGGGAACTCGGGACCTCTCGCACCCCGGTCCGCGAGGCGTTCCTGCGACTCGAGACCGAGGGCTGGATGCGGCTGTACCCCAAGCGCGGCGCACTGGTGGTCCCGGCGCCCTCGCACGAGGCCGAGCACGTGATCCACGCCCGCTACGTGGTGGAAACCGGCGCGGTCGACGCGCTCACCCGTGTCGCGCGGGCGGGGCTGATCCCCCGGCTGCGCGCATCCCTGGACCGCCAGCGCGAACTCGCCGACCTCGGTGACCTCGACGAATTCGCCATCGTGGACGCCGATTTCCACCGCGAGTACGTGGTGGCCGCCGACAATCCGCTGCTCATCGGCTTCTACGACTCGCTGCGCGAACGCCAGCGCCGGATGAACAGCGTGGCGCTGCGCCGGGGCGAGACCAACCCGGATCGAATCATCGAGCAGCACACCGAAATCACCAACCTGATCGAAGCCGCCGACGCCGCCGGTTTCGCCGACGCACTCGCCGAGCACCTGACCCATGTGCACGGCGTGACCCTGAGAGGACTGTGATGGCGACGCTGACATCGGTCGGCACCCGGGCGGCAAGTCTCGGCACCCATCCCAAGGCGTGGCTCGGCGTGGCCGCGGCCATCTTCGCGATCGCCTGGGGCGGAAACGAATTCACCCCGCTGCTGGTCATGTACAAGCGCGACGGCCTGCCCGTCACCACCGTGGACCTGCTGCTGTTCGAATACGTGCTGGGCATCATCCCGGCCCTGCTGATCGGCGGCCCGCTCTCCGACCGCTTCGGCCGGCGCCCGCTCATGCGACCCGCGCCCGTCATCGCGGCCCTGGGCTCGACCTTCCTGGCCTTCGGATCGTCCTCGGTGCCAATGCTTTCCATCGGCCGGGTGCTGTGCGGCATCGCACTGGGCCTGGCCATGGCCGTGGGCAGCAGCTGGCTCAAGGAACTCTCACAGTCCCCCTACACCGCCGAAACCGTTTCCGGCGCCGGCGCTCGCCGCTCGGCCATGAGCCTGACCGGCGGCTTCGGCCTGGGTGCGGGCGTGGCCGGGGTGCTGGCACAGTGGGCCCCGTTGCCGGACACCCTGGCGTACCTGATCAACGTGACCCTGTGCCTGCTGGCCGCCGCGCTGCTGCTGCGCGCCCCGGAAACCACCGTCCCGCAGGCGAACCCGGGTCGACTACGGGACGATCTGAAGGTCCCCGCCGCCGCCCACCACCGCTTCCGCACCGTGGCGCTGCCGCTGTCCCTGTGGCTGTTCACCTGCTCCGCGGTGGCCTACGCCATCATGCCGACCCTCATGATGCCCAAGGCGCACAACGCCCCCGTCGCGTTCTCCGCCCTCATCACCGTCATCACCCTGGGCTGCGGCTTCGCAATCCAATCCGTCGCCCGCCGCCTCGACCGCCCCGGCACCCTCCGCCTCCCGGTCCTGGCGCTGACCCTGATCATCACCGGAATGCTGCTGGCCGCAGCCGCTTCCGCCACCCTCACCATGTCACTGACCATCCTGACCGCCATCTTCCTGGGCATGGGCTTCGGCAGCGGCCTGGTCGCGGGCCTGCTCGAAATCGAGCGCATGGCCCGCCCCGACGACCTCGCCGGCCTCACCGCCGTCTTCTACGCGGTCAGCTACCTCGGCTTCGGCGTCCCCGCCGTCATGGCCGTCTGCCACGACGCCACCGGCATCGGCTACCCCGCCATGTTGGGCATCCTCGCCACCGGCGCGGTCATCTGCCTGGCCATCGTCACCCGCTCCCGCCCGACGGCCTAGGCGGACGGGCCGCGCCGGTCGCGGCCTCCCACCGTATTCTGTCTGGGACAATCAGCTTTCGATCGGCAGGCCCGCCTCGGTCCAGTCCCGGATGCCGTCCCGGTATTTGCGGACGTTGGTGTAGCCCAGCCGTTCCAGCTTGGTGGCCACGTTCTGGCTGTTGGGGCAGGCGGCGTTGGAGCAGTAGGTGACGATGGCCGCGTCGCGGTTCGGGAGCAGCTGCGGGGCTTGGGTTTCCACGTCGGACTCGACCAGGGCGAACGCGCCGGGGAGATGCGCCTTGGCGTAGTACTCGCCGCCGAGCGCGTCGAGCACGGTGACGGTTCCGGCCTCGATTTCCTTGGCGAGTTCGTCGCGAGTGATGAGTGCGGTCATGGGATTTCCTTTCCGAGCACGAAAATATGTGCGTGTGCACGCTACTACTTACGTGCGCGCGCACGCAACTGGTTATGATGGGCTGGTGTCCGCATCCCGATCGCATCCGGCCGTCCACGCCTGGGCGGCCCTGCTCCAGGTGCACGCCAAACTCGTGCCCGAACTCGACGCCGAACTGCGCCGGGCCACCGGACTGCCGCTGAGCTGGTACGACGTCCTGCTGGAACTCGATGCGCCGCACCGGCTCCGGATGAGCGACCTGGGCGAACGCGTGGTGCTCAGCCGCACCCGGGTGAGCCGATTGGTCACCGAGATGGAATCGCACGGTTTGGTTCGCCGTGAATCCAATCCCGACGACGGGCGCTCGGCCTTCGTGAGCATTACCGACGCGGGCCGCCGCCGCTTCCGCGAGGCCGCGCCGCACTATCTGACCGGCATCGAAAAGCGTTTCGGAGGCAGACTGGACGCGGCCGACCTCGAAGCCGTGGCCTCGGCACTGCGCAAGGTACTCGGCCCGGCACAGGTGACAACACCGAACAGAGGAGAGAGCTAGTGCGCTTCGGCATCTTCATTCCGCAGGGCTGGCGGCTGGATCTGGTCGGCATCGACCCCGCGGCGCAATGGGAAACGATGCGGGAGCTGGCCCGGCGGGCCGACTCCGGCGACGCCTGGGAATCACTGTGGGTCTACGACCACTTCCACACCGTGCCGGTGCCCACCGAGGAGGCCACCCACGAGGCGTGGTCACTGATGTCCGCGCTGGCCGCGAGCACCTCGCGCATCCGGCTGGGCCAGATGTGCACCGCCATGAGCTACCGCGACCCGGCCTATCTGGCCAAGGTCGCCGCCACCGTGGACCTGATCTCGGGCGGGCGCGTGGAGATGGGCATCGGCGGCGGCTGGTACGAGCACGAATGGCGCGCCTACGGCTACGGATTCCCTTCCGCCGGTGTGCGATTGGGCCGCCTGGACGAGGGCGTACAGATCTTCAGGCAGGCGTGGACCACCGGCAGGGCCACCCTGAACGGCAAGCACTACCAGGTCGACGGAGCCATCGTGCGGCCGCTTCCCTTGCAGGAGGGCGGGATTCCGATCTGGATCGCGGGCGGCGGCGAGAAGGTGACGCTGCGGATCGCGGCGAAATACGCGCAGTACACCAATTTCGCGGGTGACCCCGAGACGTTCACGCAGAAGTCGGAGCTGCTGCGCACCCACTGTGCCCAGGTGGGAACGGATTTCGACGCCATCACCCGCAGCTCCAACTTCAACACGCTGGTCGCCGCGACCGAGGCGGAGGTGCAGCAGCGACTGGCGGAACTGGAGACGCGGCTGACGCCGTTCGTCGGGGCCGAGGGCGCGGCCCAGCACGTGAAGGATCTGTTCCGCGACTCCCCCGCCGTCGGCACCCCGGAGCAGGTCGTCGAAAGGCTGTCCGAGGTGAAGGAACTCGGTCTCGGGTACTCGATTCACTACTTCCCCGAGACCGCCTACGACACGTCCGGGCTGGAACTCTTCGAGCGCGAGGTCATTCCGGCGTTGCGCTGACACGGACATGCGAATCCGCCCGCCGACACCGTTTCCGGTGTGGGCGGGCGGATTTCGTTGTCACCAGCCCAGATCGGTGAAGAACTGGTAGCTGGTCGGATCACCGCTCATCTTCCAGTTCAGGCCCTGCAGGAAGAAGCAGGCGATCAGGTTGGTGGCGGCGAAGGTGAACAGCACCGCGGGGGTGATGGCGGCGGCGCGGCGCAGGGCGGCGGAAGGGGCTGCCACCTTGCCCGGTTCGCTGTAGGCGGCCAGGAAGAGCACGATCCCGGCGGCGAGCACGGCCAGCACGAAGGTGATGAAGGCCCAGGTGTAGAGGTGCAGGCCGAGCAGGGTGCCGGCGTATCCGGGGTCCGGGGGCACGATGTGCATGAGCACCTGGGTGCCGGAGACGAAGCTGCCGAGGATCGCGGCCACGACGGCCCAGCCCCAGCCGGCGGCGAACTCGCGGGTGGTCACCGCTCCGGTGCGCGAGCGGATGATGATGTAGGTCGGGCCGATCGCACTGAGCAGAAAGAACATTCGCTGCAGCAGGCACATCGGGCAGGGGTACTCCCACAGCGCGAACTGGAAGATGTAGGCGCCGAGCAGGGTGGCGCACATGCCGATCACGTAGACGTGGGCGAACCAGAGTCCGAGCTTGTTCGAGAGTCCGAGCTTGTTCGAAGGTCCGGGACGCCGGTCGGAGAGTTCGGGCGAATCGGTGATGACGCCGGTTGCGGTGGTGGGGTTGCGAAGGTGGTCATGAGAGGTCGGCTCCTGAGGCGGCGTTCACAGGCTGAGGGTGAAGGAGTGGTCGATGACGTGGGGTAGGAAAGCCAGCATCGACAGGGCCAGGGTCGCCGAGCACAGACCCATCGCATAGCCCCGCGGCCAGCTGCGAACCACCGCCACCACACACAGCAGGATGAGAGCAAAGAGCAGGGTGTACATGGTGTCCTGATTTCGTCGGGGATTCGTTGTACCCCAACTATTCATCTGGTTATAACCAGTTGGTAGCCACCTCGGTCCGATACACTCATAGAACCGGACTATGACCTTGCCCGGATCGGTTGCCGCCGAATATATCTCGACTATCAACGGCGTCCCCGCCCGCCGGAGGGTCTGACCGGGCCTAGCGGGGCAAGGTGACCGGATCGGTGCAGCTGGTGAGCGGATCGACCAGCGAGCAGTCCTTGGGATCACGAGTCGGGCGATAGTCGGCGGGTACGCCGCCGTCGCGGGTGATCGCGGTGTAGGCCGGGACCGCGTCCGTGGGGCGGCGGGTGAGCGCCGGATCGGTCAGCACGTCCACCGTGTACAGGCCGAATCGCGTTGTGTAGGAACCCCATTCGTAGTTGTCGGTGAGGCTCCAGTAGTTGTAGCCGATCACGTTCATGCCGTCGGCTTTGGCACGCTGCACCCAGTAGACGGTGTCGCGCAGATCGTCGGCGCGGGTGTAGCCGTCGGCGCGGGGCTTGCCGTTCTCGGTGGGCATGCCGTTCTCGACGATGTAGAGCGGCTTGCCGGGGAAGGCGCGCGAATAGTGTTCCAGCGCATAGTAAATCCCGTCGGGCTGCAACGGGTTTGTCCACAGCTCGGTGGTGATGGGCGAGCGCAGGGCGTCCGGGGACAGCCCGTAGTAGTAGTCGATGCCGATGTAGTCCAGCTTGGCGGCGATCCTGTCGCTCAGCGGGCCGTTCACCGAATCCTCGGAGACCGGGATGTAGGCGACATTGCTGGTGACCAGAGCGCCCGGCTGCGCCTGGTGGATGTAGTCGTAGATGGCATTGTGCGCCTGCGCGATTCGGTCCCGCATGACCCCGATCGCGGTGGCGGGGAGGATGCCCAGCCGGACCTCGTTGGCCATGTACATGGCGGGTTCGTTGAAGGTCACCCAGAGTGGATTGCCGAACGCGTACCGGTCCACGATCCGGCGGGCATCGGCCAGCCAGTCCTCGACCATCCCGGCGTTGTTCCACCCGCCGCGGTCGGCCTCCCAGCCCGGGTACACCCAGTGATCGAGGGTGAGCATGGGCCGCATACCCGCCGCCTCGATGGCCCCGATCACCTTGTCGTAGAAGCGAAGTCCGTCCTCGTCCCACACGCCGGGCTGCGGCTGCACCCGCGCCCATTCGATGCCGATCCGGTACACCTTCACGCCCAGCCCCTTGGCGAGCTGGATGTCCGAGAGATACCGGTCGTAGAAGTCGATCGAATCCCGGTACGGGTCCTGGGTTTTCCCGGACGCGGCGTAACGCGACCAATTGCTGTCCGGCGCATGCCCTTCGGACTGGAAGCCCGAGGCCGCCACGCCCCAGAGGAAGTCCTGGCCCAGCGGGTCGACCCGCGCGGGCGGCTCCGGCCGGGCGAAGGCCGGGGCGGCGGTCGCGGTCAGCGCGGCGGAGGCGGCCAGAACGACCAGGCCGAGAATGCGGCGGCGGGATCCCATATCGAAAACCGTACAGTGCACGGTTTTGGAGGACAAGAAACTCTCAGAGTCCGCTTAGACTTTCCCGATGGCGAAACGCGGACCGTACGGGAAGGGCATCGAGCGGCGGGAGCAGATCCTCGAGGCCGCCCTGCGCACCATCGCCGAGCGTGGCTTTCTCGCGACCTCGGTGGCCGAGCTGGCCGAGGCCGTCGGCCTGAGCCAGAGCGGACTACTGCACTACTTCGGGTCCAAGGAAGAGCTGTTCGTCGCGGTGCTGCGCAAACGCGACGAGGTCGACATGGCCGCCGCCGGCGCGCCCGGCCCCGAACTGCTGGTCCGCATCATCCGGCGCAACACCCAGGTGCCCGGGCTGATCGAGCTGTTCACCCACATGCAGGCGGCCGCCGCCGACCCGCGCCACCCCGCGCACGCCTACATGCGCGAGCACTACGAACGCGGCACCGCCGGATTCGCCGCACTGCTGCGGGAGATGCAGCGGGCGGGCACGGTGCCCGCGAGCGTGGACCCCGAGCTGATGGCGACGGCATTCATGGCGCTGGCCGACGGACTGCAATCACGCTGGCTCATCGACCCGTCCATCGATATGGAGTCCTACTTCGACCGGTTCTGGACCCAGTACACCGGAATGCGGTTCCCGGGGGCCTAGCTCCGGGGATCAGCCGATCCAGGCCGCGATCGCCAGGAACACGCAGATCAGCACGAACAGGATCGCCATCAGCGGGACGATGAACTTCACATAGCGGTCGTAGCGGACCTTGGCCAGGGCGATACCACCGGTGACCACCGCGGTCGTCGGGGTGACCAGGTTCGCCCAGCCCGACGCCGACTGCCAGCCCGTCACCACCAGCGACCTCGGCACATGGGCGAAGTCGGCCAGCGGGGCCATGATCGGCATGGCCAGGGTGGCGTGTCCCGAGGTGGACGGGATGAGGAAGGCCAGCGGGACGTTCACCAGGAACACGCCCACCGCGAAGACCGCCGACGAGGTGCCCGACACCACGCCCTCCAGCGCGTGCAGCACCGTGCTGGTGATCTGGGTGTTGTTCATGATGACGGTGACCCCGCGGGCGAGCACGATGACGAAGCCCGCGCCGACGAAATCGCTGAACCCCTTGCCGATGTTCTCCGACATCTTGCCCTCGCCCAGACCGCCCACCAGCCCGACCGCGATCGCGCCCACCAGGAACAGCGCGGTGAGCTCGGGGAAGTACCAACCCAGTTCCCACTTGTAGGGATTCGCGTCCGGGCCCTTGATCACCGTGCCCCAGGGAATGATCGAGAAGATCATGAACGCGAAGGTGAGGCCGACCAGCCACAGCACCGACACCTGCCGCTTGGTCATCGGATCCGGTTCGTGCTCATCGGCTTTCACCTCGCGGTCGCCGGGTTGCCAACCGGACCAGGATTTCTCGGGGTCGGCCTTGACGCGGCGGGCGTACCAGATGACATACGCGACGGTGACCACGGTCAGCACCACCAGCATGGCCAGGCGCAGCACGATGCCGTCGCCGATGGCGATGCCCGCCGCCGAGGAGGCGGTGCCGGTGGCGAAAGGATTGACCGTGGAACACAACACGCCGATGCCCGCCCCGGTGATGATCGCGCCGACCGCGGTCATCCGGTCGTACCCCAGGGCCAGGGTCAACGGCACCAGCAGGGCGTAGAAGCCCAGCGTCTCCTCGGCGAAACCCTCGACGGTACCGGCGACCGCGAACACCACCATGATGCCGACGATCAGCAGATACGAGCGGTTGCGCAGCTTGAACGCCAGCCGCCCGATGCCGCTGTCCAGCGCGCCGGTGGCGAAGGCGACGGTGATGAACGCGCCCACCGCCAGCACGAACAGGAACACCGCGGCCGCACCGTACAGCGACCCGGACACATCGGGGGCGACCTGGCCGGTCTTGCCGTCCTGAATGCCGTAGAGCCCGTTGACCGGAGCCAGGAACAGATCCCGCACCCGCTCGCCGAAACCCTTGGCATCGGTGAGGCGGTGGTACGAGCCCGCGATCGGGTGTCCCTTGTCGTCGGTGTCGTACGCGCCCGGCGGAATCACGAACGCCGCCAGCCAGACCGCGAGGGTGACGCCCGCGAGAATGGTGTATGTGGACGGGAACGTCCACTTCTTGCGGTGCCGTGCGGGTTCCGGCGCGGTCTGGGGCTGCTCGACGGTTCCGACGTCGCTCACTTGCGCATCCTGTCCGCGAAGAGTTGGAAGAACTCGGCCTCGGCGAGCGCCACATTCCGCAACTCGCTCACCAGTACTCGCTCGTTGAAGCCGTGCATATTGCACTTGGAATCCTCGACGCCGAGCATGAGCACCTCGGAGTTCGGATTGGCCGCCGCCATGGAATTGGTCAGCGGAATCGACCCGCCCATGGCCGAATCGATGGCGTCCACGCCCCACGCCTTCTTCATCGCCTCCCCCATCGCCGCATACGCGGAACCGCTCGTGCCCGCCGCGAACCCGGCCCCGATATCCCCGCCGGTCACCTCGAGCTCGATCCCGAACGGCCGCACCTTCTTCAGATGCTCGATCACCGCCCGCTGCCCCTGCGCCGGATCCTGCTCCGGATGCACCCGCACGTTCAGATACGCCTTCGCATACGGAACCACCGCCGACGCAGCGGTTTTCGTTGCCGGGGCGTCCAGCCCGATCACCGTGATCGCGGGCCCGTACCAAATCCGCTCCCCGATCGGCCCCGTCCCGAGCAACGGCATCCCCGCCGCCATCCCCGTGACCTCCGCGAACTCCTTATCGGTGTAATTCGCCCCGCCCCACTTGTCCCGCCGCAGCCCCGCCACCGCCACATTCCCATCCGCGTCGTGCAGCGTGGACAGCGCACTGATCAACGCCAGCAACGCATCCGGCGCCGCCCCACCGAACTGCCCCGCATGCACCGGAGCCTCCAGCGTCCGCACCTCCACGAACACATCCGCCACCCCGCGCAACGCCGTCACCAACGTCGGCTGCCCCGCCCTGATATTCCCCGCATCGCAGATGAGCAGCGCATCGGCCGTGAACAACTCCGGCTTCTCCGCCGGATAGTCATCGAAAACCGACCCATACTCCTCCTGCCCCTCGATAACCACCGTCACCCCACCGGCGGCTTCCCCCCGAACGCCCGCAACGCCCCGATATGCGCCACCACATTCGCCTTGCAGTCCGCCGCCCCCCGCCCGTAAATCGCCCCATCCTTCTCGGTAGGCGTGAACGGCGGTGTCTTCCAAAGACTCTCATCCCCCGACGGCTGCACGTCGTAATGCCCGTACAATAACACGGTCGGCGCGCCCTCGGGCGCCGAGATCCGCCCGTAAATCACCGGCGACGTATCCGGCAGACTCAACACCCGAATCTCCCCCACCCCCGACTTCCGCAACTCCTCGGCGATCAGATCGTGGGCCCGCTGCACATTCTCCTTCGGATACTCCGGAAACGCGATCGACGGTATCGCCACCAATTGCCCGAGCAGCCCTTTCAACTCGGGCATCAGCCCATCAACGGTCTCACCCAGATCCCGGCGCAGCTCCATCCCGCCATCGAACCACCCGATTCCGGCGAACCTCCGGCGACACGCGCGGCTCAGCGACTCCCCGCCAGCGTCACCGTGCAGGTCAGCGCCGACGCGGCGACCGTGACCCCGGAGACCACCCAGCCATTGGAGGTCAGCCGCGCGGCCAGCAGCGCCACCACCACGAACGACAGTGACGGCAGCGTGGCCACGGCATAGAGAATGCGGCCGAGCACCGCCGACGCCGACAAGCATCGGAACAGAAACCGTTGCGGCACCCCACATCCCGGCACATTCGGGCCACTTCGGCGACAGCGACGAGCCCGCTCCACGCGGTGACGGTCCCGCTCGACCACCCTTGTGGCCAGCAGCAGAACGGCCTCGGCCACATCCATCCCCAGCGACGTCGCACGCTGAGCGGCCGACCGCAGGGCCGCGCCCCCGTCCGCCTCCGGATCACTGAGCAACTCGTCCAGCATCATGGCGTCGATGGCCTGCTCCCGCGTCAGGAGCCGGCCCGGAAGCCAGGTCAGCAACCAACTCCCTCCACCGGGGTCCGGTACGCGGTGGGCCGTCTCCGGGGTGAGATCACTGGTGATGGATCGGTCGGTGATATGGAGTGCCATTGCCCTGTCGCCTTCTCGAATACCTATGCGATACAGAAAGTTTGCGAATCGCCTCGATTGGCATCTACCGAACTGCTCACTGTCCCTTGATATTTGCCGGGGTATCCGCTCAATCGCTGTCCTCGCCGCGAATCATCGGATGTCTGGCCACGAACGCGGCCACGATCTAAGCTTTTGTGACACACATTGAGCAGCTGGGTCGGCGCAGGGGGCCGAAATGACGCGCTACGACCCGGTCGGAGAACCGATCGGAGATCTGATCCGCAGGCTGCGCAAAGAACGGAGCCTGACCCAGAAATCCCTGGCCGACAAGGTGAAATGCTCACGCAGTCAGATCCAGCAGATCGAGAGCGGCGCCCGAATACCACAGCGCCCCCTGCGGGAGAGTCTCAGTGCGGTACTCGGTGTCCCCCTGCCCGCATCCGGACGCACGGTTGCCCCGGCCGAGGCCGCTGATACCCGGGCAGACAACCTCCGCATGGGATTCAATGTGTTGCTGGGCCGCGACCCCGTAGCAGCCGAACACGCACTTCGCATCGCACAGGGCCTCGTGGCCGCGGGTGCAGCCGGTCCAGAGGTGGCTTCCCTACGAGCGATTGCAATGCGGCAATTGGAGCGAGCGGAAAACGTACTGGCGCAGGTGCCTTCGCGCGTGGCCCGGGTACCTGAGTGGAACACCGTCGCCGACTGGTGCACGGTGATCGAGCAGGCAACTCGATCGGTCCGGATGGTACATGCCGCGGGATTCGCGGCCATCGGCGGCGAAGTCGGCGATGAATATCACGCCACCATGCTGCGATTAGCCGCTCGAACAGGCTCAGCCACCGTCGACATTCACCGAATCTACGTCATCGACTCGGTTTCGGACCTTTGGCCCTACGACGATCGGTTGTGGCAGATGACTCGCGCCGGCATCGGGAACCTGGTGGTCAAGCGATCCCATGCGCCCAATGCTCAAGGCGTGCTCGTTGTGGACGAGAGATTCGCCATCTCCGGCGATTACGACACTTTGCGCGAAGGCCGCTTGGCAAGCAGGTTCTCGACTCTGCAGCCGGATATCGACTTCCAGGTGAATCGATTCGAGAAGCTCGAAGCACTTCGCAGGCGAGGCAAAGCAATCCGGATCAACGATCTGATCGCAAACCCGCCGCTGTCGCAATTCACGAGCCTCGATGTCGGTGAGTGCCGCGGCTTGTTCCATGCCGCCCTTGAACAAGCGTGGGACGAACTACCACCTGCGTAGGTCAAATGATGTCCGCCGCGCTGTAGCGAAGAATCGCGGCGGCCGCGGCTGCCCCGTATTCGCAACTCGCGACATGCGGCTGGAATGAAGGGAAGTTGGATCGATGGATCACCGTGATGTCGTTGGACGCCTTCACCATGCTGTCGACACAGGTAACCACACAGTTGCCACCGGATCGGGCCGTCAGATCGACCACCACCGCACCGGCCGGCAGAGCCTGCAGCCCCTCCCGGACCAAGAGCTCGTCCCACGCCGCGTTCAGGGCAGCCGCCGCCCCCTCGTCCATGGGCAGTCCGGCTCCCCATGGAAACCGTCCAGAATCCCGTGGTACACGCGACCCGCGGTCCCCTCGAATCGGCTCTGGGCACCGAGATACATGCGCGCGATCCTTTTCCGCTCGTCTGAGCGGTCCGCCAACTGGAGTGCATCCGGTTCCGGCGGCCACGCAACATTCCGGCTCATGAGCGCAAGCCTTCGGTGTCGGGCTTCTCGTTGTTCCACGCCCGACGCAAAACCGTACGGAAACGGGCGCGGCAGTCCTCCTGTTCCAAGCGCTCGTAGTGTGTCAGTCCCGTACGTTCGACGAGATCGTTGACTACCAGCGCCATTCCGTAACTCCTGAGTTCACGGAGGTGGTTGAACTTTCTTTGCGCGGCCTGCACATCGTGCCGCAGTGTCGAGAACCTGCTGGAGTCCCGCTCACGGCGGCGGAAATCGTAATCCCCAGCCAGTACGTAGCTGCCATCGACGATCAGGATGCCCTGCGCATTGGGCGCGAACTCCCGGTTCACCAACGTGGTTTCGACGCCCGCCCTGACCTGCTGCCATAGTTTGTCCTCATAGGACGTCACATTTACAACGTCGTCCAGGACATAGACACGCTGCACGGACACGCCGGATCGAGCCTTCCCCAGAATCGCGCGGTGATACTCGTCGCCGACATCGCCACCGATGGCTCCGAGTTCCGCGGTGTGGATGGCACAAATCCGCTCCTGCGCCCGGTCCAGCACCGTGAGCCAGTCGATGACCGTATTCCACTCCCGCACAACGACACTTCCCGAGGGAATCTGCGTCAGCACTTCCTCTGCTCGCGCCAGCTGTCGCTCTGCGATCTCCCGCAACGGCACGAGATCCTCCCCCGTGTCCTCGAGCGCGGCCAGCGTTTGCGCGAGCGCGAGGACACGGTTGGCAATATCAGGCTTCTCGCCCAGCAGGATGTTGAAACGGATACGCAGTTCGCTGGTCTCGGCGTCCGTCTCATCGCCTCCGGGCAGACGCTCACCCAGCACCGCGCTCAGCTTCTCGCGCTGGGCAGGCGAGGGAATGCGTTTGCCATTCTCGATCTGCTGAATCAGGCTGCGCGAGCAGCCGACCCGTAGCGCGAGCGCCTCCTGGGTGAGACTGCGTTGCCGGCGAAGTCGCTTGACAGTCGTGCCGATCGGCTCGCCGTCCCAGGCCGAGCGAGACATGCTCGTCTCCCATCATGTTCTGCACTGCTCAGACGTGCCATGCGTAGCCCATCCTAAGCACGGTTTGTCACTTTCGCCTTAGTACT
>NZ_BJWY01000133.1 GCF_007990715.1 Nocardia seriolae NBRC 15557 | reverse complement strand
GTCCCCGTCGGCGAAGGCGTTCAGGTCACCGTGCAGGATGGCGTCGGACAGGGTTTCGACTGCGGTCACCAATTCGGTGATGCCGCAGTCGTCGAGAGTGAAACCCTTCGAACCCATGAGCTAATTCTACCTCTGATCGCATGGGCGATGAAGGTGAATTAGCATGTGATCTAAGGGTATTCAGACTGTTGGGTGTTTTGGATGGGTGGGTCTATGTGGTTGTATGGCGCGGGGTGTTGAGGTGGTGGGTGAGGTTGCCGGTCATGGTTATTTCGACGCGGCGTTCTGTGAATTGCCAGTGGCCGGTGGTGTTTTGGAAGGTGTCGTGGTAGCGGCCTGCGGCTATGGGTTGTAGGGGGAGGATAGGGAGGGATTGGAAGACGGTGAAGTAGGAGCGAGCGGTGGCGGTGGAATCGTTGAATTCGAGGATGGTGTTCGTGGTTACGTGGTGGGTTTTCGGGGTGCCGTCTTCGTAGCGGATTACCATGGCGCGCAGCATTTTTGCGATGGCGGTGCCGCCGTGGATCGATCCGCCGCCGCCGTGGAATGTGGCATCCGCGAGGAGGGTGCCGACTCCGGTGAAGTCACCGGCGTCGACGAGTTCCGCGTACCTCGCGATCAGGTTCGTTATGGCGATGGCGTCGATAGCTGGGCCCATGCTGCACGAGCGTACGGAAGTTTTTTGGGGGGTGTCCCTTTGGTTTTCGTCAACCGTCTGGCGCGGCGACCGGGGCGAGATTTCGATACCGTGGTGCGGGGGTGAGGTAATCGGGCTGGAGGTCGCTGCGCGGACTGGATGTTCTGGGTTCTAGGGCTGGTTGTCGGGGTGATCGTTGTCGATCGTGTTGCGGTGTGGGCTGAAGGGCGGGGCTGGATCTATTGGCGTCATCGGCCTCGGAATGCGGGGGTGGGTCCGAGCGTCCTCGGTCAGGTGGAGTCGCTGCTGTCGCCGTCGTATCGGCACGTCGTGGAAGAAACCCGGGCCAAGCAAGTGCTGCGGATCGACCAGACAGCTGGTGAGGACAACGGGCAGATTGTGATCGTGGCGCGCGGTGACCGGAAAGATCGTCGTTAGGGAGCGATAGCGGTGACTGTAGGTGAATCACGGTAGGGCTGTTTGGTTTTGAGCATGGTGTGAAGGACGTCGCGGCGGCGGCGGGCCAGGCGGATCAGTAGGTGCCCGGCGATGATGAACACATCACGGGCGTCGGTTTTCGCCTGTGTCACCCCCGGATCATGCGAAAGACAGGGGCAAGAAGTCATACCGGGCCTGGCGACCGTGACCCCGTAGCAGGGTCACGAAGAAGGTAACGGGCTGGGCTCAGTGGGGCGGGTTTACGCGCCACAGGCGGATCGTGCGGTCGAGGCTGGCGGTGGCGATCAGGGTGCCGTCGGGGCTGAAGCGGACCGAGGAAATCTGGTCGGTGTGACCGGCGTTCGGGGTGCCGATCTGGCTGCGGGAGTGGACGTTCCAGAGTCGCACGGTTCGGTCTGCTCCACCCGAGGTGAGCAGGGTGCCGTCGGGGCTGAAGGCGATCGAGAGCACCGCGCCGACGTGGCCGACCAGCTGTGCGATGTGCAGGTGGGAGCGCGCATCCCACAATCCGATGCTGGTGTCGCGGCTGCCGGTGGCCAGGAGCGTGCCGTCGGGACTGAAGGCTATCGACACCACCTGGTCGACGTGGCTGACGAGATCGCCCGGGACGGACTGGCGTGATGCGGTGTTCCAGAGCCTCACCCGGGTGTCGGTTCCCGACCCCTGGCTCGTGGCGAGCAGGGAGCCGTCCGGACTGAATGCCAGGGCGGCGGTTTGGCCGCCGCTGTCGATCTGCCGACTGTCGAGTTGCCTCGTGCGCACATTCCACAGCTGCGCTCCGGAGCCGCCGGAGACGCTTCGGCCGACGGCCAGCAGTGTGCCGTCCGGACTGAACGCCGTGGCCCCGATTCCGGTGCAGGATCCCGGATCCAGCGACTCCCCGTCGGGCTGCCGCGCACGGACATCCCAAAGCTGCGTCGCCCAATCCCCTTTGGCCCCACCGGCGGTCGCGAGCAGGGATCCGTCGGGGCTGAAGGCCAGCGCGTGCACGGCGTGCCCGGCCTCGAGGGCGGGGCCATCGGGCTTGCGCGAGTGCACATCCCACAGCTGTGCCGTGCGATCGAGGCTGCCCGAGGCGAGCAGTGAACCATCCGGGCTGAATGCCACCGACTTGACCGCCTCGATATGACCGGTCAGCACACCATCGAGGGACACAGCCGACGGCGCGCCGCTGTTCTTCGACCCGCTGCCGGAACCCAGTTGCGTGACGGCGAGGGCAACCCCGGCCGCCGCAGCGGTGACCGGGACGGCGATCGCCCCACCGATCAGCAATTGGCGGCGGCTGATCCTTCGTCCACCCGGAACAGGCTTCGCCACAGCCGGTTTCGTCGCCGGGGACACGGGTGGTCTCGGCGGCGCGGTAGTCAACAGCGGCGGAAGCCCGTGCTGCGGCGGGTCGTCCGGCTCAGCGGCGGCCCGGCGCATCGCGGAGGTGGCCACCCGAATTCCGAGCGCGCGCTGCGCCGCCTCGGCGAGGTCGGCACACGTCTGATAACGGTTGGCCGGGTCCTTGGCCAGCGATGTGGTGATCACCGCGTCGAGCCCTCTCGGCAGGTCCGGCCGCCGCGAACTGGTAAGCGGCGCTGGATGACCGAGATGCGCGGCGATCACCGCGGCCTGGTCGTTGCGGGGGAACGGCGGCTCGCCGGTGAGCAACTGATAGAAGGTGCAGCCGAGGGAATAGATGTCGGCGCGGTGGTCGGTGGGCAGCCGGTCGGTGAAACGCTCCGGGGCGGTGTAGGCGAGTGTCGCCACGACACCGGAGTGGGTGGTGGTGTCGTTCAGAGTCCGGGCGATGCCGAAATCGGTGAGCAGCGCGCGTTCTCCGACCCGCAGATCCTGCTCGATCAGCAGATTGGCCGGTTTGACGTCGCGGTGCAGCACGCCGCGGCCGTGCGCGTAGTCCAGGGCGTGGGCGGCGTCGGTGATCAGCCGGATCGCCTGTTCGGCGGGCAATCCGCCGACCGCGGTCGCCAGCAGCGTGGTGGCGTCCCCGCCGTCGATGTGGCGCATGGCCAGCCACAGTGCCGGATCGTCGGGCCCGCTGCGGTCGTAGACGGGAATGATATTGGGGTGATCGAGTTCGACGGCGAGCGCCGCCTCCCGGTCGAACGCCATCCGGACCTTGGGGTCGGCGGCGAAGCCTTCGTTCAGAACCTTCAGCGCCACATGGCGATTCATGCGCGGATGCCGGGCCAGATACACCGCGCCCATGCCCCCGGAGCCGAGCACCCGTTCGATGGCGTACCCGGCAAAAACGTCCCCCGCCTGCAACACCGGAATTCCTGGTCCTCCCCTTAGCGCACGTCCCGCGCCTCGGGAACCGGTGCGGGACAACGGAAATCTAGCGCAGCCCCGGTAGGTGTGCTAGCCGATCACCCGAACGCGGTGCGCGCGCTCAGCTGGGCGGGCGGAAGGTGGCGAATTCGTCGGTCACCCGGATCTCGGAGTCGGTGAAGCGGTAGACGGCGGCGGGCCGCCCGCCCGCGCGGCCGGGGGAGGCGGTCTCGCCGGTCGGCGTGATCACCTTGCGGCGGGTCAGGACTCGTTGCAGGTTGGTGGTGTCCACGTCGTAGCCCAGTGCGGCGCAGTAGATTTCGCGCAGGGTGGACATGGTGAAGGTGGCGGGGGCCAGGCCGAAGGCGATATTGGTGTAGGAGAGCTTGGCGGCCAGGCGGTTCCGGGCGTGGCGGACGACGGTGCCGTGATCGAAGGACATGTCCGGCAGGTCCGAGACCGGATGCCACTTGGTGTCGTGGGGGAGGACCGGTTCGGCGGTCAACGGGACCAGGCCCAGATACGCCGAGGCGATGCGGCGGTCGCCGGGGACGCGGCTCGGATCGCTGAACACCCACACCTGTTCGAGGTGGGTGAGTTCGCGGACGTCGACCTTCTCGGCGAGTTGCCGGGCGGCCGAGGTGTCGAGGTCCTCGTCGTCGCGCAGGCGGCCGCCGGGAAGTGACCAGGTGCCCTTGGCGGGGTCGAGGGCGCGTTCCCACAGCAGCACCGCGAGTTCGGTGCGTTGACCCGGCGGGCAGCGGTCCGAGACCGCCAAACCACCCACGCTAGGGCTCTCACCTGCACGGATGGTGTCGGGGAAGCGACGAACCTGGAACACCGCGGTGAGCGTTTCGTGGATAGTGCTACGATGGGCCACGTTTTCGATTCTAAGTCGAAAACCGGTTGGATGCGAATCGGCGAAGTTGCCGGACGCATGAGAGAAGGAGCCGGCCATGGCTGCAGCACTGGGCGCGACGATGACGCTGACCGAGCGCATCGCGGACGGACCGTCGGGATTCACCGGCGTGGACGCCACCCCCGAATGGGCGGCGGAGATCAAGCGACTGGCGCGTGAGCGCAATGCCACCATCCTGGCGCACAACTACCAGCTCCCCGAGATCCAGGACATCGCCGACCACGTGGGCGACTCCCTGGCCCTGTCCCGGATCGCCGCGGAGGCGCCCGAGGACACCATCGTCTTCTGCGGCGTGCACTTCATGGCCGAGACCGCCAAGATCCTCAGCCCGGAGAAGACCGTCCTCATTCCGGACCAGCGCGCGGGCTGCTCGCTGGCCGACTCCATCACCGCCGACGAGCTGCGCGCCTGGAAGGCCGAGCACCCGGACGCGCTGGTGGTCTCCTACGTGAACACCACCGCCGCGGTGAAGGCCCTGACCGACATCTGCTGCACCTCCTCCAACGCCGTCGACGTGGTCGCCTCCATCGACCCCGACCGCGAGGTGCTGTTCCTGCCGGACCAGTTCCTGGGCGCGCACGTCAAGCGCGTCACCGGCCGCGAGAACATGCACATCTGGATGGGCGAGTGCCACGTGCACGCCGGCATCAACGGTGACGAGCTCAACGAGCAGGCCCGCACCCACCCGGACGCGGAGCTGTTCGTGCACCCCGAATGCGGTTGCGCCACTTCGGCTCTCTACCTGGCGGGCGCGGGCGAGTTCCCGGCCGACCGGGTGCACATCCTGTCCACCGGCGGCATGATCGATGCCGCGAAGGCCGCGAAGTCCAAGGAAGTCCTGGTCGCCACCGAGGTCGGCATGCTGCACCAGCTGCGAAAGGCCGCCCCCGGCATCGACTTCCAGGCCGTCAACGACCGCGCCTCCTGCAAGTACATGAAGATGATCACCCCCGCCGCCCTGCTCCGCTGCCTGGTGGAGAACCGCGACGAGGTCCACGTCGATCCCGAAACCGCCGCCCTGGCCCGCAATTCGGTGCAGCGCATGATCGAGATCGGCAATCCGGGCGGCGGCGAATAGCTACGCCCACCCCGTCAGGGGAGGGATGAGCACATGGTGAATACATCGATTTCCATCACCTGGGAAGCCGAGGCCGACCTGGTGGTCGTGGGCGGTGGCGTGGCGGGACTGACCGCCGCGCGCACCGCCTCCCGCCGCGGACTACGCGTGCTGACACTCAGCAAGGGCGGACCCACCGACACCTCGACCCAGTACGCGCAGGGCGGCATCGCGGTGGTCGCGCCGCACGGGGATTCGGTGGAATCCCACGTGCACGACACCGTCGTCGCCGGGGCCGGACTCTGTGACGAGGACGCGGTGCGGTCCATTGTCGAGGGCGGCCAGCACGCGGTGGCGGCCCTGACCGACCTGGGCGCGGTCTTCGACCTCGGCCGCGACGGCGAGGTCTCGCGCACCCGCGAGGGCGGCCACAGCACGCGGCGGATCATTCACGCGGGCGGTGACGCCACCGGTGCGGAGGTGCAGCGCGCACTGAACGCGGCGGGACTTCCGGTGATCTTCGGGGCCGCGGTGCTGGACATCGTGACCGGCCCCGAGGGCGTCCGCGGCGTGATCGCGGTGTCGGACAGGGGATTCGGCATCGTCCACGCCCCCGCGGTGGTGCTCGCCACCGGCGGCCTCGGCCAGCTCTACGCGTGCAGCACCAACCCGGCCGGAGCCACCGCCGACGGCATCGCCCTGGCGCTGCGTGCGGGCGCGCTGGTCTCGGACCTGGAATTCCTCCAGTTCCACCCGACCGTGCTGTTCACCCCCGGTGGCCTCGGCCGCCGCCCGCTGATCAGCGAGGCCGTCCGCGGCGAGGGCGCGATTCTCGTCGACTCCCAGGGCAATTCGGTGACCGCCGGTGTCCACCCGCGCGGCGACCTGGCCCCGCGCGACGTGGTCTCCCGCGCCGTCGCGGCCCGCATGGGCGAGCTCGGCACCGACCACGTCTACCTCGACGCCCGCTCGATCGACGGCTTCCCCCAGCGTTTCCCGACCATCACCGCCTCCTGCCTGGCCGCGGGCATCGACCCCACCGTCGATCTGATCCCGGTGGCACCCGCCGCCCACTACCAGTGCGGCGGGATCCTCACCGACGCCCACGGCCGCACCACGGTCCCCGGCCTCTACGCCGCCGGTGAGGTGGCCCGCACCGGCCTGCACGGCGCGAACCGCCTGGCCTCCAACAGCCTCCTCGAGGGCCTGGTCGTCGGCGAGCGTGTCGGCGTGGCCGCCGCCGAGCGCCAGGGCATGTCAGCCCCGATCACCGAAGTCGGCCCGCTGCGTTTCCCGCGTGCGGACCGAAAACTGTTGCAGGAGCTCATGACCGAACACGCCGCGGTAGTCCGCGACGGCGACGGGCTCCGCACCGCCATCCTCCGCATGGTCGGCCTGATCACCGACAACGCCGCCCCCGACATCACCGTCGAATGGGCCCTGAACCAGTCCGCGACCGACCACACCGGCAGCGACGCGACGGCGATGGGCACCGCCGCGAATGGTGCATACGAGACACATGAGCAGCCCAACGCGGTCGCCCGCATCGACGGTGAAGCGCCGGGCGGCGATTCGAACGGCGCTGGCGAGCAGGCAGGTTCGGCACTCGTCGGCACCATGCGCAGGTCGGATGGCGGAAAGGATCGCGGGCGGCCGGATTCGGCGGCGGCGATCATCCGCGAACTCGAGGATTCCGCGCTGACTCTCACCGCGCGGGCGCTGCTGGTCGCGGCGGCGGCCCGGACCGAGAGCCGTGGCTGCCACACCCGCTCGGATTACCCGGAGCCTCAGGAGGAATTGCGGCGGAGCACGGCGGTACGGCTCGGACCCGACGGGCGGCCGAAGCTGGTGGCCGACGGCGTCGAGCCGGGGCCCACGTGGGGGCGGGTCGCTGTGCCCGCCGGGCTGTGAACCGCATCGTCGCCGGGCGGGCCCACGGACATCCCGCCCGGGCGTGTACGCGCTGCGTGTACGCGACATTGGCTCGGGTGCAAGACAAGTCATCGAAGAAGGAGCGTGGCTATGACTCTCGACGCTGGACTGGATCGCGACGAGGTGGTGGCGCTCATCCGTACCGCCCTCGATGAGGATCTGCGCTATGGGCCCGATATCACCACGATGGCTACGGTGCCCGCGGATGCGGTGGCCAAGGCGGACATGGCGTCTCGGCAGCCGGGGACGGTGGCCGGACTGGATGTCGGGCTGCTGGTACTGGATGAGGTGCTCGGGGCGGGGAATTATGAGGTCAGTGCTCGCGTGGCCGACGGGACGCGGGTGCAGCCGGGGGACAAGGTGCTGAGTTTTGTCGCGCCGACTCGGGGGCTGCTGACGGCCGAGCGCACGCTGCTGAATCTGGTGTGTCACTTGTCCGGCATCGCTACGGCTACCTCGCAGTGGGTGGATGCTGTGGCGGGTACCGATTGCCGGATTCGGGACAGCCGCAAGACGCTTCCCGGGCTGCGGGCGCTGCAGAAGTACGCGGTGCGAGTCGGCGGCGGGGTCAATCACCGCATGGGGCTCGGGGACGCCGCGTTGATCAAGGACAATCACGTGGTGGCTGCGGGCTCGGTGGTTGCCGCGTTGCGCGCCGTGCGGGAGCTGAATCCGGAGATCGAGTGCGAGGTCGAGGTGGACAGCCTGGAACAGCTCGACGCGGTGCTCGCCGAGGACGTGGAATTGGTACTGCTGGACAACTTTCCGCTGTGGGCCACGCAGGCGGCGGTGCAGCGCCGTAATACTCGGTCGCCGCGCACGAAACTCGAGTCTTCGGGCGGGCTTTCGCTGGATGTGGCCGCCGATTACGCGCGGACCGGCGTGGATTATCTGGCGGTGGGCGCGCTCACCCATTCGATCCGGGCGCTGGATCTCGGACTCGATATGTGAAACGCCCGACTCGTCCCCGGCGTGCCGCTCTGCCGGGGGCGAATCACCTGTTCAGCGCCGGTAGACCGGCGGGTCGACCAACCAGCCGATGCCACCGCACCCCGTGCACAGAATTGCCGACCCGTTCGTGGAATAGCCTGCGGCCCCGGTGCCTTCGCACCAGGCGCAGTAACGCCAGCCCCGATTCGGGTGGACGGTGTCGAGCAGAATATTGAGGAACCCTTGGATCGCCATGCAGAGTGAATCCCCTCGCTAGGCATTAAACGCTCCAAGAATGCGGGACGCCGCCGGTCACTGTCCAGCAAAAGCCAGAGGGGTTTACACGCCGAATTCGTGTGGGTCCAGCCGCAATACCTGACAAGCCTCGCGAATCACCGTCAGCGCGTGGGCGTCGAGTTCGCCCTCGATTCGCCCGACCTCGAACCCGATCCGCACCACGGCGCGCGCCTGGTCGGGGTGCTCGATGGCCTTGGCGATCTGGGCCATCGCATAGGCGTGGCCGAAGGCCGGATCCATGATGAGCCGGGCGCAGTTGTCCTCGAACAGGTTTCGCAGCTCCTCGGAGGATTCGCGGCCGAGCACCTGATGCGCGCCCGCCATTTGCGCGACCCGCATGCGAGCCGCCGGATCGATGCGCCCGTCGGTCGCCGCCAGCACCGCGCACATACCGAGCGCGGCGTCCCGGAAGGCCTCGCCCCACACCTCGTTTCGCGGTTCCGGCGCGGGCGGATGGCCCGTGAACTGGGGATGCGGGGATGCCGGGGAGACCAGCCGATTCGAGAACGCCATGACACACTCCGAGAAAACCACCGGACCATGGACTCCCCGTGTCCAGCCCGGACTGTCGAACCCAACAAATCCGACAGTAACAGCCTGTCGTCCGGTAGGCCCGCAGAAAACCCCCGACACTCAGCCGGGAAGCGGGTCACCGGGCGTGGCGGGTGTCAGGTGGTCAGTTCTTTCTCCAGCGGCGTGCGGAAACGCGGGGTGGGCCGGACATCGCCGTACCAGCCGCGTAGCCGCCCGGCCTCGGCGGCGATCGCGTGCTGCGCCGCCGAACCCGCGTCTTCGAGTAGCCGCCAGACGATTTCGCCGTCCGGACGCTGTGCCCAGCCGCCGATGATGCGGCCGTTCCACCAGACCGTCGGGCCGATATTGCCGTTGCGGTCGAACAGCGCTTCCCGGTGCTCGCCCAGATACCAGTCGCGCGACTGCCAGCCCATGGGCGTGGGATCGAGCGCGGGCAGCAGCGCGGCCCACGGTTCCGGCGGCGGCGTGGGTTCCAGATCATCGGCCAGCACCAGGCCGGTTTCGCCGTCGAGGTCCACTTCGGCGGTGTCCACCAGTGCCAGCGCCTTGCGCACCTCGCCCAGGGTCCAGCCCGTCCACCATTTGATATCGCTCATCGGCGCGGGCCCGAAGGCGCGCAACCACTTCCGGACCAGCTCCGCGCGCGCCTGCTCGACGGGCACGGCCGGAATGCCCTCCGGCAGCCAGGATTCGATCGGCGCCCAGGTGTACTGGCTGCTGGCCCAGCTCCCATTGGGCCGCCCGCGCACGATCCGCCCCTCGCAGCCGAGCGTCACCAGCACCCAGGTGGTGATGTTGGTCGGCTTCGAATAGGGCTTGCCCGGAGCGACATCCACCTGGGTCCGCAGCCGCGGCACGTCCTTGCTCAATTGCGCACCGGTCGCGCTGCCCCGCTCCAGCAGCGCCGCGTGCGTCTCCGCCTCGACCTCGTTGAGCCAGGCGACGATGTTCCCCGGCACCGCCCCCGACCGCTCGATGTAGCCCCCGTAGGTCTTGCGCTGCTTGTGCGCCAGGGCATCGGCGGTCGAGGCCTGCAATACCGGCACCAGATCCACCGGCGCGACGAACATGGTGCGCCGCATGGCCAGCATCCGCAGCAACGTCCGGTCGTCGTAGAGCGCCTTCTCGACATACCCGGGCTCGCTCTCGACCCCGCGCGCCGCCACCGACAGGTACACCGTCGCCGGATCGGTGGCATGCAATACCACCATCGACCGCACGATCTCCTCGACGTCGTCGCTGCGGCTGCCCGCGGCCAGCCGATGCCGCACCGCGAGCCGAGCTCGCCGCTCCTCGACACTCATCGAACGCATGAGCGAATCCTAGCCCGTGTGCGCGACTTTCGACGCACTCGACACAGGTTCCGAGCCCGCGGCGCGGTGCCCCCACCGCCGCCGGATCCGGGTCCGCCGCGCCGGGCTGCGGCGTGGGTACTCCTATGGGTCCCGCCCACGTGCGACGATGCCGAACGTGCGTGGTCGGTGGCGAGGATTGCGGGTGGTCGGCGCGGTGGCCGGAATGATCGCCGCGACGGTGGTTGCGGCTCCGGCGGTTTCGAGCGCGCCGGGCGACGGTGTGAGCATACGGCCGGTGAGCCTGACCGTGGACGGGGAGACCGCGACGGGGCGGGTGTACGAACCCGAGGGCGGGGCACGGGGGCTGATCGTCGCGGTGCACGGGCACGACGGGAGTGCGAGCGACTTTCCCGAGTACATGAGCTCGATCGTCAAGCAGACCGGTGCGGCGCTGATCAGTATGGATCAGCGGTCCGATGACAGCGTCTGGCGCACGGGGGAGTGGAACGTGTGGGCCGGGTGGCGGGACACGCTGGCCGCCACGCGGTGGTATCGCGGAGATCATCCCGGCGGCCCGACGGTGCTGTGGGGCTGGAGTCAGGGCGGGGTGACCAGTGGCCTGACCGCCGCCTACGCGCCGCCGGGGACCTTCGACTACTGGGTCGACACCTTCGGTCACGCAGGCGATTTCAGCGCCTGGCTGCTGGCCAACCTGGCCGGGAAGCCCCTGCGGCCCGAGATCGAGCGGGACGCGGGCGGCTGCATCCCGCTGACCTGCCCGCAGTCCTACCTCGATCGTTCCCCGTCGCTGCTGGCCAACCGCATCGACGTGAAGCGGGCGGTACTGCTGCACGGCACCTCCGACGCCCTGGTGCCCTACACCAGTTCGCTGGAAATGCGTGCGGCGCTGACCTTCTCGGGCAAGCCGGTGTCCATGTACACGGTGGTGAGCGGCCGCGACCTCGACGGCCGCATCGTCCCCGGCGAGCACGGCATCAACCCGGTGTTCTTCGAATCCGGTTGTGTGGTCCAGCGTTTGCTGCTCGGTACCGAGCCGATGGGCGGCGATCACGACTACCTCATCGATGTCGGCGCGGGCATCGACACCGCCCCGCCCGCCCCGCCGAACGCCAAGTGCGCGGCCTGAGCGGCGGCGCTAGTCGACGCTGACCGCGTCCACGATATTCAGCCGCGCCGCCCGCACCGCCGGGGGAATCGAGCCGAGCAGGCTCAAAGCCAGTGCGGCGAAGGCGAATACGAACAGCGGCGCCCCGGGCCGGAAGGACACATCGATGCCGAGGGTGTCGGAGGCGAGCAGCGAATAGAAGTACTGATCACCCAGCCCGAGGACGACACCCAGCCCGGCTCCGACCACCCCGATGGCCGCCGCCTCGGCCAGCACCATGCGCAGCGCGAACCGCCGACTCGACCCGACGGCCCGCAGAATGCCCAGCTCCCGGCGGCGTTCGAGCAGCGCCAGCGTCAGAGTGTTGAGCAAGGCCATGGCGGCGATGAAGGCCACGATGACCAGCATGATGCGCGAGAGCACCAGCCCCTCCTGCATGGCGCGGCTGATGCCGTCGAGCGAGGCCGCGCCCGAGTACACGTGGATGTCCGGCGGCACCGCCGCCCGGATCGCCGAGATCAATTGCTGCGGATCCACTCCCGGGGCGGCGTCGATCTGCAGCGTGGTGGCTCCGGGCCGGGCGAACCAGTCCCGCATGAGGGTCAGGCTCATGACGGCGGTCCCGCCCATGGCGGAGAAATACGAGACCGTTTCCAGCACCCGGGTCCGCTGCTCGCCCGCGGGCGTCTGCATGCTGAGCTCGTCCCCGGCCGAAACGCCGAGTTCGCGCGCCAGATCCCGGGACAGCGCGATGCCCTCGCCCGCCAGCACCCGGCGCTGGGTATCCCCGTCCAGGGAATGGAACATCGAATAGGTGCTGCCCGGATCCACCCCGTAGACAAGAGCTTTCGTGCCCGCGACGGAGGCGAAGGCCAGCTGCCCCGCCACCACGCGCCCGACGCCGGGCACCTGTTCGACCCGGCGCACCACGTCCTCGGGGAGCAGCGCGGTCGGCGGCGTGTCCTCGGCGGAGAGCGCCACCCATGCGTCGGTATCGGCCAGGGAGGCGAAGGTGTCGCGCGCCGAGCGCGTCGCGTCCGCGTTCGCGCCGGTGATCGTGATCGTCATGCCCACCGCGATCACGACCGTCATGAGCGTGGCCCACACCCGGCGCGGCGCACGATCGATATTCACCCCCGCCAGCACCCCGGCCGGACCCAGCCGCCGCGCGGCGGCGGCCGTCGTCCGCACGATGGGACCCGCGCAGGCGAAGGCCAGCAGCATTTCCGCGCCGAACGCGAAACCCAGTGCGCCGGCGGCGAAGAGCCCCAGATGCGCGCGCTGGATGGCCAGCGCGGCCGCCGCGAGTGCCGCTCCCGCCACGACCGCCGCCACCCGCAGTCGCGTCGACACCGTATCGGCCGCGGACGCCCCGACCGGGGCCAGCGCCTCCACCGGCGACACCCGATACACCTGCCGCGCCGCCACCGCCGAGGCCGCCACATTGGTCAGCGTCGTCGCGACCACCGCGACCGGAATCGCGTACCCCGGCAGGATGTACTGCATGCGGGCGTCCATCATCTGCGTGAAAACGCCGGGCAGCAGCCCGATCGCGTACCGTCCGGCCAGCACGCCCAGCCCCGCGCCGACCAGACCGCCGACCACGCCCAGCACGACCGCCTCCGCCAGCACGTCGCGCACGATGGTCTGCCGTCGCGCACCGATGGCGCGCAGCATGGAGATCACCGGTCGCCGCCCGGCCAGGGCCATGCTCATGGTGTTGTAGATCAGGAACGCCGACACCACGAACGCCAGTCCCGCGCCCATGGAGGCGATGAACTTCACCATGACCACGCCGTTATGGCTCTGGGCGGCACGGGCACTCGGTGTGCCGACCACCGCCCGCCCGGCGACCGCGGCCGTGACCGCCGAGTTCAGCCGCGCCCGATCGGCGTTCGGCTGCGCGACGATCAGCACCGAATCCAATTGGCCGACACGGTCGGTGATGCGCTGCGCCACCGGCAGCGGGGCCACCAGATAGTGCCCGCCGTTCAACCGTGACAGCTGCGCGCCGCCCAGCACCGCCGCGACGGTGATCCGCGCCGCACCCAGCTGGACCTGCTGCCCCTTCGCGTATCCCGTTCCCGGCCCGGCCAATACGCCGTTCGGCACGGTGAGCAGGCTCGACAGCGCATCGCCCCGGACGGCCCCGTTCAGATCGCTGTCTAGGGCCGCGCTCGAGGCGTCCACGCCCAGTACCAGCAGCCGGTTGTCATCGGGCCCGGCCGTGGCGCGCAGCATGGGCACGGCCGCCGCCACCCCCGGCACCGCCGCCAGATCCGTGCGCACCTGCTGCGGGAATCCGGCATCGGTGACCCCGGAGACCTCCAGCGCCGCATTCCCGGCCAGCCCGGCCGAGAGCCGCTGCACCGACCTGGTCAGCGACCCCGAGATCCCGAGCACCGCGACCAGGAAGGCCGAGCACACGGTGAGTACGACAAGTGATGCCGCGGTCCGCCCCCAATGCGTGGTGAACTCGCGAATCGTGAACAGCCGCAGCCGATCCAGCAACGCGATCATGGCCTCAGGCTAGGCCCCCGGCGGCGGTTGGCCCCGGCATTCGGGCATACCCGCGTCCCGGACAGTAGGCTCGGCCCCGATTATCGGCGTGCGAGACGGGGTGACCAGCAGTGAAAGTCGTGGTAGCCGGGGCGACGGGTGCGATCGGCAGGCCGTTGGTGACCGCGCTGCGGCGGGGCGGGCATCAGGTGTACGCGCTCACCCGGGGCGGGCGCGGGGCCGAGATCGCGCGTGGGCTCGGGGCCACCCCGCTGGTCGCCAATGTGATGGACCGCTCGGATCTGTTGCGCGCCACCGAGCGGCTCACCGCCGACGCCGTCATCCATCAGCTCACCGCCCACCGGCACTCCCCGCCCACCCACTATCACGCGCCGGGGCTGTTGCGAACCAACGCGTTACGCGAGATAGGCAGCAAACATCTGGTCGAGCTGGCCCAGCGCACCGGCGCGCGCCGCTACCTGACCCAGTCGCTGATCGTCGGATACGGCCTGCGCGATCACGGTTCCGGACTCGTGACCGAGCAGGATCCGTTCGGCCGTATCCCCGGCGATGTCAACGACGGTGTCATCGGCGCGCTGCACCAGGCCGAATCCAGCGCCTGGCGCGCGCCCGGCATCGGCGGAATCGCCCTGCGCTACGGCCTGTTCTACGGTCCCGGCGCCTCCGACACCTTCGTGCGCGCGCTGAGCCTGCGCATGCTCGCGCTGCCCAGCACGGTCACCGGATACGCCGGCTTCGTCCATATCGAGGACGCGGCCGCCGCGACCGTCGCCGCGCTCGAACGCGGTGTCGCGGGCCGGGCCTACAACATCGTCGACGACGAACCCGTCACCTGGGGCACCATGCTCGACGCCATGGCCGCGGCCGTCGGCGCCCGCCCACCCCGCCGGGTGCCCGCGCGATTGCTGCGCATGACGTCCCCGCTGGCCGCCGCCCAGATGCTCGACCTGTCCATTCGCGTCTCGAATGCCCAGGCGCGCACCGAACTCGGCTGGCGGCCCCGCTATCCCAGCTACCGCGAGGGATTGCCGACCCTCGCGCACGCCACCGAATAACTGCCCCCGGGAACACCCGCGCACCGCATCCGGTTGGATCGTCACGAACGACACGGACAGGAAGGCAGTGATGACGACACCGGTGGATCCCTCGTACACCTGGCAGGGCGAGGACCTGGACCTGGACGCCTATCTGACCCGGATCGGCTTCACCGGCGAGCGCACGCCCACCCTGGCCACCCTGCGCGAACTCGTCCGCGCGCACACCACCGTGATTCCGTTCGAGAATCTGGAGATCATCCTCGGGCGCGGCATCCCCCTCGATCCGGACAGCCTGCGCGACAAGATGATCCGGCGGCGGCGCGGCGGCTACTGTTACGAGAACGTCGGCCTGTTCGCGGCCGCGCTCGAGCGCATCGGCTTCGAGTTCACCGCCATGTCCGGCCGCGTCACCCGCGGCGCGGTCAACCTGCGCCCGGCCACCCACGCACTGCTGCGGGTCAAGGCCGCCGACGACCCGCGGTTCTGGCTGTGCGACGTGGGCTTCGGCTGGGGTCCGCTGGAACCGGTCGAACTGACCCCGAATCGCGGCGAATTCAGCACCGGTGCATGGCGTTTCCGGCTGGAGCGGACCCTGGACGCGGTCGGCGGCGAGCTCTGGACGCTCTACCAGTTCGGTCGGGACGGGTTCGTGGACCGCTACACCTTCGCCACCACCCCGCAGTACCGCATCGATTTCGCGGTCGGCAATCACTACGTGTCGACCTCGGAGCGCTCGCCGTTCGTGATGCGGCCGTTCGTGCAGCGCTTCCACGCCGAGGTGCATCACCAGCTCGACGGCACCACCTGGACCACCAGCCATCCGGACGGTTCGGAGGAAGTGCGCGAACTGGAGGTTGCCGAGCTGCCCAAAGTGCTCGCGGAGGTCTTCGACGTCGAACTCGACGCGGCCGACGCGGCGCAACTCGAGCGCGCCCAGTGGCCCGCGGCGGTGCGGGCGTCGGATTCAGTGAAAAGTAGCTGAAGCCTGCGAATGTGCGGGAGCAAACACACACCAAACCGTTTGGTCTATGTCGCAGCATAGATGTGCCGCGACCAGCGGTTACCGGTATACGGTGACCTAAACGTCGCGCGGATGCGGCATAGATCTCACCGAGATCTCGCTCATATCTCACGCTGACGTCGGCGATCCGCGCGTCGCCCGCTACACTCGTGCGGGGAAACGCGCGGGCAACCGCATTGTCACAGTCGTCTCGGAGAACTTCGGAGTAGTGCCATCGAAACCGGCCAAGTGATCGCAGGGCATTACCGCCTGGTCGAACGGATTGGTAGCGGCGGCACAGGTGTCGTCTGGCGAGCCGTGGACCAGCGGCTCGAACGTTCCGTGGCGGTCAAGCAGATCATCACCCAGCCGAGCCTGTCGGATGCGGACAAGGACATCGTTCGGCAGCGCGCGGCGCGCGAGGCTCGCAACGCGGCCCGATTCCAGCATCCCAATGCCATCGTCGTGTTCGACATCACCGAGCACGAGGGTGACCCGTGCCTGGTCATGGAATATCTGCCCTCGCAGAGCCTCGCCGTGGTGCTGTCCGCGCAGGGCACGCTGCCGCTGCCGCAGGTCGCCCGGATCGGCGAACAGGTGGCATCCGCGCTCATCGCCGCGCACCGCGCCGGAATCGTGCACCGCGATGTCAAGCCGGGCAACATCCTGCTCGGCGACAACGGGGCGGTGAAGATCACCGACTTCGGCATCGCCAAGTCCAAGGGCGATGTCACCCTGACGACCACCGGCCTCATCTCCGGTACCGCCGCCTACCTCGCCCCCGAGGTCGCGCGCGGCGCGGAACCCACCCCGGCCGCCGACGTTTTCGCCTTGGGCGCCACGCTCTTCCACGCGCTCGAGGGCGAACCGCCCTACGGCACCAACCCGAATCCGCTCGCGCTGCTGTACGCGGCCGCCAACGGCCAGATCAGCGAGCCGCGCAATGCCGGACCGCTCTCGGACCTGCTGCTCAGCCTGCTCAGCTTCGAGCCGGAGGACCGGCCGAGCATGCTCGACGTGCGCGACATCATGGCCGAATTCGCCGAGCTCGGACCCGAAGCCGAAGCCACCCGGGTGCTCGCTCAGCGCCGCGGCGGAGTCGTCACCCCGCCGCCCGGCCCGGCCCCGCGTTCGGGCGCGCCCCGTCAGGTCACCCGGCAGATGGAGCGCCGCTCCTCCGCCAATGCCGACATCGCGACCGGGGCCATGCCCCAGGCGCAGCTGCTCGACACCCCGCCGCCGCGGCCCTCGCACAATGCGGGCCCGCCGACGCGCAACCATCCGGTGCACGATGACGACTACGAAACCGGCGGCTCCAAGAAGAAATTCGTGTGGGCGGCGCTGATCGCGGTCATCGTGGTGGCCGGCGGTATCGCGTTCGGGGTGCTGAGCAATTCCGGTTCGGGCTCCGATACGGGTACGGGCGGCAGTGGCAGCGCCACCAAGGCATCGGTCTCGGCCAGCTCCACCAAGGGTGTGCCGTCGGGCCTGGGACAGACCAAGAGCGCCTCGCCGGTCGGCTTCGACGGCGCGCTCGACGTGGTGCAGGCATTCTGTGACGCACTGCTGCCCAATGGCAACAGTGCGGCCGCGTGGAAGAAACTGACCCCGGCCGCCCAGCAGGTGTACGGCAGTCAGCAAGCCTTCCAGTCGTTCTGGAGCCAGAATCCGGTGACGAGCTACGCCGGAATCAGCGGAACCAACGGTGGTACCGCCAATCCCGATGGCTCCATGGACATCACGCTGGCCAGCATCTCCACCAAGGCCGGGAGCAAGTCGTTGAACCTGCGGGTGATCGACGCGGGCGGCGGGAACCTCCAGATCGACAGCGACACCAAGTAGGCCGAAGCGCCGCACCGGAATTCCGGTGCGGCGTTTGTCGTCTCAGTGGCGCTCCGCCGTTTCGGCGGACAGCGAGGCCAGCAGGCGCAGTGCGTCGGCACTGGGGGAGCCGGGTTCGACGTGGTGGGTCACCAGGGCCTGGTCGGGATCGTCGGGGAGACGGAAGGTTTCGTAGCCCAGGTCCAGGCGGCCCACGATCGGGTGGCGGTAGACGTGGCGGCCGTGGGTCTTGTCCTTGAGCTCGTGACGTTGCCACAGGTCCGCGAATTCCGGGCTCTGGGCGTTCATTTCGTCGATGAGGGCGGTGATGCGCGGATCACCGGGATTGCGCGCGGCATCCAGGCGCAGGTAGGCGACGGTGTCGGCGGCCTTGTCGTCCCAGTCCTCGTAGAGGTCCTTGGCGCCCTCGTCCAGGAAGACCAGGTGCAGGAAGTCGCGCTGCTCGGGCGCGAGCGCGCCGAAATCGGTGATCAGGGCCGCCGCCAGGCGATTCCACGCCAGCACGCTGACCCCGCGCCCGACGATGTAGGCGGGCACGTCGTGGGCGGCCTCCAGCAGGCGGCGCAGGCCGGGGCGCACCTCCTGGGTCGCTGGCGGCTCCTCACCCGACCACAGACGGGCCAGGCGGTAGAGATGCTCGCGCTCAACCTGATTCAGGCGCAGCGCCCGTGCCACCGCGTCCAGCACCGACTCCGAGAACTGCAGGCTGTGGCCCTGCTCCAGGCGCACATAGTGATCCACGCTGACCCCAGCGACACCGCGCTTATACACTCCTTATCTAGGCTGGTGGTATGACGCGATCAACGGCAGACAAGGACCTGGCCTGGCTGGTGGAGATCAACGCGGCGTTGGCCGCTGCGGTCGCTGGCACCGACCCGGCCGAGTGGGTGTATGGGTATGTGCGGATCTCTCGGGATGAGAAGGACCGGGCCGAAGGGGTGGCGTTGCAGGCCAAGAATCAGGTTGCCTACGCCGCCCGTAAGGGGTTGCGGTTGGCGCGGATCTTCTGTGACAACGACCTCTCAGGCGCGGACGCCGACCGTCCGGCGTTGCGAGAGTTGTTGCCGTTGGTGACAACTGGGCCTAGCAACGTCGTTTTGGCGCGGGATGTGGCGCGGTTGACCCGTGACTACGACCTGGGCAACGAGTTGATGAAACTCGGGCGAGACGAGGGGGTGCGGTATGTGTTCGTCAAGGACACCGATTACGACCTGACCACCGGCGCGGGGCGCAAGAGTTTCATGGTGAAGGTCGCCGAAGCGGCCGAGTACCGCGAGACCAACACCGAAAACCTCCTGGACCGGATGAGCGAGGAAGCCGCGAAGGGGGTGATGCAGGGTGGTTCGCGTCGGTTCGGGTACGGCAAAGTTGTTGGCACGCACCCGATTACCGGTGCCGAGATCCTGGATCGATGCGCGTTGCGGGATGCGGAAGTCACCGTGTTGTGTGAGGGCCGGGACCGGGTGATCAACGGCGAGTCACAGACCACGATCATCACCGATTGGAACGCGCGCGGCATCACCACCTCCGAGGGCGGACTGTGGCGGGTGGGCAAGCTCGCGCACCTGTTGTTGCTCGAGGCGTATGTGGTCTATGACCGGGGCGAGCACACCGACCCGGCGACAGGGGCGCGGTGTGAGTGCCTGAACAATCCCGAGGGCAACGGAATTCGCGTGCACGCACGCACCGGTACCCGGCATCGGGCGCAATGGCCCGCGATATTCACCCGCACCGAGCACGACGCGATGCGGGCGGCGTTGACCAGCCACAAGCGCCGCAAGGACGGGACGGCGAAGCGTCCCCGCCAACGCAACGGCGAGTACTGGCTTACCGGTCTGGCCGAGTGCGGCGGGACGTGGGCGCCGGGCAGCGAGCGCGCCGGGCAGGCGTGCGGGTCGTGGATGGTCGGGTCGTTGCTCGAGCGGGCGCGGAAGAACGGCACGATCGTTCAGCGCCATTCCGCCCCCCGGCAGTCGCCGGACCTCTACGCACGCGTTGCCCTGGCCGCCGGAGAACGACGACTTGAACCATTCGTCTTCGTGATCACCCATTGTCCAACTCCTTAGCGATCGAAAGCCGGAGGGCGGACGACTCCTCCGCACTCAGGGCCGCCGCCTGTATACGGTCCCAACTCAGAACGTACCCCTTCACCTCGTCGGAACCCTCGGCGTACCACCCCTGATCGCCAGCCTCCAGATAGACGATCGATTCGTGTTCGGCCACCAGGTCAAGGATGGTGAACGGACCGGTATCGATGCCGTCGTGCAGACCTGCGGAGTCAGGGATGATCCGGACATCCGTCTGACCGGGTTTGGCTAGATACCGCAGTTGAGCGGCCATCGTTGCCGGGGGACCGATCCGGCGGCGAATGGCGCTTTCGTCCAAAAGTACTGACCGTTCTTTAGTTTCGGTCAGGGCCTGCCGTTGTTGACGCATCATCGCCCATTGCTCTCGGTCGGCATCGCTGCCCCGCTCCGGCCTCAACTGGAACAAGTGCGCCATGTAATCGGGGGTCTGCATGAGTCCGGCAACCACGCGGTAGTCGTAGACGCGGATGCGGTCGGCCGCCGATTCGAACGACAGGTAGACACCGAAATCCTTGACCAGCGCGTGCCCGTAATCCTGCCACCACGCGCGCGTATTTGCCCCTGCCACAAGACTTTTCAGAGTTGCTACGGTATCCGGGGTCGCGTCGTAAAGCAGCGCGATTGCTTCGATGACGGGAGGATGTAGTTTGCACGGGCGACCCAGATGGATCTTCGTAACCGTGTCGGG
>NZ_BJWY01000132.1 GCF_007990715.1 Nocardia seriolae NBRC 15557 | reverse complement strand
AGTACTAGCTGTGCCCGATACTCCGTCGATCTGGGGGCGATCGTGAATTCCTCACGTGCATCGCAAATTTCCGCTGTCTCCCGTACCCCTTCCACTGTCTCCGACGCCGTCCGCCGTACCGGCCGGGGCAGAGAATTCGATCAGCTCGTACGCCGGATCGCCGTCGCCGACCGGGCCGCGTACGAGGAGCTCTACCGCCGTACCCGGGGGCTCATCTACTCGCGGGTCCTGAATATCGTGTGCGACACCGGATATGCCGAGGAGACGTGTCACGAGGTCTACCTGCAGGTCTGGCGCAGCGCGGGCGGGTTCGATCCGGCCCGCGGCAATGCGCTGACCTGGCTCACCACCCTCGCCCACCATCAGGCCGTGGACCGGGTGCGGCGTGAGTGCAGCGCGGCGGGGCACGAACACCGTTGGGGCGTCTGCGATTACCGGCCGGCGACCGATGTGGTGGCCGAGGAGATTCTGCGGCGGCAGGAGGAGCGGGCGATTCGCCGGGGGCTGGCGACGCTGACGCCGCATCAGCGGGAGTCGGTGATGCTGGCGTTCTACGGCGGGCTGACCTATGCGCAGGTCGCGGATCGGCTGGGGATCGGGCTGCCCGCGGTGAAGGCGCGAATTCGGTCCGGGCTGGCGCAGCTCAAAGTCTCACTGGCGTAACCGGGCTCGACGTGTTCGAACGGGCTCAGTGCGCGGCGGTGGCCTTGAAGCCGCGCGGAACCAGGATCACCGTGAGCACCGCGACCGTGCCCACCATGGCGGTCGAGATCCAGGAGGTGGTGGTCAGCGCGGAGTCGAAGGCGTGCTGGGCGATGCTCAGCACCTGATCGCCGGTGGGGCCGCCGATCTTGCCGGCGACATAGACCGCGCCACCCACCGAGCCCTCGGCGTCGGCCAGATCCTCGCCCTGCAAAGGCAATCCGGTCATGTGCTCGGTGAACAGGCGGCCGTGGATGCTGCCCAGCAGCGCCACGCCCAGGCCGATGCCGAGCTCGTAGTTGGTCTCCTCGACCGCACCCGCCTGGCCCGCGCGTTCGGGCGGGACTGCGGCCACCAGGACCGCGGCGGCGGTGGTGATGGCGACGCCGTCGCCGATGCCCAGGCAGACCAGAATGAGCGCGACCAGCGGGTAGGCGGTGGTCGGGATCGCGGCCAGCACCGCGAAACCGACCGCCAGCGCGCCCAGGGCGAAGCCCATCAGGAAGCGCACGCCGACGCGCGGCATGAGCCAGGGCGTGGCGAGGGAACCGAGCAGGGTGGCGATGGCCGCGGGCAGCGTGCGCACACCCGCCTGCGAGGGCGTGTAGCTGTGGATGTACTGCAGCCACAACGAGATCAGGAACAGCGCCGCGCCGATGGCGAGCATGGCCAGCAGGGTGGCCAGGGCGGCGGCGGTGAAGGCGCGGTTCTTGAACAGCCGCACATCCAGCAGCGGATCCGGCGACTTCAGCTGGCGGTAGGCGAACAGGCCCAGCAGCACGAAGGCCGCGAGCATGATCACCAGATCGATCGGGGCCGGATCGCCCTTGGCCACATGCTTGATGCCCCACGCCAGCGCCACGATGCCGAGCACCGACACCAGCGCGCTGGTCCAGTCCAGGCTGCCGTGTTGCGGCGCACGGTATTCCGGCAGCAGCCACAGCCCGGCGGCCACGGTGACGATCACCACCGGCACGTTCAGCCAGAAGGCGGCCGACCACCCGAACGCCTCGACCAGTTGGCCGCCGACCAGCGGGCCGATGGCCGCGCCCCCCGGCCACCGAGGCCCAGATGCCGATGGCCAGGGTGCGTTCCTTGTCATCGGTGAAGATATTGCGGATAAGCGAGAGCGTGGACGGCATCACCATGGCCCCGCCGACGCCCAGCAACGCGCGGCCCGCGATCAGTTGCGCCGGTGCGGTCGCGGTCGCCGCCACCACCGAGGCCAGTCCGAAGAGCAGGAATCCGCCCAGGAACAGCCGCTTGCGCCCGTAGCGGTCGCTGATCGCGCCGCAGGTGATGAGCAGGCCGCCGAGCACCAGGCCGTAGAGGTCGACGATCCAAAGCTGTTCCATGGGACTGGGTTCCATGGAATCGATGAGCGAGGGCAGCGCGACATTGAGGATCGTGGCGTCCATCGCCACCAGCAGCAGGCTCGCGCAGAGCACCGCGAGCATGGCCCACCGGCTCGCCGGGGCGGGTGCCATTCGTTTCCTCCTCGAGTAGTGGTTCGCGTCGGCCGTTGGCAACAACCTGGCTAAGACTACTCGAGGGGGTGTCGACTACTTGTTCGCGTTCTGCTTGGCCAGCAGATCGCGAATCTCGGTGAGTAGTTCCAGCTCGGTCGGATCGGCCTTCGTCTCGGCGGACTTGTTCAGGCGCTTCATGAGGGTGTTCATCGGCAGGATGAGCACGAAGTAGAGGATCGCGGCCACGCACAGGAAGTTGATCGCGGCGCTGATGATCGGGCCCAGCGCCACGAAGGTGGACGGTTTGTCGGAGATGATCTGGAAACCCAGACCGTATTCCCGGTTGCCGCCGAGGGTCGCCAGCAGCGGTTCGATCACGCCCTTGGTCACCGAGGTGACGATGGCGGTGAACGCTGCGCCCATCACGACCGCAACCGCCAACTCGAGGACATTGCCCCTCATCAGGAAGTTCTTGAAACCCTTGAGCATGACGCTGAAGATCCAATCCGAGACGATTTCGTTATGTTCCGGATGGGAGTTTAAGGGCTTACCCGACCCTCGCGCGCAATCGGCGCACCCTGCTTGACAGCCTCGGCACGGAAGGTCCGAACCAGGGCCACGCACATGGCGAGCATGACGACGCTGAAGGGGAGCGCGATGAGGATGGCCACGGTTTGCAAGGTCGTCAGGGCGGATGCGCCCGAGCCGCTGGCGACCAGCAGGGCCACCGCTACCGCGCCCTGCGCGCAGGTCCAGAAGGCGCGGCTCCAGGTCGGGGGTTCCGGATTGCCGCCCGAGGACAGCATATTCACCACCAGCGCACCGGAATCGGCGGAGGTGACGAAGAACAGGACGATCACCAGCACGGCCAGGCCCGCGGTGACCGAGCCGCCGGGCAGCGTGTTCAGCAGGGCGAACAGGGAACTGTCGCGATCGGGACCGTCGGGGCCGACCAGTCCACCGCCGCCGAACATTTCACGGTGCAGGCCCGCGCCGCCGAAGACCTCGAACCAGACGAAGGTCAGGACGGTCGGGACCAGCAGCACACCCGCCACGAACTCACGGACGGTGCGGCCGCGCGAGATTCGGGCGATGAAGACGCCGACGAAGGGGGCCCAGCTGATCCACCAGCCCCAGTAGAAGACCGTCCACTGCTGGGTCCAGGAGGTGCCGTTCGGGCCCTCGGTCGCGCCGGTGTAGAGGCTGATCCTCGGCAGCGTCTGCAGGTACTGGCCGAGGTTCTGGACCAGGTCGTTGACGATGAACAGGGTCGGACCGGCGATCAGCACGTAGAGCAGCAGCAGGCCCGCCGCGCCCATGTTCGCCTGGGAGAGCAGCTTGATGCCCTTGTCCACGCCGGTCGCCACCGAGACCGTGGCCAGCGCGGTGACCGTGACCACCAGTACCACTTGCAAGCCCTTGCCCGGTTCGTGCAGCCAGCCTTGATAATTCAGCCCGGCCGAGATCTGCAGCACGCCCAGCCCCAGCGAGGTGGCCACGCCGAAGACGGTGCCGATCACCGCCACCACGTCGATGACATCGCCGCGCCAGCCCCGGATGCGGTCGCCCGCAAGCGATTCCAGCGACCAACGGATCGATACCGGACGGCCCTTGCGGTGGATCGAGTACGCGATGGCCAGGCCGACCACCACGTAGATGGCCCACGGATGGATGCCCCAGTGCAGAAACGTCTGCACCATGGCCGAATCCGCGCGCTGGGCGGGCGTGGACCCGACGCCCGGGCGCGGATCCTCGTAGTGGAACAGCGGCTCGGCCACGCCCCAGAACACCAGGCCGATGCCCATGCCCGCCGCGAACAGCATGGAAAGCCAAGCGCCGAGCGAGTATTCGGCCTTTTCGCCGTCGTCGCCGAGGGCGATGTCGCCGAAGCGTCCCAGCCCCAGCCAGATCGCGAACACCACGAACAGGGTCACGATCACGATGTAGTACCAGCCGAACCCGCCGATCACATTGTCCTGCAGGGCCTTCGCCTGCCGGGCCGCGGTGTCGCGGAAGACGATGGCGTAGACGGTGAAGGCGGTCACGATGATGGCGGCGGGCCAGAAGACCCTGGGGGCCACCGCCGCCCGATGATGGACGGAAACCGATTCCGGGCCGGTCGGCCCGGAATCGGTGGTTCGCACTATTTTCCGCCCGCTTTGTTCTTCAGGGCGGTGACGATCTCGTTGACCGCGGCCAGCACATCCTGGGCGGCGTGGTCGAGATTGGCCCGCACCTGTTCCAGCGTGCCTTGCAGATCCTCGGGAGTCACCTTGTCGGCGAATGCCTTCGCCATATCGGCGAGATCGGCGGCCGCGTTCTGCGCTCGGTCGGCGAGTTCGGCGGCGGCGCCGCTGGCCCGTTCGGCCAGCTGCCCGGCGGCGGCCTCGGCCCGCTCCCGCAGGTCGGCGGCGGTGACCCCGAGGTCGGTGGTCAAGTCGCCGGCGGTGGTGCGGAGGTCGTCGGCCAGACGTTCGGCGTTGTCGTCGAATTCGTCATTCGTCGGCATGGTCTCGGCGTCCTCTACTTCGATCCGCCGCCCAGTTTGTCCTTCATCTTGCCCATGAAGCCGCCGACTTTCTCCTTCACCTCGTCGCCCGCGTGCTGCATGTCGTCGCGTGCCTTGTCGGCGGCCTCGCGTGCCTTGTCACCCACGTCCTGGGCGGCGGCCTTGGCCTTGTCGCCGGCCTCGTTCATCATGTCGCCGAAAGAAGACATCGGAACCTCCCTACGTTGGTCACGCTCGGGGTAGTTACAGCGATCATTCAGCAACCGATACTAGTCCGTTTGTCCAACTTGCGCGGGTTTGTCACGCAACCGGACCCCGTCAATCGACCGGACCGAGCACCTGCTCGATATAGGCGTTGGTGAACCGGCCCTTGGGATCGAAGCGCCGCCGGACCTCGGCGAACTTCTCCCAGTCCGGGTAGCGCTCGCGCAGCGTGTCGGCGGTCTGGAAGTGCCGCTTGCCCCAGTGCGGGCGGCCGTTGTAGCGGTCGAAGACCCGCTCGCAGGCGCGGAAGTACGGTTCGTAGTCCATGCCCTGGTACTGGTGCACGGCGATGTAGCAGGTGTCGCGGCCGCCGGCGGGGGACAGGAAGGCGTCGTCGGCGGCGACCCAGCGCACCTCGATCGGCATGGCGGTGTCGAAATGCTTGGCCACCTCCTTGATCTCGCGGATGGCGTCGATCGAATGTTCGCGCGGCAGTGCGTATTCCATCTCGGTGAAGCGGAACAGGCGGGGGCTGGCGAAGACCCGGTAGGAGCGCTCGACCTGGCGGCGGTAGCTACCGGCGTAGGCCGCGGCGCGCTGGATCACGGGGATCAGGCCGGGGCGGCGGCGGGTCAGGCGGCACAGCGCGTCGAAGGTGTAGTTGGTCATGAGGATGTCCGAGAGCCAGTCCATGGCTTTGCCGCGCGGTTGCTCGGGCAGGTCGACCCGGTTGTTGCGCTTGGTCATCGCCAGGGGGCTGTGGGCGAACATGTAGAACTCGAAGTGCTCGTTGCCGTCGACGTAGGAGTCGAGATCGTCGAGGATCTCCTCGACGGGCAGCGGCCGCTCGACACCCTCGAGCACGAACGACGGCACCATCTGCAGGGTCACGGCGGTCACCACGCCCAGTGCGCCCACATTGACCCGGGCCGCACGCCAGCCGTCGGGGTCGGTCTGCTCGTCGAGCTCGACCCGGCTGCCGTCGGCGAGCATGAGTTCCACCGATTGCAGTGCGGCCGAGAGGTTCTGGAGCCTGGACCCGGTGCCGTGGGTGCCGGTCGCGGTCGCGCCCGCGATCGACTGCACATCGATGTCACCGAGATTGGGAAAGGCCAGGCCCAGCGGATGCAGCGCATTGCTGGCGGCATTGAGGGTGATGCCCGCCTCGACGCGGACCAGACCACTGGCGCGATCCACGCGCAGGATCTTGTCCATCTTGTTCAGGCGCATGAGCGTGCCGTCGGTGAGCACGGCGTCGGTGAAGGAGTGGCCGGACCCGGCGACCCGGACGGTGTGGCCGTTCGCCTCGGCCTGTGCGAGTACTGCCGCGACTTCCTCGGGCGAGCTCGGTTCGGCAACGGATGCCGGAGTACAGCGCTGATCTCCGGCCCAGTTCACCCAAGAGTTGGTCATACGACCAACTGTAAAACACGCTTGTGATGTGCGCTACCGTTTGCGCGGCGGGCACGCCGCGGCCTTCGCGCGTTCCACCTCGTCCTCGGTCAAGGGTGGTTGCGTGAGCGGCATGCGCGGCACGTCGTCGCCGCGGACGCCATTGAGAATCAGCGCCATGTAGCGCTCCCAGACATCGGGATTGACCGGCCGGGCGAAGCCCGCGATGCCGTCGACCATGTTCACCATGGCGAAGAAATCAGCCGGTTCGATGTCGGGCTGCAGCACACCCGCGTCCTTGGCGCGCTGGATGACCGCCTGCATGCCGGGCCGGATGCGGTCCTTCATGCATACGAAACGTTCCATGCTGTCGTGTAATTCGAGGATCACCTCACCGAAGCCGCGGTTGACCGCGATGTGCCGGCACGAGTACTCGAACAGCTCGACCAGGCCCTCCCAGGGGTCGGGATGGTGCAGCGCCAAATCCACGGCCCCGCCCAGCTCGGTGACCATCTGGTCGAAGACCTCGGAGATGAGCTCCTGCTTGTTGGCGAAGCGGCGGTAGACCGTGCCGACGCCGACGCCGGCGCGCTCGGCCACATCGTCGAGGGTGACCTCCAGGCCGCGATCGGCGAAGAGTTCGCGGGCGGCCGCGATGATGCGCTGCTGATTGCGGGCGGCGTCCGCGCGCAGACGCCGAGGTGGGGGCGCGGTGGTGACGTGATTCACACCGTAATCCTAACAGGAATCGGGATTATCCGGAGGGATTGTCTCCGTTTTGCTGGTAGCTTCAATGAAAGCGGAGACGGGCTCTCCGTTAATCCTAGGGGACGAGGAAAACCACCATGACAACAGCACTCGAGAAAGACCCGACGACAGCACTCGAAAAAGATGTCGCGGCCCCGACCGGTCGGCGCGGCTCGCACGCACTGCGCTGGTGGGTGCTCGCCGTACTCGGCGTGGCCCAGTTGATGGTCGTGCTGGACGCGACCGTCGTGAACATCGCGCTGCCGCACGCCCAGGCCGATCTCGGCTTCTCCAATGGCGATCGGCAGTGGGTCATCACGGGGTACGCGCTGGCCTTCGGCAGTCTGCTGCTGCTGGGCGGACGGCTGTCGGATCTGTTCGGGCGGCGGACCACCTTCATCACCGGACTGGTCGGGTTCGCGGTCGCTTCGGCGGTCGGCGGGGCGGCCGGGAACTTCGAGGTGCTGGTCGGGTCGCGCGTCGCGCAGGGTGTGTTCGCGGCGCTGCTCGCGCCCGCCGCGCTCTCGCTGCTGACCGTGACGTTCACCGAACCGGCCGAGCGTGCAAAGGCTTTCGGCATCTTCGGCGCGATCGCCGGTGCGGGTGGCGCGCTGGGTCTGCTGCTGGGCGGCGCGCTCACCGAGTGGGCCTCGTGGCGCTGGGTCATGTACGTCAACCTGGTCTTCGCGGCCGTCGCGCTGGTCGGCGCGATTATGTTGCTGGCCAAGCACACCGCCACCGAGCGGCCCAAGCTGGACCTGCCGGGCACGCTGACCGTGACCGCCGCGCTGTTCGGGATCGTCTACGGCTTCTCGCATGCCGAATCCGACGGCTGGACCAATGGCGTGACGCTGTTCTTCCTCATCGGCGGTGTCGTGCTGCTGGGTGTGTTCGCGTGGCTGGAACAGCGGGTCGCGCATCCGCTGCTGCCGCTGCGCGTGGTGCTGGACAAGACCCGCGGCGCGTCCTACGTCACCGTGTTCACCATCGGCATCGGCATGTTCGCCATGTTCCTGTTCCTGACCTACTACATGCAGCAGCAGCTGGGTTACTCGCCGATCCGCACCGGTGTGGCCTTCCTGCCGATGGTGGCGGGCATGATCGCCTCCTCCACCACGGTGCCCGCGCTGCTCATCCCGCGGGTGGGTCCGAAGGTGACCGTGGTGAGCGGATTCCTGCTCGCCACACTGGGAATGGCGCTGCTGACCCGCATCGGCGTGGACACCGCGTACGCGAGCCACATCCTGCCCAGCCTGATCCTCATGGGTCTGGGTCTCGGTATGGCGATGTCCACCGCGTTCTCCGGCGCGACCTCCGGGATCGACCACCGGGACGCGGGCGTCGCCTCGGCCATGGTGAACACCAGTCAGCAGGTCGGCGGCTCGATCGGCACCGCGCTGCTGAGCACACTGGCCTCGACGGCCTTCAGCGACTATGTGTCCGGCCATGTTCCGCCGTCCCCGGCGGTGCTGGCCGAGGCGGCGGTGCGCAGCTACACCACCACCTTCTGGTGGGCCGCTGCCATCTTCGTGGTCGGCGCGGTGATCACCGGGATCGTCATGCCGAACAAGGTACCGGTCCCCGCCGAGGGGGAACCCGTTCTGGCGCACTGAGATTCGAATCGAAAGCGGCCCCGCTCCCGACGGAGTGGGGCCGCTGCCGTTGTGCGATGGGGTATCAGTGCTCGCCTGCCTCAGGTATCTCGTTGCGGGCCACCACGAGTAGTGCCTGCGCCGCGCCGTTCCCGGCCCGGTAGGAGTGCGGGCGGTCGGCGGGGAAGCGGATCCAGTCGCCGGGGCCGAGTTCGACCCGGTCCTCGTCGGTGCCGGCGGTGACGATGCCGGAGAGCACGTACAGGCATTCCACGCTGCCGGTTTCGTGGGCCGCGGCGGTGTGGGTGCCGTTCCCGTCGACGGTCACGGTGAAGACGTAGACCAGTTGCGGCCCGTACAGGGTGGTCAGGCGGCGAACAGCGGTCTCGCCCAGGCGATGCACGGGATCGGTGGCCGCGCGGCGGATCTCCGTCGTGGGGGCCGCGGTGTCCTCGGTGACCAGGTCGGGGAGCGTCACCTCAAGCGAGGTGGCCAGGGCGTGCAGCGTTTCGACGGTGGGATTCGCGCTGCCCGCTTCGATCGCCAGCACCGTGGCCTTGGCGATCCCGGCCCGCCGCGCCAGCTCGGAGGCCGACATCCCGCGCAGGCGGCGCAGGCGGTCCACATTGCGGCCGACGATCTGATTCGGGGACGACATGGGCTCGATCGTCGCAGACGGCGGCGGCCGGGTCGGAGCCGCGTCGGCGGCGATCGGGGGTTGCGCTTCCATGTGAGGTCATTATAGTGATCGACACGGTCAATTTAATGACCGGCGCAGGGTGGGATGGGAGCGGAAATGAACGGCCACACCGTGTTTTCACAGCCGAGCGAGGACGATGTCCCCGACGCGCTGCGGCCGCTGTTCGAAAAGATCAGGGCGCTGGCGGGTTTCGTGCCCAACGCGTTCCTGGGCTATGTGCGGCGGCCGGACCGTTTTTCGGCCTGGCTCGCGCACTATCAGCTGGTGGTCACGCCCACCGGGGAGCTGGATACGGCCGATCGCGAGATGATCGCGGTGGTGGTCTCCGGGCTCAACCGCTGCACGTATTGCGCGGTGTCGCACGGGTACGCACTGCGGGCGCAGGTCGGTGCGGTGACGGCCGACCGGATCGCGATCAACTGGCGGCACGCCGGGCTGGACGCCCGTCGCGCGGCCATCTGCGCCTACGTCGAGAAGCTCACGCTGCACCCGGGTGAGGTGACTCCGGCGGACGCGTACCCCCTGGTGGACGCGGGATTGTCCGGCGACGCGATCGCCGATGTGGTGGAGCTGACAGCGATGTACGCGTTCACCAATCGCATGTCGCTGGCCTCCGGGTTCGTGCCCAATCCCGAGTATCACTCCGGGAATCGGGATGTCGCGCCGGTGCCCGCCGGGCCGGGCCGCCCGGCATGAGCGGGGCCGACCCCGGGAACGTGCGGCCCAGTGCACGCGCCACCGCGCTCGCCCGCGCCTCGGCCCGGACCATGCGGCCGATGTTCGAACGTCTTCCCTTGCGCCCGTTCACCATCCGGATCTCGCGGCGTTTGTTCGACGCCGTCGGGTACCCCGCGCCGCCGGGCACCCGTCAGCGGCTGGAGCGGATCGGCGGGGTGCCGGTGCGGTGGGTGGCTGCGCGCGGCGCGGACGCGGACGCGGGGGTGCTGCTGCATCTGCACGGCGGCGGCTACGTGGTCGGATCCTCGCGCTCGCATCGCGGCCTGGCCGCGCGGATCGGCGCGGCCGCTGGTGTGCCGACGGTGGTGGTGGACTATCGGCTGGCGCCCGAGCATCGCTTTCCGGCCGCCTTCGACGACGCGCTGGCGGTGTATCGGGGATTGCTCGAAACCCGGCCCGCCGCAGAGATCGTCGTGGTGGGCGACTCCTCCGGCGGGCATCTGGCGGCGGCGCTGATCGCGTCCCTGTCCGGCGCGGGGCTGCCCATGCCAGCGGCGCGGGTGCTGTACTCGCCGGTCGTCGCGTGGTCCTGCTGGGGGATCGAGGCCGCCGATCGAGACTCGCCGGATCCGGTGCTGCCGCCGCGGATACCCAAAATCGTTCGGGGCCTGTATCTCTCGGAGGGAATGCCCGACGGCGATACCCGGGTCGAGGTGCTGGCGGCCGACAAGGCGGGCTGGCCGCCCACCCTCATCCAGGTCGGCGGGACCGAGGCGCTGGCCCCCGATGCCGAGCTGCTGGCGCGCTCGATCGGCCCGGCGTGCACCTTCGAGAACTGGCCGGGGCAGATCCATGTGTTCCAGGCCCTGAGTCCACTGATTCCGGAGGCCCGGCGCGCCCTGGAGCTGACCGGCCGGTTCATTCGGCGGTCCCTGGACGGTTCCGGATCCCGGGCATGAAAGCGGCCCCGCTCGCGAATGCGAGTGGGGCCGCTTCTTTTTCCGGCTTACCGCGATTCAGCGGCAGTTGCTGGGCGGGGCCAGGCCCGCGAAACGGTCGGACAGGTAGTTCATGGCGGTGGCCGCGCCGCCGAAGATGGCGGTGCCGTGGTCCGCGCCGGGAATGATGTCGAATTGGACCGGGGTGCCCGCGGCGCAGTAGCGGCCCGCGGTGTAGAGGGCCAGATCCAGGGGGACCTGGTCGTTGCTGCCGTGCCACTCGTAGAGGGGCTGGTGGATGAGCTCGGGGACGATCTCGAGGGCGTTCTCGTGGAAGGTGCGGATGAGCGTCGGGTCGTTCTCCGCGCCGAGGTGGAAGACCTCGCTGATGCGGTGGTTCGCGCCGACCGAGATGATTTCGTCCACACAGGAATTGGCGAGGCGGTCACGCATCCAGAAGCCGAAGGGCGTGAGCGAGTCGTCGAGGCGCATCTGGCCGGGGTACTCGCGTTCCATGCCCTCGGCCACCGCGAAGCCGAGTCCGAACAGGGCCTGCGGCGAATCGCCCGCCTCGATGGCCATCTTGCCGGGATTCACCGGGACGCCGCCCTGGGCGACGCCCACGATGGGTAGCTCCGGCGCGTAGTCCGGGGCGATGGCGGCCGCGAAACCGGTGGACATCGCGCCGCCGGAGTATCCGGCCAGGCCGACCGGGGAAGCGCCCAATCCGGCCGGGGCGAAGCGCTTCACGGCGCGAATGCCGTCCAGCACGATCTGGCCGCCCATGCGCGCCGCGCCGTAGGCGCTGTTGGGGCCGAGGTGGTCGGGCACCGCGATGGCCCAGCCCCGGGCCAGCAGCAACGGAAAGGCGGAGGCCTCCTTGAGGCTGCCGTCGAAGAGACTGTGCGACGGGGCGCATTGCATGCCCAGCGAATTCACGAAAGGCTGGTAGGACAGCAGCGGCCTGGGCCCGGGGCCGGGGGAGATGAGGGTGGTCATGGCGGCAATGGGCGCGCCGGCGGAATTGGTGGAGCGGAACAGGATCTGCCACACCGTCGCACCGGCCCAGGGATGGGCCGGGACGAGCCTGGCATTGAGGACGTCGCCGTTTTGAGCGCCGCCGAGATTCCCTGCGGCGTAGTAGAACCCGTCGGCATCGGGAAACGGGTAGATCGCCCCGGCGTGCGCCGCGGGTGCGGCGGCCATCACGGCCACCAATACCGAGACGATTCCGAAGCCTTGGACCAGCATCTTTCTGATCGACTGGCGCACCGCCAACTTGGCTCCTCGAGGCCGATGGGACAACTCTGGGCAAGCCGCACTATCCTCGCAGTTCCGAGCTGTTGTTCGGGCTCAGCAACACGCCGATCGGCAACTATTTGGCTAATTGGACTGGGGGCACGCGATGAGTGAACAGGCTCGGCACTGGGTTCCGGCGTCGCGGCTGACGGTGCTGCTGGGCGAGGACGACCTGTATCGGCATCGGCCCCGCTATCACGAGATCGTGCGGCGCGCCCGCGACGCCGGACTGGCCGGGGCGAGCGTCTGGCGCGGGGTCGAGGGCTACGGGGTGTCCTCCCGTATTCACACCACCCGGCTGTTGGATCTGGCCGAGCGGCTGCCGGTGCTGGTGATGATCATCGATGACACCGCGCGGCTGCGGGCCTTCGTGGAAAACAATGCGGACCTGCTGGATTCGGTCACGGTGGCGCTCTCCCCGGTCGAGGTGTTCGACGGGGTGCGGAGGTGACGGCATTACTGGCGGATCGCGCGGTGGGCCATCGATTCGCTAGTGTTCTCCCACTGGGCACGTTCGGGTACGAAGCGGTTCGATTGGCCGAGGAGGGCGCTTTCAGCTATGCGGTGGCGAACGTCATGATCCCCCGGGTGCGCCCGTGATCCTGATGACCAGCCGGGCACAGGCGATACGGAAGGGAGGTGCGAGCATGGCCCACGATCGAGCCGGACGACCGGCCCGGGCCACGGACCTCGAAGATATCGCGCACTTGGTGACCTCCTACTACAGCCGGATCCCGGACCCGGCCGATCCCGCGCAACTGGTCTCCTTCGGCACCTCCGGGCATCGCGGGTCGAGTCTGGACAATGCCTTCAATGAGGCGCACATTCTGGCAATCACCCAGGCAATCGTGGAATACCGTGCCTCCCGCGGGATTACCGGGCCGGTGTACCTGGCGCGGGACACGCACGCGCTGTCCGAGCCCGCCTGGACCACCGCGCTCGAGGTGCTGGCCGCCAATGACGTCACCGCCATCATCGACTCGCGCGACAGGTACACGCCCACACCGGCATTGAGCCACGCGGTGCTGCGGCACAATCGCGGCGGCACCCGGCATCAGGCCGACGGCATCGTGGTGACGCCCTCGCACAATCCGCCGCGCGACGGCGGCTTCAAATACAACCCACCGCACGGCGGCCCGGCCGACACCATCGCCACCGACGCCATTGCCGCGCGCGCCAACGAGCTGCTGCGCACCGGACTCTCCGATGTGCGCCGCACCTCGCTGGCGCACGCGCTGGCGACCAATGTGGAGCGGTACGACTATCTGGATCGCTACATCGGCGACCTACCCAATGTGCTGAACCTGGACGCCATTCGGGGCGCCGGGATTCGGCTGGGCGCGGACCCCATGGGCGGGGCCTCCGTGGATTACTGGGAGGAGATCGGGCAGCGCTACGACCTCGAGCTCGAGGTGGTGAATCCGTTCGTCGATCCGACCTGGCGGTTCATGACGCTGGACTCGGACGGGCGGATCCGGATGGATCCCTCCTCGCGCTACGCCATGGCCTCGCTGGTGGCGATTCGCGACGACTACGACATTTCCACCGGCAACGACGCGGACGCGGACCGGCACGGGATCGTGACTCCCGATGCGGGGCTGATGAATCCGAACCACTACCTGGCGGTGGCGATCGAGTACATGATCGCCAATCGGATGGGGTGGGACGCGCTGACCAAGATCGGCAAGACGGTGGTGACCTCGGGCATGATCGACCGGGTGGTCGGGGTGCTGGGCCGCGACGTGTACGAGGTGCCCGTCGGGTTCAAGTGGTTCGTGCCCGGATTGTTCAGCGGCAGCCTGGCTTTCGGCGGCGAGGAATCGGCGGGGGCCTCGTTCCTGCGCATGGACGGCACCGTGTGGACCACCGACAAGGACGGCATCCTGCTCGCCCTGCTGGCCGCCGAGATCACCGCGGTCACCGGGCAGAGTCCCTCCACCCGCTACGCCGAACTCGAAAAGCGCTACGGCTCACCCGCCTACGCCCGCGTCGACGCCACCGCCACCGCGGAACAGAAGGCCCGCCTCGCGGCGTTGACGCCGGACATGATCACCGCCACCGAAATCGCCGGCGAACCCGTCACCGGCATCCAGACCCGGGCCCGCGGCAATGGCGCGGCCCTGGGCGGAGTCAAGGTCACCACCGAGAACGCCTGGTTCGCCGCGCGGCCGTCGGGGACCGAGGACAAGTACAAGATCTACGCGGAATCCTTCCAGGGGCCCGAGCATCTGGCGCAGGTGCAGGCGGCCGCGGAGGAGATCGTCGGGCAGGCGCTGTCGGGTACGCGCGTTGAATGACTTACCGCGCTGTCGGCCGGGGGAGACGGCGGGCAGGCGGATTCGGCTGGACGGTAAGGGGATCGGTGGCGGTCGGGGCGGGGTCGGCCCGGCGTGGAGCGGTGTGGTGCGGTGAGTAAGGCGACGGAGGGTTCCGGGCGGCGTCGCCTGCCGGTGGAGATCTGGGTGCTGGTGGGGTCGGCGTTCACCATCGCCATCGGGTTCGGACTGGTCGCTCCGGCATTGCCGCAGTTCGCGCGGAGTTTCGAGGTGGGGGTGGCGGCGGCCTCGTTCATCGTGAGCGCGTTCGCGTTGACGCGGTTGATCTTCGCGCCGATGGCGGGGCGACTGCTGCAGAAGCTGGGGGAGCGGCCGGTGTATCTGACCGGGCTGCTCATCGTGGCGGTGTCGACCGGTGCGTGCGCGCTGGCCCAAAGCTATTGGCAGCTGCTGGTTCTGCGGTCGCTGGGCGGGATCGGGTCCACCATGTTCACGGTGTCCTCTCTGGGCTTGGTGATCCGCATGTCGCCGCCCGCCGAGCGCGGCCGGGTGTCCGGGGTGTACTCGACCAGCTTCCTGATCGGATCGATCAGCGGGCCGCTGGTCGGCGGTGCGCTTTCGTTCCTGGGGTTGCGCGCACCATTCGTGATCTATTGCGTGGCGCTGCTGATCGCCAGCCTCATCGTCTATGTGGCGCTGCGGGATTCCCCGCTGGCGCTGCCGGAGCCGACCGGTGGCGTACCGGCCATGACCTTCCGCGAGGGCTTGGCCCGCCCCGCCTACCGCGCCGCGCTGTGGGCCAACTTCGGCAACGGCGCAGCCGTTTTCGGGGTCCGCATGGCGCTGGTGCCGCTGATCGTGGTCGAGGTGCTGAAGCAGGACGCCGCGCTGGCGGGAGTGGCGTTGACGGCCTTCGCGCTCGGCAATGCCTCGGTCCTGTTCCTGTCCGGCCGCTGGTCGGACACCCTGGGCCGCAAGCCCTTCCTGATCGCCGGAACCCTGGTCTGTGCCCTCGGCACCGCGGGTATCGGGTTGTCCCCGACCCTGCCCTGGCTGCTCGCCGCCTCCTGCGTGGCGGGTATCGGGTCGGGGATGTTCGCGCCCGCCCTGCAGGCCTCGGTCGCCGACATCGTCGGCCCGGGCAGGCGCGGTGGTCCGGTGCTGGCGGGCTACCAGATGTCGGCCGACCTGGGAACCTTCCTGGGGCCCTACGCGATCGGCCTGCTCGCCGATCGCGTCTCCTACGGTGTCGCCCTGGGTGTCACCGCGATCCTGCTGGCCTCGGCCTCGGCGATCTGGTTGCTCGCGCCTGAAACCCTGCGCCGCAAGGAACCTGTCACCGCCCCCGTCTGACGGGGTGGGGTGTCGCGGGGGTGGGGGTGTGGTGCAGAGTGTTGCGGGTGAGCAATCCGACTTCGAAGCACTCACCGCGGCCGGTGTCGAGCAAGACCACCTATGCGCTGGCCGGGTTGGCCGTGCTGGTGGTGGCGGCGATCGTGGCGGCGCTGTATCTGTGGAATCGCGGCGACGGGGCCGAGGTGCGCAATGACGGATACGGCCCGGCGCACGATCCCGCGGTGACGGTGGCGCTGGACTCCGACGGCGCCATTGTGCTGGGCAAGCCGAATGCGAAAACCATTGACATCTACGAGGATCCGCTGTGCCCGGCCTGCGGGCAGCTGGAGAAGATCTACGGCCAGGAGATCGCCCAGCAGGTGGACCTCGGCAAGATCGAGGTGCGGTACCGCCTGGTGAGCTTCCTGGACCCGCAGTCCAAGAGCAAGGACTACTCGACCCGCGCCGTGGCCGCCAACGAATGTGTGGCACAGGCCGGCAACGGCCCGGTCTACGCCAAGTTCCACTCCCTCCTGTTCACCACCGAACAGCCCACCGAGGGCGGCCCCGACCACGACAACAAGGCCCTGGCAATCCTCGCCCAGCAGGCCGGCGCCGGCGCCGACGTCGCCAAATGCATCACCTCCGGCGAACGCGCCGACACCGGCCGCGCCCACGCCGAAGCCGCCAAGAAGGCCCTCGACGACAAACTCAACGGCCGCGCCGCCACCCCCTCGGTCTTCATCGACGGCAAGAAGATCGACGTCAACAACAAGACCTGGGTCCTCGACGCCGCCAAGTAGGCGGAACCCCAGCGGAATTCAGAAGTCCAGGACGGGGCGGCGCAGGCGGCCGGTGTAGTCGGCTGCGCGGCCCAGGGCATCGTCGGCGGCATCCAGCTCGATGAGCGCTTCGTCGAAAACCTCCGCGGCTCCGGCTGTGCAGTAGGCGGGGGTGGTGAGTGCGCCGGTGCCTGGGGTGTCGAGGAGCAGGCCGGAGTCGGGTAGGTCGCGGTAGGCGGCGGTGAGGCTGGCGAGGTCGGATCGCAACTGCTGCAGGCGTTCTCGCAGGAGTTGACGGCGTTGTTCGAGGAGTAGCGGGTCTCGCGGGTCGCCGGGGGTCGGCGGAAGATCGTTCATTTCACCAGCATGCAGTGGCCTACGGGGGTTCGGGGGTTTTCGTAAGCCACCGCATGCCGGTGTGGGCTGGGCGGGGTGCGGCCCATCGGGGGAACGGTGAGTTGAGCCGCACCCCTCGGAGGGAGGCGGGCTGGGCCCGGCTCCGTGGTCGGGTGGGTCAGTGGGTGGCGGCTCGGTCGGGGATGTCGTTGTCGGGGGTGGTTCGGGAGAGTTGGGGGTGGATGAGGGTGTGGGTTTCCATCGGGTAGGCCAGGTCCGCGGTGAAAGGGTGTCCGGCGGTGGGGGATTCGGTGAAGTCGGGGACCACGCGCAGGGGTGAGGTGGGGCGGGGCGGGGCGTCGATGTCGGTGTGGGGGAAGAGGTAGCGGGCGCCCTCGCGGACCGTTTCGTGTGGCTCACCGCTGGGGTCGATCCAGCGCATGCGGTCGTTGTCGGCCAGGTAGACGCGCCAGGGGTGTTTTCCCTTGTCGGCCAGGGACTTCAGGCGGTGGTGGTGGGTGCACAGGACCGCGCGGTAGGCGGCGTTCGGCGGGAGCACCGGCCGACCCGGGGACGGGTCGAACTGGACCAGGGCGGTTTCCGCCGCGGGCATGGTGCAGCCGGGGAAGCGGCAGGAGCCGTCCACGGCTCGGACCTCGCGGGCGGGCGCGTTGGAGAAGGGGCGCACCGCAACGATTTTCGCGGATTTCGCGGCAGGCTCGGCCGGTCCGGGGGCGGAGATGAGGCGGCCACGGTCGACGCCCGGCGTGGGCTCGGCATCGTGGGCCGCCGCGGCCGTGCGCTCGCGGGCCGTCAGCGCGCGTTCCCATGGAGCTTCGGCGGCGGTCGCCGCTCGGCGGGTCCGGGCCGGATCCACGGTTCGGGCGGGTGCGTCCGGATCCGGAGCCGATGCGGTCGGCGGGGTCGCCGAGGTCCGAGCTTCCCGCGTCGTGCTCTCGTCCGGGAAGTATTCGGGAATGACCTGGAAGCGGGCATGTTCGGCGAGGGTGCGGGCCAGGGCGGCGTCGACCGGGCCGTAGCCGGACAGGAAGGCCGGGTCGTCGCGCAGGCCGAGAAGGGTTTCGGCGGAGACCCCGACCTGGATCAGAGGGCGGCGCGGGGTGGCGGGGACATCGGCTTTGGGGCAGTCGAGCCCTTTGCCGCAGCCGCAGCTCAGGCGGCCCGAGCCGTCGGCGAGGGCGATGAGGGCATCCGCGCGGCGTTGCGCCATGGTGCGCGGATCGTCGTCACAGACCTGGAGGCTCATTTCCCGCAGGCGCATGGCCACGGCCTGTGCGCCCGCGGCCGGGAGCAGGCCGTCGAACACCGCCATACCGTCCTGAACCGCGCGGATACGGACATCGCGGTCCTGCTCGCGTTCGGTCCGGCGGCGGGTCTCGCCCTCCGGATCGAGCCGGGCGACCCAGCGTTGCGCGGTCTGCCGCAATCGAGCCGGATCCGAGCGCAGCGCAGCGTCGATCAGCTTGGGCTCCAAGCTTTCTCGCACCTCGCGCGGCAGCCCGCGCAAACAGTCCGCGATCACCTGCACCCGCGACAGATCGATCCGCCCGGCCGCGAACGCCAGCTTGGTCCCCGGTAGCGAATCCAGCGCCAGCCCGACATCGATGAGCGCCGCCGCCACCCCCTCCGACACGTGCACCGCCACCGCGATCTCCGCTGCGGCGAACTCCCCGGCACGCACCCCGCCCGCCCCCGGCGCCGCATTCCCGGCCCGATGCCGGCGATACACCTCCCGCACCGCTGTGATTTCCGCCGCCTGCGCAAACGCCGCCGCCCCGTGTGCCCGCCGCAGCGCGTCGATCAGCTCCTCGTCGCCCATCGCCTCCACCTCTCGGCTATCGAACATGCGTTCGAGCCTAACTCGAGAAGATCGCCCCCGCCACCCTTTGTCCAGGCGATTTGGTTTGTTCACCACCCGTCGTGTAACTTCGTTCAAGCAAGCAGGGCAACGCCCCGCTGGCACAGAAGTGAACACGGGGCTATGGCGCAGCTGGTAGCGCACCACACTGGCAGTGTGGGGGTCAGGGGTTCGAGTCCCCTTAGCTCCACAATATGTCCCTTACTCGAACCCGTGACCGCGTAGACACGGGCGAGTGAGGGATTTTTGGTTTCCCGGGCAGGTTGTTCGCCTCGGGTCATTCTTCTGGTCGCTGGTGTCGCCGTGGCGACGTGAACTGCGCCTCTCGCTCTGATCTGGACGGCTTCGTGGAAGTCGTCGAAGGGTGGGTTGAGCGCGTGGCCGACGGTGAGGTCTTCATCGATGTAGAAGCGTTGGTAGAAGGTCTGATTCATCAGTCGGCGGGTGTCGTCGTTGGCGTCGCGGTACATCGTGTAGGGGTCGGACAGGATGTCGAGGGCTTGACGCAGCACTCCCGCTCCGGCGGCGAGTTCGGCTCCCGTGGACAGCAGCCCTTCTTCGGCTTTGGCGCGTTCGGCTTGGATCTTGCGGAGCCTGGTTTTGATCTTGTCTTGAGAGAGGGTGCCGTCGGCGGCGAGATCGAGCAGGCGTTCTTCTTGTCCGTCGAGGTCGGCCAGACGCGCCTTGGTTGTGGCGTGCACGGCGCGGACGCTGCCCTGCTCGTCGGACAGCGCTGATTCGACCAGGGCGTTGACTTCAGTGATGAACGCGGCGGGCAGTCGCAGGGCGGCGTAGCTGTCCGTGACAGCTTGTTCGACGAGGGCGGCGGGCAGGTGGGGCATGTCGCAGTCGCCGTCTTGGCGGGCCCGGCACAGGAAGTAGTCGTAGCGGCGGCCGGTGTGGCTGCGGGCCTCGGTGTAGATGAAGCGTGAGGTGCGCTGGTTCTCGCGGCAGCGACGGCAGAACAGTACGCCTTTGAGGTAGTGCTGGAGTACGCGGTCGCGCTGGCCGGGTTTGCTGCGCATGTTGCGCACTTCTTGTACGCGGTCGAAGAGGTCCTGGTCGACGAGGGGCTCGTGGCGGCCGGGGTATACCTGGCCTTTGTAGAGGACGAAACCGAGGTAGTAGAGCGCGTCTTCGCTGAACATGCGGTGGTATTGCTTGGCGTCGACGGGACGCTCGGGCAGCTTGCCGCGTGCCCGGCACGTCAGGCCCATGTCGGCCATGGCGGCTTCGAGGCGTTCGAGGGTGTAGCCGCCGGTGGCGTAGAGTTCCCAGGCCATCTTGACCAGCGGTGCGCGCTTGGGGTCGAGCTCAATGGTGTTGAACCACTTGCCTTCATACTCGGCTTTGGTGTTGACGTATCCGAGCCGGGCATAGCCGTTGGTGCCGCCGTTGATGGCCTTCTGCAGCATCTTGTCTTGAATGTCGAGTCCCTGCAGTTGGTTCTGCAGGTCGTTCATGATGTCGAGCATCCCCTCCATGGCTTCGGCGTAGGGGCCCTCGCCGAAGTCCTCTTTCACCGAGACCAGCCGAACGCCCATCTTCTGCAACTGGACCTGGACGATCGCGGCGTCGAATCGGTTGCGGAACGCGCGGGAGCGCATGTACACGATCACGTACTTGATCTCGGGATGATCGTGCAGGTAGGCGATCATCTCCCCGAACGCCTTGCGGCCGGAGAGAGTCTTTGCGGACTTGCCCGGCTCGACGAACTCCTTCACCACCTGAGCGCCGAGACTGTCGGCCTTCGCGGTCCCCTTCTCGCGCTGAGTGTGGATCGACAGTCCGTCGGGGTCGATATCGACGGCCGTGTGAGTCTGGCGTTCGCCGGATACCCGCAGGTAGAGAACGGCGGCGTCGATATCCACGATCGTCTTCTTCATTCTGCAATCTCCAGACGGCTCACGAATCTGCAATCACACAGACCGGCCTGCTCCGGCAATACGGGCAATTGCGGTCTGCTGCGCGGCTTTTCATCTCGGGATCCCCACCCCGATTACATTCTAGTGTCC